>NZ_JBITWL010000082.1:0-1012 GCF_044543825.1 Gordonia sp. NPDC062954 | reverse complement strand
TGGGCGTGGGCATGTTGGTAGTGGTTTTCGCCGAGGTCGTGGTAGTCGGTGTGGGTGGTGAGCATGTGCCAGACGGCGACGAGGATTTCGCGTTCGGTGGCGACGAGGGCGCGACTGAAGCCGCGGCGTGATCGCAGGCGTCGGTAGCGGGCGGCAATGTGGGTGTGGGCGTTGCTGCGGGCGATCGACATTGATGCGATACCCAGAGCGCCCTTGAGGTAGCAGTCTCCCGGCCTGGTTTTAGCGTTGGTTTTGCGGGCTGCGGATTGGTGCTGTCCGGGTGCCACGCCGGCCCACGACGCGAGGTGATCGGCGGTGGGGAACACGCTCATGTCGCCGCCGGTTTCGGCGATGATGATATCGGCGACCACGGTGGAGACCCCGGGAATGGTGCATAGCAGGTCACGGGCTAGGCGAAAAGGGGCGATCGCCTCCTCGATTCGGTCGTCGAGGGTGGTGATCGTGGCGGCCAGTTCATCGATGCGTTGCAGGTGCAGCCCGATCATGAACGCGTCGTGATCGCTGAACCGGCCGGTCAGCGCATCGACGAGCTGCTCGTGTTTGCGATACATCTGTGGCACGGCCAGGTTGGCCAGTACGAGAGGATCGCGTTCCCCGGCGACCAGGGCGTCAAGCATGCGTCGCGCGGAGACACCGTCGAGGTCGGACACGACCACCGACAGTTTGATACCCGGTGATTCCAGCCGCTTTTCCAGTCGGGTCATCTCCCGGACCCGTTCGCGGGCCACGATGGTGCGGGTGCGTGTCAGATCACGTAGTTCCCGAATCGGCGGGGGCGGCACGAACGAGGCGCGCACCAAGCCGTGCGCGGCCAGATCGGCCAGCCAAGTCGCGTCGTTGACGTCGGTCTTGCGGCCGGGCACGTTTTTGACCGCACGCGCGTTGGCCAGGATCAGCTCGACCCCTTCGCTGGTGAGTTCTTCGAGGAGGAAATAGTAGGGTTTCCAGTAGTCGCTTGTGGCCTCCATCACGATGCAGGTCACCCGCTCGG
>NZ_JBITWL010000081.1:0-1085 GCF_044543825.1 Gordonia sp. NPDC062954 | reverse complement strand
TTGTTGGTGAACTGTTTTCGATGGTCACGCTGGAGCCGATGGTGTTCACCGAGGTGGACGGAGCGGCCCTTGGCCGAGGTGGTGCACCGTGCCCGTAGCGCACACCCCGTGCAGGCCTGCCTGAAGGTGGCGTGATGGCTGGCGGTGACCGGCCGGGTCACACCGGCGGGGCAGGTCAGCGTGTGCGTGGCGGGGTCGTAGGAGAAGTCATCGATGACGAACCCGCCCGGGATTGCCGGGCGATACGGCCACGGTTTGAGCGCCACCTCCCAGGTCGTCTCTGCCAAGCTCGCCAACATCGCTCCGGTGGCGTACGCCGAATCACCGAGGACCTGCCCGCCCTGGGTCGGTGCGGTGGGATCGGTGGGTAACAACCGCGCCCCGACCGCCGCATCGGAATTGGCCGGGCCGGCGGCCTTGGTCAATTCTGTCGCCGTGATCAGCCCGGTGTCGGGTTCGACCACCACGTGAGCTTTGAACCCGTCTTGGCGGCGTGACTGGGTCTTATGGGCGTGGCGGGCCTCAGGGTCGACCGTGGAGATCATCCGATCGGTGACGGTGCGCTCGGCGATGCGCCAGCGTCCGTCGGTGCCATCGGAGCCCTCAGCCGGTTCCACGTCTTGACCGGCGACCAACGCCAACAACGCCACCGCCTGCTTCTGGGCCTCGCTGCCGGCAGTCTCGATCCTCTCGCGATCAAGGCCGTCGAGCACGGCCAACGCGTCGCTGACCAACGCGCTGACCAGCTGATCTCGTGCCTGTTCGTCATCCCAGGCGATCCGCGGCTTACCCGGCTGGTCATAGCCGGCACCAGCCACCGTCGCCAGCCGGGTCGCACGCTGTGCCACGACCGCGCCGGCGCCATCGACCTCGCGCGCCACCCGCCGCATCGCCGCGATCAGCTGGGTGACGGTGTCCTGGCGGGCCACCGCATCATCGAGGACCGTCGAGTCCAGGGCCCGACGATTCTTGCCGGTGAGCACCCCGGTCGCGGTGATGACCTCACGCACCACCTCGAAAATACGGTGTGGCCGATCACTGGCCGCCAGCCGCCGCCGCCAGTAGGTCAACGTGGACGGATGAAC
>NZ_JBITWL010000080.1:0-1096 GCF_044543825.1 Gordonia sp. NPDC062954 | reverse complement strand
GAAGTCGATAGGCGAGATCATCCCCAGCGAGCTGTGCCTCCTGTCATGATTGTAGAATCGGATGTAATTGTCAAGTCCTGCAGTAAGATTCGCGTAGGTGGTGAACGCGTGTCGCTTGTAGTATTCGTGCTTGACGGTTGACCACAGCGATTCGGCGCCGGCGTTGTCCCAGCAGATCCCTGTCGCGCCCATCGAGCGCCGCAAGCCATGTTTGCCGCATGCGGCGGCCATGTCGTGGCTGGTGTACTGACTGCCCCGGTCGCTGTGCAGGATGGTGCCGGCCACCGACCCGCCTCGGGTGAACACCGCGTCGTCCACGGCCGCCTCGACCAGCTCGGTGCGCATGTGATCGGCCAGCGACCAGCCGAGCACCCGACGCGAGTGCTCGTCGCGGATCGCACAAAGGTATGCGTCGCCTTCACCGCAGGTCAGG
The DNA here is from genome assembly GCF_044543825.1 of Gordonia sp. NPDC062954. Taxonomy (NCBI): domain Bacteria; kingdom Bacillati; phylum Actinomycetota; class Actinomycetes; order Mycobacteriales; family Gordoniaceae; genus Gordonia; species Gordonia sp. NPDC062954. Next base: position 663 of record NZ_JBITWL010000080.1, on the reverse strand, counting down.
TAGGTGATGTCAGAGGTCCAGACCAGGTCGATGCCCCCCTGGTCGAACGCTCGCCCGACCCGGTCGGGCGGGAATGTCGCCGTCTGATCGACCTCGGTGGTCTTGACCTTGAAGGTGCGTGGGCTGATGCCCTCGATACCCATCTCGGCCATGATCTTGGCGACGGTGTTCTCCGAGACCGCGACGCCCTCGGCATGTAGATCGGCGGTGATCCTCGGCGAACCATAGGTACGGGTGGATGCCTGCCAATGGGCGAGGATCTTCACCTCCAGATCCCGGCGGCGCTGCTGGCGAGGTGTCAACTCCGTACGTCGTTGCCGATCCACCCACGAGTAGAATCCTGATCGTGAAACACCCAGCAGTTCCGCCAGTTTCGTGATCTCGTGGTCGGCGCACTCCGCGGCAATGAGCTCGAACTTGCTCACCGATGTTGCTGCGCCGCAAAGTACGCCGATACTTTTTTCAGGAACGCCAAATCGCGATCCCTCTCGGCGAGCTCCGCGCGTAACCGAGTCAACTCCGCGCGCTCACCAGCCGACAAGTCCCGATCCGGTGGGGCGTTGCGCACCTCGTCGGCGACACCATCGCGCATCCGTTCAGCGCGCACCCACTTGCCCAACAAGTTCTCATGCACGTTGAGTTCACGCGCGACCTCGGTGACCG
>NZ_JBITWL010000079.1:0-1120 GCF_044543825.1 Gordonia sp. NPDC062954 | reverse complement strand
CTAGTGTTGCGCGTCTGAAGTTGGTTTACGTTTCGCGCCGGCGAGTATTTCCTCGGCGGGTTTGGTCCACACGAATGGGTGGCAGCGGTCGTTCCAGCCGTCGATGAAGGCGCGGATCGCGGCGACGAGTTCTCGGACGGAATCGAAGGAACCGCGCCGGATGGCCTGGCGGGTGATGATGCCGAAGAACACCTCGACCAGGTTGAGCCATGATCCCGATGTTGGGGTGAAATGCATTGTCACCCTCGGGTTCTTGGCCAGCCACGTGGTGATGTCGGCGTGCTTGTGGGTGTGGTAGTTGTCGCACACGATGTGCAGTTTGCGGCGCGGATAGGCTCTGGCCACCATCTTCATGAAGTCGAGGAACTCGGCCTTCCCGTGACGCTCGTAGCATCGATCGACCACCGATCCCGTGGCCACTTCGAGTGCAGCGAACAAGGTCGTGGTGCCATTGCGCTTGTAGTCATGGGTAGCCTTCTCCGGCAGACCCGGCCGCATCGGCAAGATCGGCTGAGTGCGGTTAAGCGCCTGGATCTGGCTCTTCTCATCCACGCACAGCACCACGGCGTTCGTGGGCGGGTTCAAATACAAGCCGACGACATCGCGAACCTTGGCCTCCAACTCGGGATCGGTCGAAAACTTGAACGTCTCGCGCCGCCATGGCTTGATCCCGTACCGTCGCCACGCACGGGCCACGGTCGCGTCGCCGATCCCCAACTGTTTCGCCAACAGCCGGGTCGACCAGTGGGTGACCGCCAACCGCTCGGGTGGTGACTCCAGTGTCACAGCGATGATCTCGGCGTCCTCAATCGTCTTGGGCCGGCCGCTGCGTGGCTCGTCGTGCAGCCCGTCGATCCCGTGTTCGACGAACCGATCCCGCCACTTGATCACCGTCGGCCGAGACACCGACAACGCTCTGGCGGTCGCCGACGTGCCGGAGCCCGAGGCAACCGACAACACGATGCGGGCACGCTCAACCAGACCCGCACTCACCGTCGATGATCGAGTCCACGACTCCAACACCGCGCGCGAATCATCATCGAGAACCAACGCCGAAGTGGGCATACGGCAATTCTTCCACCCGAACGCCTGTAAGCGAATTAACGACGCGCAACACTAG
>NZ_JBITWL010000078.1:0-1188 GCF_044543825.1 Gordonia sp. NPDC062954 | reverse complement strand
GGACAACTGGCACACCAGAGGTTCGTCCGTCCCGGTCCTCTCGTACTAGGGACAGGTTTCCTCAAGTTTCTAGACGCGCGCGGCGGATAGAGACCGAACTGTCTCACGACGTTCTAAACCCAGCTCGCGTGCCGCTTTAATGGGCGAACAGCCCAACCCTTGGGACCTACTCCAGCCCCAGGATGCGACGAGCCGACATCGAGGTGCCAAACCATCCCGTCGATATGGACTCTTGGGGAAGATCAGCCTGTTATCCCCGGGGTACCTTTTATCCGTTGAGCGACACCACTTCCACACGTTGGTGCCGGATCACTAGTCCCGACTTTCGTCCCTGCTCGACATGTACGTCTCACAGTCAAGCTCCCTTGTGCACTTACACTCAACACCTGATTGCCAACCAGGCTGAGGGAACCTTTGGGCGCCTCCGTTACATTTTGGGAGGCAACCGCCCCAGTTAAACTACCCACCAGGCACTGTCCCTGAACCCGATCAGGGTCCGAGGTTAGAAGTCCAATACGATCAGAGTGGTATTTCAACAACGACTCCACCCACACTAGCGTGCGAGTTTCACAGTCTCCCACCTATCCTACACAAACCGAACCGAACACCAATACCAAGCTATAGTGAAGGTCCCGGGGTCTTTTCGTCCTGCCGCGCGTAACGAGCATCTTTACTCGTACTGCAATTTCGCCGAGTCTGTGGTTGAGACAGCAGAGAAGTCGTTACGCCATTCGTGCAGGTCGGAACTTACCCGACAAGGAATTTCGCTACCTTAGGATGGTTATAGTTACCACCGCCGTTTACTGGGGCTTAAATTCTCAGCTTCACCACCGAAGTGATTAACCGGTCCTCTTAACCTTCCAGCACCGGGCAGGCGTCAGTCCGTATACATCGTCTTACGACTTCGCACGGACCTGTGTTTTTAGTAAACAGTCGCTTCTCTCTGGTCTCTGCGACCCACACCAGCTCACACCGCGAGGGCGGTCACCGGGATGGGTCCCCCTTCTCCCGAAGTTACGGGGGCATTTTGCCGAGTTCCTTAACCACAGTTCTCTCGATCGCCTTAGTATTCTCTACCTGACCACCTGTGTTGGTTTGGGGTACGGGCCGTGTACCAACTCACTAGAGGCTTTTCTCGGCAGCATAGGATCATGGAATTCGCCGCAACGGCTACGCATCACCTCTCAG
>NZ_JBITWL010000077.1:0-1207 GCF_044543825.1 Gordonia sp. NPDC062954 | reverse complement strand
GTGAGGTGGGCCCTTCGTAGTGGTCCAGTTGTTGTGCGACTCTGTTGCCCGAGTGTTTGGGCAGGAAGAATCGACGACGACATGGCAGGTAGCAAGCGCCGGCGGCATACGCCGGATCAGATCATCCGCAAGCTGGCCGAGGGCAACAAGCTCCTCGGGACCGGGCAGGAGTTGGCTGAGGTGTGCCGGCATCTGGAGGTCACAGAGTCGACCTGGCATCGCTGGGTGGCCCAGTACGGGGGCATGAAGGCCAATGACGTCAAACGCCTCAAAGAACTCGAAGCTGAGAACGCTCGGCTCAAGAAGTTGGTCGCCAACCAGGCCCTCGATATCGACATGCTCAAGGAGGTTTCGTCGGGAAACTTCTGACCCCGAACCGCAAGCGCAGCGCCGTGACGATGCTGCGTGAGCGGTTCGGGGTATCTGAGCGGCGAGCATGTGCTGTGGTGGGCATCCACCGCTCCACGATGCGACTGCACCCAGCGCCGATCACCGCGGAGGAAGCCGAGCTGCGGTCCTGGCTACGTGGGTTTTCCACCGACCGGCCCCGCTGGGGCTGGCGACGCGCCGCGATCGCCGCGCGCAAAGCGGGCTTCACGGTCAACAACAAACGCATCCGCCGCCTGTGGCGCGAGGAGGGGCTGCGAGTTCCCCAGCGCCGCAGGAAGAAACGGCTCACCGGAATCGGGACCGCGGTTGGGGCGATGTGCCCAATCCGGCCGAACGTGATCTGGGCGATGGACTTCCAATTCGACACCACCGCCGACGGCCGAACCATCAAAATGCTCAACGTGATCGACGAGTTCACCCGCGAAGCCCTGGCGATCCACGTCGACCGCGTCATCAACGCCGATGGCGTGGTTGACGTTCTCGACCGCCTGGCCCTGATACATGGTCCACCGTGCTACGTGCGGTTCGACAACGGACCGGAATTCGTCGCTCACGCCGTCAACGACTGGTGCCGATTCAACGGCACCGGATCACTATTCATCGACCCCGGCTCCCCGTGGCAGAACGCCTGGATCGAATCGTTCAACGGCCGCCTGCGCGACGAGCTGCTCAACTCCTGGCGCTTTGACTCCCTGCGCGAAGCCCGGGTCATCATCGAAGACTGGAGGATCGACTACAACGCCAACCGACCCCATTCGGCCCACCACGGACTCACCCCCGCCGAGTTCGCCCTACAGTGGACCACGACCCACCAACC
>NZ_JBITWL010000076.1:0-1334 GCF_044543825.1 Gordonia sp. NPDC062954 | reverse complement strand
TGAGCCGTCCTGGGTCTGGTGGAGACCGTGATCTCACCAGGAGAATGTCGGTATGGCTGCACCACGCAAGTTCGATCAGGAGACTCGTGAGCGGGCGGTTCGGATGTATCACGACCGTCTGAAGGAGGCGGGTGAGTCCAAACTCAGCGCCCGCAAGCACGTCGGCGGACTGCTCGACATCAACCCCGCGACGCTACGCAATTGGATCGAGAAGGACGCCCCGATCGACTCGGCCGAGGGCGCCAAGACGGTCGCCGAGCATGAGTCCGAGGTGCGTGCTCTTCGGCGCGAGAATGCCGAATTACGTAGGGCAAATGAGATTTTGAAGACAGCATCCGCGTTTTTCGCAGCGGCGGAGGTCGACCGCCGACTGCGGTGATCGTCGAGTACATCGACGCTCACAAAGCCAGGTTCGGGGTCGACCCGATCTGCCGCGTGCTCACCGAGCACGGGATGCAGATCGCCCCGTCCACTTACTACGCACGCAAACAAGCCGGCCAGGTCCCCGAATCGGTGCTGGCAGAAGCTTACGAGGCGCACGCGGTCTACCAGGTGTGGGAACGCAACCGCAGCGTCTACGGCGTCCGCAAAATGTGGCATGCGATGGATCGTGCCGGGGTTCGGATGGGCCGCGATCAGGTCGGTCGACTTATGGGGATCTGCGGTGCCGCCGGTGCGGTCCGCGGCCAGCACCGCACCACGACGACCACCCGCGATGATCGGGCGCCTCGTTTCCCGGATCATGTTGATCGGCAATGGGATCGTCCCGATGCACCGGATCAGCTTTGGGTGGCCGATTTTACGTATGTGTGGACGTTGGCGGGGTTCGTGTATGTGGCGTTCCTCGTGGACGTGTACTCGCGGCGGATACTCGGGTGGCGGGTGATGTCGACCAAGCACACACCGTTGGTGACCAGTGTCGTCGAGCAAGCGATGTCAACGCGACGAAGAGGCATATTCGGTTTCACCACAACAGGTTTGGTGCATCACTCCGATGCGGGAAGCCAGTACACATCGTTGGCGTTCTCGGCAGCATTGCGCGACGCCGAGATCACCGGCTCTATTGGATCTGTCGGTGATGCCCTCGACAATGCCCTGATGGAATCGACGATCGGGTTGTACAAGACCGAACTCATCGACGGTCGGACCTGGTCAGGATGCGGCGACGTCGAACGAGAAACCGCCGCCTACGTGGCCTGGTTCAACACAACGCGTCTGCACTCGTCGCTGGGCTACCAGACGCCGATCGACTACGAAACCAGCTACCGTGAGCGCGTCACCCCCGAAACGGAGGTGGCATAACCAAGGCCTCCACTCGACCCAGGACGATTCAA
>NZ_JBITWL010000075.1:0-1366 GCF_044543825.1 Gordonia sp. NPDC062954 | reverse complement strand
GGGAGTTGACCCCGGATCTTGGACACGTTGAATCCCGCATCTGTGCGGGAGGAAGCGAGATGATCAAGACATGGCCCGAAAGCACTATTCGGAGAAGTTCCGCAGAGACGCGGTCGAGTTGTACGAGTCCACGCCGGGGGCCACGGTCCGCGGTATCGCCGCCGATCTCGGCGTTGAGCGCGGCACGTTGCGTGGGTGGTTGACCACCTACGGCACGGGTCGCAAGACCGCTGCGGACGGCAGGGCGACGCAGAGCCCGCTCAAACCGCGTCAGGGGCCGGTGGTCACCGAGGATGGCCCGGAGTCTGTGGAGGCCAAGGTGGCGCGCCTGGAGGCCGAGAACGCCGCCCTGCGCAGCGAACGGGCGAAGTTGACCACCGAACGCGAGATCCTGCGTCAGGCGGCCAAATATTTCGCCGGGGAGACGAACTGGTGAGCCGCTTCCAGTTCGTCGCCGACCACCTCGACGCCTACCCGGTGAAGTGGCTATGCGACCTCCTCGAGATCGCGTGTTCCTCGTTCTATGCCTGGCGCAAAGCCGCCCCGACCCGGGCCCGTCGCGAAGAGTCTGATGCTGTTCTGGCCCAACGTATTCGAGAGATTCATGATGAGGACCGCACCTGTGGTGCACCGCGGATCACGGCCGAGCTCAATGACGGGGTGCCACCGCAGGAGCGGGTCAATCACAAGCGGGTGGCGCGGGTGATGGCCGAGCATGGCATCGTCGGCTATCGCCGACGCCGCCGGGTCATCACCACGATCCCCGAGCCTGCCGACGAGAAGGTCGCTGACCTGGTCAAACGGGACTTCACCGCGCCGGCGCCCAACCAAAAGTATGTCGGAGACATCACCTACCTGCCGTTGGCGGATGGGACGAATCTGTACCTGGCCACGGTCATCGATTGCTATTCGCGGCGCCTGGCCGGCTGGGCGATCGCTGACCACATGCGCACCGAACTGGTCACCGAGGCGCTGACCAATGCCCAGCTGACGCGGGGTAGTTTGGCCGGTGCAATCTTCCACAGTGACCACGGAAGTGTTTATACCAGTAGGGATTTTGCGAAACACTGTAACAAACTGGGGGTGACCCAGTCGATGGGCGCGGTCGGCACGAGCGCCGATAACGCGCTGGCGGAGTCATTCAACGCGACTCTCAAGCGTGAGGTCCTGCAAGATGACCGCTGCTGGCCTGATGCCGTGACGTGCCAGCGGGAAGTGTTCGGCTGGCTGGTGCGGTACAACATGCGCCGCCGCCACTCCTGGTGCGGCTATCTGTCACCCGTCAACTACGAAAACCGTTACAGTGCTACACTGTTGACCGCTGCATGAATCCCACCCAGTGTCCAAGATTCGGGGTTAAGGCCGC
>NZ_JBITWL010000074.1:0-1414 GCF_044543825.1 Gordonia sp. NPDC062954 | reverse complement strand
GTGACGGCGCTCATCGAAATTCCCCACTGATGCTCACCTAAATTCCCCACCCGTGTGGCTCCGCCAGAGTAGGCGGGCCTCCCGTGATGCTGATGGTCTCTGACCACTCACCAGCTACCTCGGGAGGCCCGCTTTCATGTTGACACGGGAGAACGATGTGGAAGTACACGCACTGCACAAACGGGGGTGGACGATCTCGGCGATCGCCCGCCACACCGGCCACGACCGCAAGACGATCCGGGCCTACCTCAACGGTGAGCGCACCCCGGGCGAACGCAAGAAGCCGCAGACCGATCCGTTCGAACCGTTCATGGCCTATGTGACGGCCAGGCTGGGCGAAGATCCGCATCTGTGGTCGCGCACGCTGTGCGACGAACTCGAGAATCTCGGCTACACCCAGTCCTATCAGACGCTCACCCGTCAGATCCGTCAGCGCGGTCTGCGACCGAAGTGTGCCGACTGTGCCCAGGTCACCGAACGGGCAAATGCGATCATCGAGCACCCGCCGGGTGAAGAGACCCAATGGGATTGGGTGGAGCTGCCGAACCCACCGACCGAATGGGCTTGGGGTTCAACAGCATATCTACTCGTCGGGTCGTTGGCGCATTCGGGCAAGTGGCGCGGCTATCTGGCCCCGGATATGACCCGACCACAGGTGATCGCCGGTATCGACCGCATCACCCGCCGACTCGGTGGGGTCACCAAGTCATGGCGCTTTGACCGGATGGCCACGGTATGTCACCCCTCGACCGGTGCTTTGACCGCCGAATTCGCCGGCGTCGCCAAACACTACGGAGTAGCAGTGCAGGTGTGCCCACCCCGTCGAGGCAACCGCAAAGGTGTGGTGGAGAAGTCCAATCACACTGCCGCGCAACGGTGGTGGCGAACCCTGCCCGATGAGGTCACTGCCGAGCAGGCGCAAACCAGCTGCGATACGTTCTGCCGCACCCGCTCGGATGTGCGGATGCGCCCCACCTCTGATGGTCGGGCGAGTGTGATCACCGTGGCCAAACGCGAACCCCTGAGACCGCCGCCCACCGCGCCGTATCCGGCCACGGTGACCGAGACGCGCACCGTGTCTCGCCAGGCACTGGTGGCGTGGCGAGGCAATCAGTACTCGGTGCCGCCGGAGGTGGCGATGAGTGAGGTCACCGTGAACGAGCGCCTCGGCGACGGGCACATCGATATCGCCACCGTTTCGGGCATCGTGATAGCCCGTCACCGACTGGCTGCTGCGGGGTCGGGAGCGCAGGTGCGTGATCACGGGCACGTCGTCGCACTCGACACCCTGGCCAAGGCCGGCGCCTCCAGCAGCCGGCGGCCACATCGCCGCAAAGAACGCATCCCACCCGGTCAGGCCGCCCGCGACGCAGCAGACGAGCTGCGCCGCAACACATCCACCACCAGCGCCGAG
>NZ_JBITWL010000073.1:0-1565 GCF_044543825.1 Gordonia sp. NPDC062954 | reverse complement strand
CGGATGGAACCCTAAGCAAGTCCCATTCTGTCACTCAGACAGGGCATTTCGCCTATCCCGCACCGACCGAGCGCATACGAATCGGTGGATCGAGGTTAAGCCGGTCTCCGCATCCACGTGCTCGCATCGATAGAAACGCGCGCAGTACTTGCGGCGGGCGGCTGAAGTAGGGAGCTTCGACAGCTGCAGCGCCTGGAGGGCGTAACGATCCTCGCGGTTGAAGTCGAGTTTTCCTCGCAGTTTCGCTTCGGCTGCTGCAACAGCCTGAATGACGCGCTGCAACTGGTGATCCGGCTCTGACGTGCCCGTTCCGCTTTCCCTCACCGGGTTCCCCTATCGTCGCTGCGAGTCCTGCAACAGTGTTTCTACTCCAGACAAACCTGGCGCGCTGTCATCCGCGCCAACATCGTCGCCGACGACGGAAAGTGCGCATGCCTCATCCTCACCACCACACCCATCTACGGCACCGCCTAAACGGCGGTGAGCCAGGCCGCCGGCCTGACCCCGCGCTCGACACACCGCCAGTTCTGCTCCCGCAACCAAGTAGAGTTGTCGCTCACCGCCCACTCCTCATGACCGCCGGTAGGTAGGCAACGCAATGGGACTCCCCAAACCGACTCCTGACGAAAAGACGCCCGCCGAACCGAAACTCAACACCGAACCGAAACCCAACAAACATCAGATCCAATGGGCCCTCTTCGGACTCCTGATCATCGGCCTCTACTTCGTACCCCCAGGCCTCTACTGGGCACTCGCCGACGACGAAAACTGGGGCGAATTCTTCAAAGCCGCCGCCATCCCCTACGGTGCCACTACCGCAGGACTCCTAGCTCTCACCGCCGGCGCCTTAGCCTTCCACAACGGCGGCAAAGACCGCGAAGCACGACAACACGTCGACGACCGACGCGACAACGCCGAAACCATCCGAGAACTCCGCGCCCGATACACCACAGCGGTCGAACAACTCGCGAACACCACAACCACCATCAGCCAAGCCGGCGCTTACGCAATCGCAGCCCTCGCCGACGACTGGCTACGTCTCGACCTCCCCAACAACCTCCGCATCAACACCCACGCCGAAGCCCAAACCTGCATCAACATCCTCTGCACCTACCTACGCACCGACCACCCCAACTACAACCCCGACCCGACGCCGAACTCCGATCGCCGCCAACCCGACCAACCCGTCCGCGACACCATCCTCAGCACCATCACCGCACACCTGCGCCCCAACCCGCCCGGAGAATCCTGGCAACACCTCAACTACGACTTCACCGAAGCCTCGTTCCACAACGCCAACTTCGGCAGCTGCACATTCCTCGGCGAAACGACAACGTTCACTTTGGCGAAGTTCCACGGCGCAAGGACGTCCTTTGACGGCACTCAATTTCACGGGGAAAACCTCCTATTTCCGAGAGCCGAGTTTTACGGCGGACAGGCAGACTTCACACGAGCCCAGTTCAACAGCTCTGTCAACGGCCAGTTTGATGTCCCCGCTGGTGGCCAGGTAAAAGTCCCCACCCTGTGCGGGATGTTCTAGGTCGGTGGCACCTCCGTTCGGTGTG
>NZ_JBITWL010000072.1:0-1646 GCF_044543825.1 Gordonia sp. NPDC062954 | reverse complement strand
CCTCGATCCACCGATCGGCTTTTTAAAGTGTCGTGAAAGGTGTTGAGCACCTTTGGCCCGGGTGGCGGGCGCGTGGGAGTTGCCGATCTCTGATGTCGGCTTGTTTCACTGGGTTTCGGGTTCGGGGCCGCTGGGCCGGGCGGTTAGGGGTCAGGCTGACTGTTTTCGGCCGATCGTGTTGTTGAACAACAGGTTCCATTCGGTTTCCCACGGCCATCGGGCGGGTAGGTGCATGGTGATGCGTCGCGCTGAGGAGGCGATGCGTGCGGGTATGCAGATCAGGGTGCGGCGGACCGTGGGTGTGGTGGCTTTGGCGAGGCGTTTCCCGCCGAGACAGGCGGCGGCGCGGGTGAGGTTGAAGGCGATGACCGCGCAGACCAGCCAGGCGGCGTTGGCGTTGAACTTCCCCGATGGCAGATGCGCCAGTGCGGAGGCTTTCAGGTCGGCGTGGACTTGCTCGATGATGGCGTGTGCGCGGTGGGTCTTGTCGGCGGTGACGGTATCGAGGTCGCTGGTGGTGAAGAAGGCGTGAAAGCGCCACACATCGAACAAGCCGTCTGCCTCGGGCGCGAAGTCGGGGATGCGGCGTACCACCAGCCGGCCGGGCACCTGCAGGCGCTTGGCTTTGGAGGTGAACGCGGTGAACTCGATTTCGGCGACCTCGGCCCGTGACACCCACCGCTCGGTGTCGGGGTCGTAGATGGCGTCGGTGTACTCGATCGTCGTCCACGCCTCGGCGGGAATGTCGCTGATCGCCGCCCGGATGCGCGGGTCTTGGCGCACGGTGACTGACACCTGCGCGCCGGCCCGGATTGCGGTGTTGACCGCACGGTGGCCGTAGAACGCGGAATCCGCCCGCACCAGGACTGGTCCCGACGCGTCAGCGCTGCGTAGGCGCCGCACGCTGGCCAGCGTGTCGGCGATCAGCCGATGAGCCCCACGCGCGGAACTGCACGTCCCTCTACGGAGGCGTTGAGCCGCGATCACCGGTGCCCCATCACCACAGGTGAGGGTAGTGATAGCCGAGTTCAGCCCACGCACCCGGGTGTAGCCGAACCCGGCACCTTGTTTGGCCGGGCCGTGGACTTCGATGATCGAGTCATCGATATCGACCATCACCGGCCCATCGATCCCGGCCAGCACCGGGGTGTGGGCATGCAGGCCGGACAACACGCGGGTGGCGATCGCATCCATCTGGCGGACATGCCCGAACCGGAACTCGCGCAGAAACGACCCCAACGTCGACGGGGCATACGGGTGATCGAACACCTTCCCCATCGCGCCGTGCCGCAACACCGCCATGTCGTCGATGCTGTCCGCGCCGGCCACCATCCCCGCGACCAGCGAGAAAACCTTCCGATCAGGGTTGGCGCCCTTGTCGGTGGGCACGCTCAAGTACTCGCGGGCCAACTCTGACAGGCCGGCGCGGTCGGCCAGCGTCATCACCGGCACCAACCCGGCCGCGCCGAGGAGATTCGGATCATCACAGGATGCAGACCGGACCGGATGACTGTGAGACAATCGCATCTACGAGATGCCCTTCTGCGTGTACGGATGGAACCCTAAGCAAGTCCCATTCTGTCACTCAGACAGGGCATTTCGCCTATCCCGCACCGACCGAGCGCATACGAATCGGTGGATCGAGG
>NZ_JBITWL010000071.1:0-1646 GCF_044543825.1 Gordonia sp. NPDC062954 | reverse complement strand
AGCCTGAATCCGTGGATGGGTTGTCGGGCGGGTGGGGTTGTGGTGTATGAATGCCTGGTTGTGTTGTGGGCGTGAGGCATTCACTGACCTGCGTCAGCTTTTTCACTAGGGTTCCTGGTCGTGGGCGGTCGGGTGGGGGTGGAGGGTCAGGTGGTGTTCACTGCGGCCCACAGTACGGTGAAGGCGTGTTGGGTGGGCCAGTGGCGGGGTAGGTGCAAGACTGGTGTTCGTGCTGGTCGCGCTAGTCGGGCGGGTATCGCGATCAGGGTGCGGCGCAGGGTTGCTCCACGCGCGGTGCGGAGCCTGGGAACGTTGGTGAGTGCGGCGAGGGTGCGCATCAGGTTGTGGCTGATCGCGGTCAGCGCGAGCCAGGCGGCGTTAGCGCCGAACACTCCGGAGGGCAGGTGTGCCAGGGGGCCGTCGATGAGGTCGGCGAACACGGTTTCGATGATGGCGTGGCGGCGGTGGGTGATGTCGGCGGTGACGGTGTCGTCGGTGGTGTTGGTGAAAAACGAGTGGTACCGCCAGGCGGGCATCAGGGTGTCGGTGTCGGCGGGGTGGTGGGCTGTGACCCGGCGCACGATGAGTCGGGCAGTGACTGGGTGGGTGGAATTCGGTTGCACGGTGTAGGTGGTTTCGGCGACTTCGGCATCGGAGATCAGTTCGCCGGTGTCGGGGTCGGTGACCGCCCCGGGGTAGTGCACCGGGGTCCAGGCGTCGTCTCCGATCGCGGTGATGGCGCGGGTGATCGCGGTATTGGTGCGCAGGACCAGCGAAAATGTTGCTCCGAGGCGTTGGCAGGTCCGCATCACCGCGGCGGTGCCATACGCGCAGTCGCCGCGCACGGTGATCTCCCCGCTCGCTCCACACCGGCGTGCGGTGGTCAGGGTTTCAGCGATCATTCGTGCTGCCCCGTTACCGGAGGCGGTACGTCCCGCACGCAGCCAGGCGTTGCCGATCACCGGTGGATGCCCGGGTGCGGACAGGGTGCTGATGAGCGGGGACAGTCCTTTGCGTAGGAGTTCACGCCCGGCGATCTTGGCGTGCCCGTACGAGCCGCCTTCTTTCTGGTAGCCGTAGACCGGGCGCAGCAGCGAGTCGATGTCGACAAACACCCGGGACCCGTCGGCGGGTAGTAGACCCGCGGTGGCGCACATCGCCGGCAATGTTTGGGTCATCACCGCGTTGAGCGCTCGGGCATGGCCGGGGGTGAACTCGCGCAGCGTTTGCCCGATGGTGGCTGGGGCGTACACGCGGTCGAACAGGCGGGTGTGCCCACCACTGCGGACCATCCCGAGGTCGTCGATACTGTCAGCGCCGCAACACAATCCGGCGATCACGGTTAACAGTTTCGGCGCGAGGTTGGCCCCGGCTGAGGCGACCTGAGTGGTGCCGAGGTCGACCCGGTCGCCCAGCGATGAGGCCAACCCGGTCGATTCGGCCACCGCCATGACCGGTACCAGTCCGGCATGCGACACCAGGTTGTCGTCGTCGAAGATAGCGGACGTGGCGGAGAACGTATGCGATACTTTCACTGGAAGTGCCTTCTGAGCTGGAATGTTTTGTGTCTCAACACCACCAATCATTCCAGCTCAGAGGGCATTTTCACGTTATCGACACCCCGGATTCATCCACGGATCCAGGCT
>NZ_JBITWL010000070.1:0-1801 GCF_044543825.1 Gordonia sp. NPDC062954 | reverse complement strand
CATCCAGAAACTCACCCTGGCGATCCGACTCACCCTGCATAACCTCAGGATCCCAGCACGGCGGCCAAAACCAGCGCATTCCCGCGCCGGAATCCACCCCCAATTATTCAGCAGTCTCCTAGGCGAGCGAGCGTATCGAGACCAGCACCCCAACTGCTGGTCGATCTCGATACGCGACCAGCAGCTGCCGCCGCACCCCAACTGCAGGTCGATCTCGATACGCGACTCACTCCGTTCGCCGCTACTCGATCCAAGGAGTAGCCCGCGAGCCCCTGGGCGAGCGAGCGTATCGAGACCAGTACTCACACGCAAATCCCCCCAACAGGAGACCCTCCTTGCCGCTCTCCCCCACCCAACTCGACCGCGCCACAGGCGTTCTCCTCGGCACCGCCGTCGGCGACGCCCTCGGTGTCCCGTACGAATTCGAGTCCCGCATCCTGCGCGCGGACGAGACCCCGCAGATGCTCGGCGGCGGCCTCGGTGACTTCGCGCCCGGCGAGTGGAGCGACGACACCTCGATGGCTCTGGCGATCGCCCTCGTCGCCGCCACCGGCGCCGACCTCAACTCCGACGACGCCCTCGACGCCGTCGGCGAGAACTTCCTGCGCTGGTTCGACGGCGGTCCACCCGATGTCGGCACTCAAACCCGCGCGGTGCTCAGTGCGACCCGCCGCCGCCTCGACTCGGGTGAGCGGGGCGTCAGCCGCATCATGCGTGAGGAGTCCCGGCGCTACGCCGACGCCCGCCCGCGCTCCGCGGGAAACGGCGCGCTGATGCGCACCGCACCGGTCGCGTTGGCGCATCTCGACGACCGCGATCGGCTCGCAGATGCTGCGCGTCTGGTCGCGTCGCTAACCCATGCCGATCCGCTCGCCGGCGACTCGTGTGTGCTGTGGTGTGAGGCGATTCGGGTGGCGGTGCTCGACGGACGCATCGACGTCTTCGCCGGTCTCGACCTCCTACCCGCGGACAACGCAGCACAGTGGCAGCGATGGCTCGGCGACGCCCTGGTCTGCGATCCGAAGGTGTTCGTCCCCAACGGGTTCACGGTTACCGCCCTGCAGGCGGCCACAGCGGCGATCACGCAGACCCCGGCCGACGACGCGACGCACCTCGAACACACGCTGTATGCCGCGATCCGGATCGGCAACGACACCGATACCGTGGCCGCGATCGCGGGTGGGTTGCTCGGGGCGAGGTGGGGTGCAGGTGTCGTGCCTATCGACTGGTGCCACGCTCTCCACGGCTGGCCTCAGCATCGAGGTCGGCTCACCACCGCACAAGAACTCATCGATTTCGCCACCATCATCGCCAGCGACAAGCGAGCTCCTCGCGGCGTCACCGCTAGCGGCGTCGCTCAGAGGCTGTCCAGCGGAATGCTTTCCGACACCGCGCACTCGTCGGTTTCACCATTGTGACCCGCCACGTCGCCCGCCGTAATGCGGCGCAGGGTTGCGGGAACCGAACGAAGGTATCAACCATGTCTGACTTCTGCGCACTCGCGCCCTTGTCTCTTGTTGGGGTTCCGTCCGCTAACTACCGCGCCTCGGGTGTCGTATGTTTGTACGATTCTCGACGTTCAACCGTCCATACGAATCCTCCCCAAAGTGCCCTGACCAGCAACGATCGCGACCCTCTTGGCTGACCTTGCGGTTGCGCGCGAAGGGCGCTCCCGGCTCGTGTAACACGGAAAGGTTTCTGTCAGATTGAATCGTCCTGGGTCGAGTGGAGGCCTTGGTTATGCCACCTCCGTTTCGGGGGTGACGCGCTCACGGTAGCTGGTTTCGTAGTCGATCGGCGT
>NZ_JBITWL010000069.1:0-2044 GCF_044543825.1 Gordonia sp. NPDC062954 | reverse complement strand
TCGAGATGGCGGTCGCCACGCGGGGCGGTATGCAGGCGATATGGCGTGATGACGATGCGCAGAAGCTGATTTTCCACACCGATCGTGGGTCGACGGGCGGATTCAACTGGTCGTCGCAACACCCTGATTCTCGGAGGTGTGCGGCGTGGTTACAGCGGACTGGAGCAGGAAGACCAGCGATGTGCCGGTAGGTGTTCGTCGACAGTGGCGTGCTGATCGTGCACTTCGGCCGGCGATGCGATCGCCGGGGCGGCCGGAGCCGTCGCGGCAGGTGCAACGTGAGTTTTGGCGGGTGGTCGCGACGGGGGTGAGCACGGCGCAGGCATCGATCGCTGTCGGTGTGTCGGTGCCGGTGGGTACACGGTGGTTCCGCCACGCTGGCGGTATGAGGCCGCTGAGTCTGGATGAGCCTTCGGGCCGCTATCTATCCTTCGCGGAACGGGAAGAGATCGCGCTGCTTCGCGTTCAGGATTGTGGGGTGCGTGAGATCGCACGGCGGATCGGGCGCAGTCCGGCCACGATCTCGCGTGAGCTACGGCGCAACGCCGCAACCAGGAGCGGGAAGCTTGAGTATCGGGCGTTGGTGGCGCAGTGGAAAGCCCAGCAGGCCGCCAAGCGCCCGAAAACAGCGAAGCTCGTGGCCCACGTCGAGTTGCGGGAGTACGTACAGCACCGCCTGGCCGGCGTTGTCCGCCGTCCCGATGGCACGATCGCTGCGGGCCCCACGCCACCACCGTGGAAGGGGCTCAACAAGCCGCACCGTGCCGACCGGCGGTGGTCGCCGGCGTGGAGTCCAGAGCAGATCTCCCAGCGTTTGAAGGTCAAAGTTCCGGCCCACGATCGGAGCGGTGTACCGGCCAGCCGGCCAGTGGATGTTTCGTCGTTCTGTCAGGGTGTTGCGGATCTCCTGGGTGGGCTCAGCGCTGTCGGGAAGGCGTCCGCGGACTCCTCGCGCCAGGGCCGAGGCCACAATGTGGCCATCAAGTAGCAGTCGGGCAACCCGGGCATGGACCCGGTCGTTCCCACTGAAGCCGTTGGGAAGCGTCATGCTCTGCCTTGTATATGCGAGGACTGCGGCCAGGTCCTCAGCGAACCGGTAGACCATGAGTTGCTCTTTCAAGTCGGGGTCTTCGTTGTCAACTTCGTCGCTAGATCGGCCGTATTTGGTCAGGAATCGGCCGTCGATGTGGAACTCGACCTCTTTGGATGTGCGAAGGCCGAGAAGAACTTTGAACAGTTCGGCGACAGAGCGCGGACTGAGCCCGCGAATCTTGTATCCGACGTCCATCGACGACGCTTGGCCGGACGTGGCTCGATACGGAATCTCTGCGGCCACCGTGAGCCGGCTCCCACAGAACGACATCACGCTGGTTAAGCCGTGAGTTCCTTGGCGGACCTCCGTGACCGTTCCTTCCTCGGCGGCTACGACTTCACCGTCCTCGAGGAACCGGATCTCCATTAGCATTCCAACCGCTGGGCTGCGGTCTGTTCCTGCTCGAAGATCTGCCGGGTGCGTCGGTAGTGGTTGAGCGTCAACCATCGGTCCACTTCGGGATAGTCGATGAGCATCTGATTGAGCTCTGCGCGACCCATCCATCCCACAGTGGGTCGACGTTTCCCCGCTGGAGTGAAGGCTTCGGGCAGGCGTCTTATGTAGCCCTTCTCGGGGGTGGTGAAGTTGCTGCATGGGGCTACCAGAACCCATTCGTGCGGCTCCTGTTCCTTCACCGCCCGCACGAAGGACTTCTTGACTTTGTCTCGACGTCCCACGAACCCGCCGGACATGCCCTCGGGGTAATACTTCAACTGGTAGATAACGAGCCGGCCGTCGGGGTAAGTGACGGAGACGTCCACGCCTCCGTCACCGCCTCGTCCGTTCACGACGTCGACCTCGGCGACGCGCCGGAATTTCCGCATCACAATGTCTCGACGATGCGATCGAACCACGGTGACGTGTGCGGTCTCAGGAGATGCGTGACGTCGTGTTCTCGGGAGATGCTTACCGGCGGTGGGGCCGGTGGGCGTTGAAGTTGCGAATGGTCTT
>NZ_JBITWL010000068.1:0-2182 GCF_044543825.1 Gordonia sp. NPDC062954 | reverse complement strand
GATAGGAAGACGATCCGGGCCTACCTCAATGGTGAGCGCACCCCGGGCGAACGTAAGAAACCGGCGGTGGATCCGTTCGAGCCGTTCCTGGACTATGTTCGGGCCCGACTCGACGAGGACCCGCATCTGTGGTCGCGCACGTTGTGCGATGAACTTGAGGACCTCGGCTACGCCCAGTCGTATCAGACCCTGACCCGCCAGATCCGGATTCGCGGTCTGCGACCAAAGTGTGCGGACTGCGCGCAGGTCACCGAACGGGCGAACGCGATCATTGAACACCCGCCAGGTGAAGAGACGCAATGGGATTGGGTGGAGTTGCCGAATCCTCCATCGCAGTGGGGTTGGGGTTCGACCGCGTTCTTGCTGGTCGGGTCACTGTCGCATTCGGGGCGGTGGCGCGGCTATCTGGCACCTGATATGACCCGCCCGCAGGTGATCGCCGGTATCGACCGCATCACCCGCCGCTTGGGTGGGGTCACCAAGTCGTGGCGGTTCGACCGGATGGCCACGGTGTGTCACCCGGCAACCGGGGCCTTGACCGCCGAGTTCGCTGGTGTCGCCAAGTATTACGGTGTTTCGGTAGCCGTGTGTCCACCCCGGCGTGGGAACCGCAAAGGTGTGGTGGAGAAGTCCAATCACATTGCCGCGCAACGCTGGTGGCGCACACTTCCCGACGAGCTGACCGTCGAGCAAGCCCAGGCCAGTTGTGACACGTTCTGCCGGACCCGCTCAGATGTGCGTATGCGCCGAACCAAAGATGGGCGCTCGAACGTGGCCACCGTCGCCAAGCGCGAACCGCTCAGCGCCCCGCCAGCGGCTCCGTACCCGACGACGGTCACCGAGGTGCGGAAAGTGTCTCGCCAGGCGTTGGTGGCGTGGAAGGGCAACCAGTACTCGGTGCCCCCGGAGTTGGCGATGAACGACGTGCACGTCAGCGAACGACTCGGCGACGGGCATATCGACATCGCCACCGACTCGGGCATCGTGATCGCCCGCCACCGCCTGGCCGCTGCAGGCTCGGGAGCCCAAGTGCGTGACCACGGCCATGTCGTCGCCCTGGACACCCTGGCCCAGGCCGGCGCCTCATCGAGTCGCCGGCCGCATCGCCGCAAGGAACGCATCCCACCGGGCCAAGCCGCTCGACAAGCTGCAGAGGCGCTGCGTCACAACACCACACACACCACCGCGCCAACAGCTCAGGCGTCGGTGATCGACCTGAGCGTGTATGAACGCGCCGCACAGAACAGGACCCAACTCCCATGACCAACAAGACCGACACAACCACCACCACCGTGAATCCGACCAATGATGCGCCGCAGTCACAATCGGCGGTCTCGGTGTATCAGCAGCTGCGTGGGCATCTCGCCGTACTCAAACTCGACGCCGCCGCGCAAGCCCTACCGCAGGTGCTGCAGATCGCTGCCGAGCAGGAGTGGACGATGACCTACACCCTTGAGCACCTACTGGGCATCGAGGTCGATGCCACCGAGGCCCGTCGCCTGGCCGGGCGGCTGCGGTTCGCCTGTCTGCCCACCCCCGCCACCCTGGACGGGTTCGACTACGACGCCGCCCCCGGAGTCGACCGGGCGTTCATCCGTGAACTGGGCACCTGCGCGTATCTGGAATCGGCGACGAACGTGCTACTCATCGGCCCACCCGGCACCGGCAAAACCCACCTCGCGGTCGGGCTGGCACATGCCGCGGTGCACGCCGGCTACCGCACCTATGTGACCACCGCCGCCGATCTGGCCGCGCGCTGCCACAAAGCCGCCATCGAGGGCCGCTGGGCCACCTGCATGCGGTTCTTCGCCGGCCCCACCCTGCTGGTGATCGACGAACTCGGATATCTACCATTGCCGGCCGAAGCCGCGTCAGCATTGTTTCAAGTTGTGGCACAACGATATTTGAAAACAAGCATCGTCATCACCACCAACCGGTCAGTCGCCGAATGGGGTGAAGTCCTCGGCGACACCACCGTCGCCGCCGCCATGCTCGACCGACTGCTGCACCGCTCAGTCGTGCTCAAACTCGACGGCGATTCCTACCGACTACGCGACCACCACGCACGCACCCAAAACCAGCGCACCGCCACCGCGCCAACCCGACGGACGCTACAGTAGGAGCCGCCCACAGGTGGGGAATTTCAGCGAGCACACCTGGGGAAGTTTCTTGAGCCTCGTCA
>NZ_JBITWL010000067.1:0-2377 GCF_044543825.1 Gordonia sp. NPDC062954 | reverse complement strand
AGGTCCCCGTCCTCGTCGCCCTCGTGTACGTGTCCCTGGCACTGCGGAAACGCTTCACCACCCCAACCACTGCCTCCAGCCCGGATGTGTCGAAGGAGCCGGCTCGCGATGCCTGAGGATCTGTTGGACGAGCAGCTAAGTCGCAGTGAACACCGCGCGCAGCCCGAACTGTTGATGCCCCATGCCGTGCTCGCCCGTACCGCCGCTGACCTGGCCGCCAAGTATGAGGGGGTGGTGTCTCGCCAGACGGTGGAACGCTGTGTGTTCGAGTCCTACACCGCCTTACGGCGCACCTCCCGGGTGCATGCGCACCTGACGACCTTGGCGGGCAGGTTCGCGGCTGATCGGTTACGCGCCCTGGCCCAGTCCGATGGATCGGTGCCCAAGGATGTGCCCGAAGTTCTGTTCGTCTGCGTCCAGAACGCCGGCCGCTCACAGATGGCCGCCGGATTGTTGACCCACCACGCCGCCGGGCGGGTACACGTGCGCTCCGCCGGGTCAGCCCCCGCGCACTCGATCAACCCGACCGTCGTCGAAGCAATGACCGAGATCGGCGTCGACATGGGCACGCAGTACCCCAAACCGCTCACCGACGATGTAGTCGCCGCCGCCGACGTGGTCGTAGCCATGGGTTGCGGCGACGCGTGTCCGATCTATCCCGGCAAACGCTATCTGGACTGGACGGTCGCGGACCCCCAGGGCCGTCCCCTCGACGAGGTTCGCGCGATCCGCGACGATCTTGACGCCCGAGTTCGTGGTCTTCTCACCGAACTCACCACCGAACGTGTGTGACGTATCTGATGTTCCTTCACAGCTGAAAGGGCTTGTGTCTCATGTCTACATCTCGACCTAGGGTGCTATTTGTGTGTGTCCACAACGCTGGCCGCTCGCAGATGGCCGCCGGTTTCCTCACCGCCTTGAGCCAGGGCAGCGTCGAGGTCCGCTCCGCCGGATCTGCTCCCGCCGACTCCATCAACCCGGCCGCGGTCGAGGCGATGGCTGAAGTCGGTATCGACATCTCCGCACAGTCACCGAAGATCCTCACCCCCGACACCGTCGAATCCTCCGACGTCGTGATCACCATGGGCTGTGGCGATGCGTGCCCGGTGTTCCCCGGCGTCAGCTACCGGGACTGGGCTCTCGACGACCCAGCCGGCCAAGGCATCGACGCGGTCCGCCCCATCCGCGATCAGATCCGCGGACTCGTCGCGAACCTCCTCGACGAACTGGTACCCGCCGACCAACAGGTCGGCCAATGAGCACACCACCGCAGGTGTTGTTCGTGTGCGTGTCCAACCGCGGCAAATCGGTGATGGCCGAACACCTCACACCGACAGTCACCGACCGGATCACCCCATCCTCAGCCGGCACCAACGCGAAAATCGGCGGCCAGGTCAACGAACTGTCCGCCCAGGTACTCGCCGAAGTCGGCGCCGACGTCGTCGGACATCAGCCGCGGCAACTCACCGATGAACTGATGCAAGCCGTGGACCTGGTCGTGGTGGTCGGCACCGCCGAGGTCACCCCACCCGACGGCGTCGCCCTCGAAGTGTGGGACACCGACGAACCCTCGGGACGGGGCATCGACGGTATCGAACGAATGCGGCTGATCCGCGACGACATCACCAACCGGATCCGCGCCCTCGCCGACCGCATCGCGCGGTAGGCGAGAACGCGAACCGAGGCTGTCAGCAGCAGGCTGTGCGCGCCTCGGCCTGGTCTGCGGCGTTGCCGCCGCAGCACACCGAACCCTGCTCGGCGTCCTCGGTGGCGTTCTGTTCCAACAGTTTCGGGCTGGTCCCGAACGTCTCGGAGTCAGCCAGCACGGTGTAGACCTCCCACTTCTCCTTCGCCGGCCCGGTCACCCACACCTTGTCCTGCGTCGCGAAACAACAGGTGGAGTTGATCTCCTCCTGGGTGAACAGACCCTCCCCGGACAACCGGGCGATCTCGGCGTGCACCTTCTCGCTCGACTCGACCTCGACGCCGAGATGGTTGATCGTGCCGCCCTGGCCGGGATTCTCCAGCAGCACCAGCTTCAGTGGCGGCTCGACGATCGCGAAGTTGGCGTATCCCGGCTTGCGCTTGGCCGGGGTGGTGTTGAACAGCTTGGAGTAGAACTCGATCGCGGTATCGAGATCATCGACATTGAGCGCGAGCTGCATACGGGACATGACCATCACCTTCACCTGTGAGACATATATCGAACTACTGACACCTGCAGGGTGCCACCTTTTCGACATATGTCAAGTACCAGGGTATGGTCGGGTCATGCCGAAGGCCCTGCCGATGGTCGACATCAGTGCCCCGATCTGCTGTGCGCCCGTGTCGGCGGCCCCTCTCGATGACGACACCGCCCTAGAAATCGCTCTGCGGC
>NZ_JBITWL010000066.1:0-2449 GCF_044543825.1 Gordonia sp. NPDC062954 | reverse complement strand
CCCCCCACACTCTGACTGCGACCACCGACAAGCGTGAGACGTCAACGATGTCCCGACGACACGACGTCAAGCATGTCCCGAGCCCTTACACGTCAGCATCGCCAGATTCGCGAGGATGACGAGCTGGATTACGTCTGGCTGTCAAGCGACGTCACCCCTGAGGGCGGCATGTCTCATGGAATGGGGCACTCCGGTGAAGGGGTGTTGGCCACTGCCGGAGAAGAAGCCGTAGCTGTTGGCTGAGCAAATCTGGTGCAGGACCAGATCGAGCGGACGGGGATTCAGTGGCCCCGCGGCCGCACGGGAGGCGCCATGGGCGCAGTTCTCATCGGAGGGATAGCAACATGGAGTGGCCGCGACGGCGAGCAAGCAGCGATCGGCTCCCTCTCTGCCTGACTTCGAACCATCGGCCGTCCGCGACATCGGCGGACGTTCGGCGCCGACAACTCGTCCTACTCTGACACGTTTCCTTACCAGCTAAAGCGGCTGTGGCAGAGTCGGTCATGCTCGGTGTCAAATGTATTCGTCACGGGTGCGCGTCTTGGCTGAGGGGTAAAGATGGCGCCCGAGTCGTCCTCCCGCGCCGGCCGGCATCATCCTCGGGTAAGTCCCCTGGGGTGGTGGGGTTTCCGTGCTGAGGTGAGGCCGTCACGGAGCGTGTCGGTGCCCCTGTCGAGGCGGGCCATCGCGTAGTGGTCAGTGAGTTACCTACCAAGTGACTCAACAGAAGGACACACAACGCGATGACCCACGACCATTCTGCCTTGCTCGCCCATCTTGATGCACTCAGCTCCGCCGATTCCGGCGCGGTGTTCGCCGAGTTGATCCGGGCGGGGCTGCAAGCGCTGATCGAGGCCGAGGCCACTGAGAAGATCGGCGCGCACCGCTATGAGCGTTCCGCGGAACGCTCAAACATCCGCAACGGCCACCGCACCAAGACCGTGTCGACGACCTCCGGCGATGTCGAAGTCAAGATCCCCAAGCTGCGAGCTGGGTCGTTCTTCCCGAGCCTGCTCGAACGACGCAGACGCATCGACAGAGCCCTGCACGCGGTCGTGATGGAGGCCTACGTTCACGGCGTGTCCACACGCTCGGTCGACGATCTCGTCAACGCCCTTGGCGTCTCCTCGGGCATCTCCAAGTCCGAGGTCTCCCGCATCTGCGCCGGCCTGGACAAAGACATTGCCGCGTTCCGCGAACGCTCCCTGACCCACACTGAGTTTCCTTACGTGTTCGCTGATGCCACTTTCTGCAAGGTTCGGGTCGGCGCCCACGTGGTATCTCAAGCCCTGGTCGTGGCGACCGGGGTGTCGATCGACGGCACCCGCGAGGTGTTGGGTACCGCGGTCGGTGACAGCGAGTCCTTCGAGTTCTGGCGTGAGTTCCTCGCCTCTCTCAAAGCGCGGGGCCTGTCGGGGGTACATCTGGTGATCTCCGATGCCCATGCGGGACTGAAAGCCGCTGTAGCCCAGCAATTCACTGGATCATCGTGGCAGCGGTGCCGAGTACATTTCATGCGGAACCTGCACGGCGTGGTTTCGGCGAAACAGGCGCCGGTGGTGACCGCGGCGGTCAAGACCATCTTCGCTCACACCGAGCCCGCCGAGGTCGCCACGCAGTGGGACCAGGTCGCCGACACCCTGGAATCGTCATTTCCGAAGGTCGCAGCAATGATGGCCGAGGCCAAGTCCGACGTGCTCGCTTTCACCGCCTTCCCCAAGGCCCACTGGCAGAAGATCTGGTCCAACAACCCGATCGAACGACTCAACAAGGAGATCAAACGCCGCGCCGATGTCGTCGAGATCTTCCCCAACCCCGCCGCGTTCCTGCGGTTGGCGACCGCGGTCGTGATCGAGGCCCACGACGAGTGGCAGGTCACCCGCCGCTACCTCTCCGACATCAGCATGGCCGAACTTCGCAAGGTCATCGCCGCCAAACACCACGCTGCCGAAACAGTCGACGAAACACGCCAAATCGCCTAACATTCGGCACGACTCGTTGATCACAACGCGCTGCTCACGCGATCCGAAGTCCACCACCCCACGGGGCGCTGTCTCATCCTCGGCCCCATGTCGTATTCGGCAAGCGGGAAATTGCGGCTAGTTAACATTAACATGGCGTGATCGTCGTCACTCGATGCGGCGAATGGCCTCGTTACGTGACGTAGCAGGCCGCCCAGATTGTCGGTCGGTCGGGCAGTTGGTGTGCGAAAACCGTCGTCGGTGATCATGATCTCGCGGTCGAGGGTGACGACCGAAACATTCTCGTGGCGGTATCGCATATGTGCGTCTATCAAACGTCGTTGCTGCGGTGTTGCAATGTCCCGAAGGCCCGACTGGATTCGTTCGGTGAATGCCATAACGGTGGCTAGAACGAACCGGCTGGTGTCCTCGGCGAGGCGGCAGACGTTGAGGTGTGGCTGAGAATTGCCGCGTAGGCGATGCTGGCT
>NZ_JBITWL010000065.1:0-2462 GCF_044543825.1 Gordonia sp. NPDC062954 | reverse complement strand
CCGCCCCATCACGAAACTCCCGGTCGTACTTCTTCCGCTTCTCTGGCATCGTGCTCCTCATTATCGATGCCTCTACGGTTCGGGGGGAACCTCACTCTTCCGTGAGGGTTTGGCGGGTGGGATGAGCGGAACGCTTGATGCCATCGGCTCTCGCGCCAACTCGATATACCCGCCGGGGATGTTCGGTGTTCCGGTGAACCTCGGTTCCTACGGTGGGATGTTCTCGGATCACCTTATGAGTGCGCCTGGCCTCTCCTCGCTTTTTCAGAACGCGCAGAAGCAGATGGTCGACAAATACCCTGACGTGATCGCGCGTGATCAGTCAGCTGAGGTGATGTACAGCGCTCCCGGAGCAGCCGACGTACGGGTCGATCTCCAGTTCGCCGACGACATGGGCGACTTGTGGCGTCGACGGCACGGTCAGCAACCCGAGCCTGTGATGGAGGACGAGTAGGCCAAGTCTCCGAGTCCGACCCACGTCCGAAATGATAAGAACGTCATAACACCTAATCGCAAGGCGCCAGACCTTGGTCAGTCGCCTCTAAGAGCAGAGCCACTCGATGTCGACCACTATGCCCAAACAAACGCCCCCGAAGATTGCTCCCTTCACCCCGGATTTCGTCAAGGGCGTGTGCGACGTGCTTTCGCAGACAGATCATCCGGGACTCACCGGTTCCGAGATCGACTCCTTGCTCCAGATGGTGGGAGTCAGGCAGCGTGAGCCGGGCGGCAACAAGCGCGACAGCCTGTACGTCACTCTCTACAACGTCCAGGTTCGACAGCAAGCCGGCAACGTCATGGGCGGATTCATCGCAAAGGCCATGAATCCTAGCCGGTATGCCGCTCAGCCAGCTCGTTTCGACGAGCTGCGCGACCAGCTCAACCAGTTCCTCGTGTACTACGGCTACGCAGTTAACGAAGCGGGCAAGCTCGCATCCGGAGCGAAGGCATCCAGCATCTCCGAGGGTGCCGCCCTGGCCGGACGACTTCAAACTGAGCTGAGGCGCCGAGGGTGTCACAGCGAGTTATTCCGCTACTGCGACGAGGAACTCATCGGGCGTTCTCTGTTTCATGCAATGTCGGAAGCGTCGAAGAGCATCCCAGCAAGAGTCCGCGGCATCACGGGGTTGGCGGGTGATGGCGCAGCTCTTTACGACGGCGTCCTCGGAACCAATCGCGAGCATCCCGCCTGGTCCATCAACGCCCATGAATCAGACTCCGACATCAGCGAGCACCGCGGCTTTAAAAGCCTGCTCGTTGGGATCCACGGGCACTTCCGAAACCCGCGCGCGCACTCCAGCCGAATCTTCAATGATGAGGTTCTGAACGATTTCTACGACGCGTTCTCGCTCTCCTCCTACGTACATCGTCGGCTCGACTCAATGAGGAGATTGACCGCACCCCACTGAGCCGAAAGCTTGGCTTGCGGCTATCCGCGCCGAGGAACGATTGCTCGGGTCGCTGCTCACGGTCTCAGGTCCGGACCACACCAGAACCAACGGCCCGCTCTAGATCCGCTATGACGAGTCCTCTCATCCGTTTCATCACGACCGGCTTTCTGGGTGCCCACCCCCTCGCTGCGAACGTCACCAATCTGCTCATGCGGCTGCCGACCTCCGGGAGGGCGGCAGATCAGCGCGCCCAGCGAGTGGCGCCGCCAGAATGTCCTATCGCGCCGATATCCTGCCTACGTGCCTCCCCGGTCGCGGGAGGACGTGCTGCGCGATCAAGGGTGAGTGATGATTGACGAATCGGCGGTCGTCGAACAGTTCCTCGAGCTAGCTCGGGGCACGAGCAGCTCGCTGATCAGCTTCCTGCCGGCGTTCGAGGACGCCGTCACAGTTCCGGAAACATCGACTATCGTGCGGACGCACTTTCTCGCACATGATGCCAACGGAGCGCCTGCTGTGGAGCAGCTCGCAGGAGCGATGGCGTCTGCGGCCATGGATTTCTGTATAGCACGTTCGAAGATCGAGCGAGCGTATGCAGAGTACGAGGAGACTCGATCGACCGCGGCCATCGTGAGCTTGAATGAGCTGACGTGTGCGGTCTCAGGAGATGCGTGACGTCGTGTTCTCGGGAGATGCTTACCGGCGGTGGGGCCGGTGGGCGTTGAAGTTGCGAATGGTCTTGGTGGTGGTTCGTGCGTGCAGTGACAGTTCTCTGGCGCCGTCGAGCACTCGTAGGTGGTGATCGTCGACGATGATGGTGACGATGGTGCCGGCGTAGGTCGGACTGACTCGGAGGCGTTGGCCGGCCACCATGATCTGACCGCTCTTGGGAACCCGGCGCTGCACGCTCTGCGGCCCTGACGGTGGCGCAGGCGGCAGCGGGGTGCTGGCTTCCCGAACTCCGGTCAAGCGGCGAATATTCTCTAGGTCAAGAGGATTGGGTAGCGTCTTGATCAGGTGGGTGCCGTTGGTCGCGTGGATCAACTCGCCGTCGATCCGCAGGGTGACCCG
>NZ_JBITWL010000064.1:0-2527 GCF_044543825.1 Gordonia sp. NPDC062954 | reverse complement strand
TGTCAACGGCCAGTTTGATGTCCCCGCTGGTGGCCAGGTAAAAGTCCCCACCCTGTGCGGGATGTTCTAGGTCGGTGGCACCTCCGTTCGGTGTGTCATGCGGTAGGAGTCGCCGTCGGTGATGACGATGGTGGCGTGGTGCAGGAGCCGGTCGAGGATGCTGGCGGCGGTGGTGTGTTCGGGCAGGAATCGTCCCCATTGTTCGAAGGGCCAGTGGCTGGCGATCGCGAGAGATCGGCGTTCGTAGGCGCCGGCGACGAGCCGGAACAGCAGTTGGGTGCCGGTGTCGTCGAGCGGGGCGAATCCGATCTCGTCAAGGATGAGCAGATCTTGGCGCAGCAGGGTGTCGATGGTTCTGCCGACGGTGTTGTCGGCCAGCCCGCGATACAGGGTCTCCACGAGGTCGGCGGCGGTGAAGTACCGCACTTTGTGTCCGGCGTGCACTGCGGCGATCCCCAACCCGATCAGGGTGTGACTCTTACCCGTCCCGGCAGGGCCGATCAGGGCGACATTATGTTGCGCCCGAACCCATTCCAGTGAAGACAGGTATTCGAAGGTATTGGCCGGAATAGAGGATGCGGCCACGTCGAACGATTCCAAGGTTTTGGTGACCGGGAACCCGGCAGCTTTGAGTCGGTTGCGGATGTTGGAGGCATCACGAGCGGCGATCTCGGTTTCCACCAGGGTTCGCAGTACTTCTTCGGGTGTCCACCGCTGGGTTTTCGCGGTGAGCAGCACCTCGGGTGCGCTGCGGCGGATCGAGGCCAGTTTCAATCGGCGTAGCGCGTGATCGAGGTCGGCCGGTAGCGGCGGCACTGTCTGAGGTGCAACGGGTGTCGATGTTGTGGTGGTCATGACACCTCCTTGTCGCCGGCGCCCAGCTTGTAGGCATCCAGCGAGCGGGTGGGCGCGGTAGGCAGGTGACCCAACAGTGCTGTGCCGGCCGGTCGCGGGTTGGGGGTGCCGGCTCCGGCATCGAGGATCGAACGCACATCGGCGGCCTTGAACCTCCGGAACGCCACCGCCCTGGTCAGAGCGGTGAGCACCTGTTCGCGGCCGTGGGAGGTGACCAGGCCGAGGATGTCATCGAGTTCACCGCCCAGGCGGGTGTTCCCAATCGCCGCGGCACCGACCAGGAACTGCTCAGCAACCTCACCGAGATCGCAGAACTGTTTCTCCACCGCAGTTTTGGGCCGTGGTGCACGACTGGGCGGGGTGCGTGGCCCCCCGTAGTGATCATCGTTGAGGACGACCTCACCAGGTGCGGCCAACAGATGATCGGCGACCACCTCACCGGAGGCAGGTTCGGCGATCAGGAGCCGCTCACCGTCCTGGATGAGGGTCACGGTGGTGCCGATGAGCCGGTTGGGTACCGAGTAGCGGGCCGAGGCGTACCGGATACACGAGAGGCGATCGACCTTACGGGTGACCGGCGGTGGACCGACCTGGGCCCGCAGAGACGGCAACGGGCTCAATGTGTCTCGTTCGATCGTGAGTTGGTCAGCAGGCACGCACAGTGTGTCGCTGTGACGGCGGGTGTTGACCTCGACACACCAGTCCCGCGCGGCCCGGTTCGCTGCGTGCACATCCAGCTGCACGTCGTCACGACCAGCGGCGATCTTGGCTTCGGTCCACAACGGTTGCGCCAGATCTGACTGCGCGTACCCGCAGAGGTTCTCCACGATCCCTTTCGATTCCGGATCGGCGCCGTGACAGAAATCCGGGGCGAACCCGTAGTGGGTGGCAAACCGCACATACGTGGGGGTGGGTACG
The DNA here is from genome assembly GCF_044543825.1 of Gordonia sp. NPDC062954. Classification (NCBI taxonomy): domain Bacteria; kingdom Bacillati; phylum Actinomycetota; class Actinomycetes; order Mycobacteriales; family Gordoniaceae; genus Gordonia; species Gordonia sp. NPDC062954. Next base: position 754 of record NZ_JBITWL010000064.1, on the reverse strand, counting down.
ACGACGTTGGCGACGACTCCACCTTTGAGGCAGCCCATCCGATCAGCGAGTACCTTGTTAGGTACTCCACCGATCTCTTCTAACGCTTCGGCGATGAATCCGAGTGTGGTGGTGGATGTTTCATTGGTGGCGAACCGAACGAACCGCCAGCGTGAGAACGCCAACACCGCGCAGAACATGTGCAGGCCGCCGATCACGGCCCAATCGATGACCAGGTAGTCACCCGGAGCCCACACTGCCGGGCGGCGGCCACGATGGTGATCACGGCGCCACTGTGTTTTCTCCTGGGCGACGAGACGACGGAAGTTGCGGGCCGAGCCTGCATAGCCCGCCGCACGCGCTACTGGTAGCAGACGTTTGGCGGTGATCCGGCCGTGTGACCGCTCGACTCTCTCGGCGACCAGCTCGGCGACCGCATCGTAGTTGCGGGCCCGTTCCTTGCGGTCGGGTGGTTGATCGTCGGCCTCGAACCGGTCGACCACACGTTTGACGGTCTTGTGGGTGGTGCCGCACACCTCGGCTGCGGCGCGATAGCTTCCGAGTTCTCGGTAAGCAGAAATGATGTCCATACGGTCCTTCGCAGACTTCAATGGAACTCCCAGGCGGTGATGGTGATCGGTTGGCACCTTCACCGTCATCGCCTGGGCCCTCAGTTCCGGGTCGACACGACGAACACAGGGTGGGGACTTTTATCTGGCCACCAGCGGGGACCTCGACCTGGCCACCAATGGGGACTTTCTCATGGCCATGGACA
>NZ_JBITWL010000063.1:0-2661 GCF_044543825.1 Gordonia sp. NPDC062954 | reverse complement strand
TGTCATTTGCCACCGCTATGGGGCCACCTGGATTGCCACGAGCATGGGACCACCTTGGCGCGTTATTGAGGATGCTCTGCGGGGTTGGGTCGGTCAAGTCCGGGTCGGTGTCGTTGGCGGTAGGAGGGGCCCTCGATGACCAGGGTGTGCGCGCGTGAGGTGAGTCGGTCGATGGCCGATTGGGCGAGTAGCGCGTCGGCGGTCATGGTGAGCCATTCGGCGGGTTCTCGGTTGGATGTGACGATGGTGGTCTTGGTCTGCTGGTGGCGTTCGACGACGAGTTCGTAGAAGTCGTTGGTTTCGGTCGCGTCGAGGGCTCTGAGTGCGAAGTCGTCGATGATCAAGACGTCGATGGCGGTGATGCGGCGAAGTTCGGCGTCGACGCTGTTGTCGAGGCGGGCGGCTTTGAGTCGGTGGAACAGTTTGTCCGCCCGCGCGAACAACACTGTTTTGCGGCGGCCGATAGCCATGTGGCCCAACGAGTTTGCTAGATGTGTCTTGCCGACTCCGACGGGGCCGAGCAGGATTGCGGAGTGGCCGGCGTCGATGAACCGCAGGGTGGTGAGGTCCTCGAGCAGCGGACGGTCGTAGAGTAGATCGTCTGCCGCGCACCAGGTGTCGATCCGCATGCGGGGGTCGAGACCGGCTTTGGCTGATCGTCGGGCGGCGGAGCTGGATTCACGCCGTGAGACTTCATCGGCGAGCAATTGTTGCAGGAACGTCAGGTGCGAGGTTTTGTGTTGGCGGGCCAGGGCTGCGCGTTGGGGCAGGGTGTCGGCGAGGGCTCCGAGTTTGAGGGTTTTGAGCAGGCCGAGCATGTCGGCGCCGACAGGTTCGGGCACACTGTTGGTGGTTCGGGTCATCGGTTCACTCCTGAATGGTGTTGTCGGGGTTGGGAACAAGAGTCAACTGTGTTCTGTTGGTTGCGTATTCGGAGGGGTCACGGGCAAAGCGAGACGATTCCGACCCGGCGGCCACGGGCATGTCCGGGGTGGTTTTCTCGGTGGCCTGCTCAAGCATCGAGGCGATCTTGGGCACGGCGATGACATCGAACTCCAGGGCGGTGGCACAGGCAGCATCGACGGGTCCGGGCCCGTAGGTGCGCACCAGGCCGAGCAGGGTATACACCGCCCGCACCCGAGACCATGGGCGCGGGTCATCGACGATACGGGCCGCGTAGAGCCCGATATGGGGGCCGTGATGTTCGCAGGTGGATTGCAGCTTGCTGATGTTGCGCAGCGCGTAGGCAGCCTTGTCCGCGGGGTAGTCGTGGGGGTCGGTGCTCTGCCCGCCGGCGGGCTGGCGCGGGTGTTGCTTGACCAACTCGCCGCGGTGATAGAACTTCACCGCTTCGCTGTCCAGGCGCACATCCAGTGTCGAGCCGATCCAGGTTTCGGGCAGCGAGTACAGTGCTTTGCCGACCGAGGCGTGAAAGTCTCTGTGCACCTTGACCTGTTTGAAGATCGGTACGTCGTAGTCGGCCGGTATCGGTAACAGGTGGGTGCGTTCGTCGGTGTCGAACAGCACCGCCGGCGCGGCGGCGGTGGTGCCGTGAATCCGCAGTCCCGCAGTGCTCTGGCACCATGCCACCGCGGCGGCCTGGGCATCGGGCAGGCTCGAGAATCGCTCACCGGCCCAAAAGTTGTTCTGCACGTAGTGGATGGTGCGTTCCACCCGCGGTTTGTCGGTTGGTGTGGCGACTCGGGCGGTGTCGGTGACGAACCCGGCATGCTGGCCGTAGTCCAACCAGCCCCGAGACAACCTCGGATTGAGGATGTCGGCCCGGGTGACAATAGGTTTCATGTTGTCCGGAATGATCACAGCGAACACTCCGCCGAAGAACTCCCACGCCGCTGAACAGCCCTCGAGGATCGCTGACAGGGTTTGGGTATGCGTCAGCCACACGAACGTATGCCGCGAGTACACGGCGGTGAACACCAGCGCGAACACTTTGCGGCGCTTACCTGTTGACGCATCATCGAGCAGTCCGAGGTAACCGAAGTCGATCTGGCACTCCACCCCGGGATCCCCATCAGCCACCCGCACCGTGGTCGTGGTGCGTCGATACCCGCAGCACTCGGTCGCGAACCGCACCAGCGTCCGGTACGGGACCACACATCCCTGACGGGCGAGCAGGATGTGAATCTTGGTCACCGTCAACGGTTCTGGATTCTCCGGTGCCCCTCCCTTCACCCACTGCGTAATCTGTTCGGTGAACGGCACCAACGCTTCCCACGCCTGACCATGCCCATTCGGCCGCGCCGGACGCACCCCGGCCACCACCGCACCGAGCAACTCATCGGTCAGTGCCGCCGCGCCGGCCTCACGTGTCAACCCCGCCGCCTGCGCTGCCGCGATGTAGCGTCGCACCGTCTTCCTGTCGATACCCGCGCGCGCGGCGATCGTGCGCAGACCCGGCGCTGGTAACCCCACCGCCAGGCCCAACCACAACCGCAGGACTTCTCTGATCTCTTCCACTGCAACCTCCCGGTAGCCCATGCCGTTGGCCCCTTCCGTGAACATCGTCACGGCCGAGTCAACGGACAAATGAAGGGACCACCGACGCGACGCGCCGGTGGTCCCATAACTGGCAATCCAGGTGGTCCCATCCCCATGGCAAACAATCAGCCCAGGGTGGTCCCTTCACGGTGGCAAATGACA
>NZ_JBITWL010000062.1:0-2842 GCF_044543825.1 Gordonia sp. NPDC062954 | reverse complement strand
GATCGGGATGGTGAGTCCGGTCGACTACGAGAACGCCGCACTGACCGAGCCCGAAGCCGCATAGAGGAGTCCTCCACGATTCCGGGGGAACCACACGATCTCGTCGGTCTTCGGGTATTTGAGGAACCCGGTCTCATAGCCGTGATCGCCCCACTTGAACAAGAACTCGTGGGCGACCGGGTGCGCGCCGGTGGCCGCCGACCAGTAGATGTTGCCGCCGATGAACTCCGAACGCTTGCCGGTGTTGCCCGGGTTGGTCAGCTCATTGCTCTTGGGAAACAGCAGAAAACTCGTCGGTCCGCCCATCTGGTTGTACTTGTCGCGGATCGCACCGCACACCTGGAACGAGGTGGGCGGGTAGATCTGGCAGCCGGCCGCCACTGCCGCGGTAGCCGCTGCGGTGGCCGCGAAGTCCTGCACGGCTGGCGCGTTGCCCTCGTCGACGGTGGTGGCCGCAGCCGCGGCTGCAACCTCAGACGTGGTCTTGTCCTGCATAATCACTACTCCTTGCGATTGTTGAAATCGTCGCCTTCTAGTGGCGGCGAGTTGCTCGATGACGGTGACGAGCTAACGACAGACTGGCACCCCACACTGACAAGTTAGAGAACCTCCAGGTCACCACCTCATTCGACAGAAATACTCGTCGACCGTCCCGATGAATGCGTCGTGGACACCTGTCCTCAACACAACACCGCAGATAAATCACCCATTTCCCCACCACCGGAACCGCCGTCGGCGCCCACCTGTCAGACCGGCCCGGTACCTCTACGATCAGGTTGCACAGCAAGCCTTTACCGCCACTAACGCAGCCCGGCTGGCACCAGCACGCCACCGTCGCGGCGACACTGTCAACCACCGTGGAACCGTGAATACAGAAATTCGCTCAATCACCAGAAAAGGAGAATTAACCACATGGCAGATACATTGTTTGCCGATATTTCCGAATGGCAACCGGTATTCGATGACAGCTATCCCTACACATGGTTGTCAATTCGATCGAACGACGGCACATATCGCGACCGCAATTTCACACATAATTGGGATATGGCGCGGTCGTGGCTCGATTCCGGACGGTTGCGGGGACTGATCGTGTATTGCGTGTACCGGCGCAACTGGCGCGATGTGTTGGCTACCCACCTCGACCTGCAGGGCGAGAACCGCCCCGATGTCGTGTCGATGGTCGACGTGGAATCGTGGGGCGGACAGATCACCGGCGACAACAGCGACGCGATCAACCGGCTCGTCTGGGCGATCGGCGACTGGCGCGGCCCGCACATCCACGGCCGACCGCGCCGGGTGATCGGCTACCTCAACCCCCACGACGCCCACATCTGGCCCCACCGTCCACCGATCGGGTTCGTCGTCCCCTCCTACGGGTCGGCGCCGGTGTTCCCGCCCGGCACCGGAGACCTGGCAGCGCAGATGATCGCCCACCAGTACACCAACGGCCAGGGCTACGGCCACGGCCTGCCCGAGGGCTACGGCACCGTACGCTGCGACATGAACGCCGCCAACGGGTATGACCCCGACCAGCTGCGCACCGCCACCGGCATCGGACGGTCAGCGCGAACACCCGCCCGATGACCCCAGCCGCTGGCCGCGTCCGACTGTCACCCCCACCCCCTATCGTGCGAATACATGTTCGACCAGGAGGTGAGGGGTGACACGTCAGATCATCGGGCATCCCGGCAGCTATAGCCCAACCAACACCCACACCCCACGCCATCGTGACGTGAACGCCCATGCACGCCGATAACAGCGCCCACCTACGCGCTGCCGCCCGCCGCCGCCACGAACACACCCGCAACCGCGCCCTCGCCGCCCTCGACACACACCCCGGCCCCATCACAGTCTCAGAACTCGCCCGTACCGCCGCCGTCGCGCGATCGTGGATCTACACCCAACCTGACATCCTCGCCCGCATCAAAGCCTCAACCACCACCGACCGATCACCAACCCCCACCGCCGAGACCGAACCCCACCCCGACACCGCCGCTCGACGACCGAACGGCACAAACCACCACAGGAACCCGAACCTGGCAGCCGAAAATGCCGGCCTACGACACCAACTCGCTACCGCACACCGCCAGCTACACGCCACACACCGAAGGCACGACCGATAACCCTCCCATCACCACTCACCATCCTCAACACTGCCCCGCATCGCAGACAAAGCCTCCGGCATCGATGTTTCCGGCGATGACCGAATGCTCTACGGTCGCCTCCGAACCGATGTTGTGCCGCCTGCCCTCATGCCCGACCCTCTGCTGACGGTGAGCTCGGACCGGCATCGGCCGCCAGTCGGCGGGTACACACACCACGCAGGCGATCCCACGTGACATCGTCGACCCCCACGGGTGGGCCACCACGGAGCACCACCTGCAGGCGGGCGAAGTAGACGTGTTCGCTGATGCCGAAGGCCAGCCAGATGTCCTCGCTACTGCCCCCGCCGAACGGCGCCCACCGCAACGCGAACGCAACCATCACCCCGCGCTCGCGCCACCACTCCATCTGCCCAACCACATCGGTGAGTATCGCCGACCACACCACTCCCTGTCCCCGCGAAGCGGGACTGTCCGATATTCGGTGTAAGTGGGCGTGTATTCGAATTTCCTTTCGATCAGCGATCTTCGGCTGCTGGCATCCGGTCAGCGAACGTGATGGCCAGGGCGTTGAGCGCTGGCTTCCAGCGTGGGGCCGACTTGGTTTGACCGGTACCCTTCGGATCGGTTGGTGGAGTCTGGGCGCTGGGGAGTTGACCCCGGATCTTGGACACGTTGAATCCCGCATCTGTGCGGGAGGAAGCGAGATGATCAAGACATGGCCCGAAAGCACTATTCGG
>NZ_JBITWL010000061.1:0-2939 GCF_044543825.1 Gordonia sp. NPDC062954 | reverse complement strand
CTTCGACACATCCGGGCTGGAGGCAGTGGTTGGGGTGGTGAAGCGTTTCCGCAGTGCCAGGGACACGTACACGAGGGCGACGAGGACGGGGACCTCGATGAGTGGTCCGATGACTCCGGCCAGGGCCTGGCCGGATGTTGCACCGTAGGTGGCGATCGCGACGGCGATGGCGAGCTCGAAGTTGTTGCCCGCGGCGGTGAACGCCAGCGTGGTGGTTCGCGCATACCCCAGCCCCATCGCGGCCCCGAGCACGAACCCACCGCCCCACATCACCGCGAAGTAGATCAGCAGCGGCAGAGCGATCCGCACGACGTCCCACGGCTGCGACGTGATCTGCTCACCTTGCAACGCGAACAGGATGACGATGGTGAACAGCAACCCGTAAAGGGCCCACGGCCCGAGACGCGGCAGGAACGAGGACTCGTACCAGTCGCGGCCTTTGGTTCGCTCGCCGATGCGGCGGGTGAGGAAGCCTGCGACCAGGGGTATACCGAGGAAGATCAGCACCGACTTCGCGATCTGCCACGGCGAGGTGTCGATGGTGGTCTGCTCCAGGCCCAGCCATCCGGGCAACACCGAGAGGTAGAACCAACCCAGCACGGCGAACATGACCACCTGGAACACCGAGTTCAGTGCGACGAGAACAGCAGCGGCTTCGCGGTCGCCGCACGCCAGGTCGTTCCAGATGATGACCATCGCGATGCATCGGGCCAGGCCGACGATGATCAGTCCGGTCCGGTACTCCGGCAGATCCGGGAGCAGGAGCCAGGCCAGCGCGAACATCAACGCCGGTCCGATGATCCAGTTCAACGCCAACGACCCGAGTAGCAGGCGACGATCACCGGTGACCGAGTCGAGTCGGTCGTAGCGCACCTTGGCCAGCACCGGATACATCATGATCAGCAATCCGAGGGCGATCGGCAGCGAGATGCCGTCGAGCTCGACCGCCGCCAAAGTGTCACCCAGGCCGGGGACGACTCGACCGAGCAGCAGTCCGGCGACCATCGCGGCGCCGATCCACACCGGCAGAAACCGGTCCAGCGTCGACAACTTGCCCGCGACCGCGGTGTCGGTGGCGGTCACTGGTCGGCCTCACACGACCGCGTTTCCCCCACGACCGTGGCGAGATCGCCCAGCAGGCCCGACAGTTGTTGCAGCGCTTCGGTGTTCACCCGGTAGTACACCCAGGTCGCGCGGCGCTCGCTGGTCACCAGACCCGCCTGGCGCAGCACCTTCAGATGGTGCGAGATCGTCGGCTGCGACAGCTCGAACGGCCCGGAGATGTCGCACACGCACGCCTCGCCGCCCGGATGCGCAGCGACCTCCGACAGCAACCGCAGTCGAACCGGATCAGCGAGTGCCTTCAACAGTGGGGTGACAGCCCCGGTCTCGTCGCTACTGAGGCCGCGGCCGGGTGGCAGCAGGAGATTCTTATTCGACACGCGTCAATATTGACACACGTCGATGCAGGCGACAAGGTGGCCGACCTGGAAGCAGGCTTGCGCTTTCGCGTTGGTGTCCACGACAAGCAACCGGTTGGGCTCCGATCGAACCGCCATCCTCGGGTCAGCTCACGTGCCGCATTCAACGCTCAGACGGTGGCTGTTAATGAACCTATCGACCCTGTCGTCCGGCTAGCTATCTCGCAGTGGCCTGATGATGCACCCCGCGGAGCGGTCTCAACATTCTGCGTCGAACACGGAATTTCTCGAAAGTCGTTCTACGAGCTGCGTAAACGCGCCAAAGTCGAGGGGCCCGCGGCAGCCCTCGAACCGCGGACCCGCCGCCCAAAGTCGAGCCCGTCAGCGCTCAGTGACGAGGTCAAGTCACAAGCGGTGGCGGTGCGCGCCGCCTTGGAAAGGTCGGGTCTGGACCACGGACCGATCAGCGTGCACGACAAGATGCGGTCGATGGGCATGGCACAGGTCCCCTCGACAGCATCGCTGGCCCGCATCTTCCGCGATGCCGGAGTAGCCCGGCGTGAACCGAAAAAGAAGCCCCGCTCGGCGTGGCGGCGGTTCGTCTATCCCGCACCGAATGCGTGCTGGCAACTCGACGGCACCGAATACGTTCTGACCGGCGGACGTACGTGCGTCATCCTGCAACTGATCGACGATCACTCTCGCTACGCCGTGGGCTCCCACGTGGCCGCCGGTGAGACCTCCGACGCCGCGATCGCGGTGTTCGACAAGGCGGTGACCGCTCACGGCGTGCCCCAGCGACTCCTCACCGACAACGGGCCCGCTTTCAACCCCTCACGCCGCGGCCGCATCGGTCAACTCGTCGAACACGCCCACGCGCTCGGAGTCGAAACAATCACCGGCAAGCCCTACAAGCCCACCACGCAGGGCAAGAACGAACGCTTCCACCAGACACTGTTCCGCTACCTGGACAAACAGCCACTTGCCGACACCCTGGCCGAGTTGCAGGCCCAGGTCGACGCGTTCGACCACATCTACAACACCGAGCGGCCTCACCAAGGACTGCCCGGGCGGGTCACACCGTTGACCGCCTGGCAGGCAACACCGAAAGCCGACGCGCCACACCCCAAATTCGGTCGGCCGTTGCTCGATCCGCCGACACCACGCCCTCGGCCCGCACAGCGGCAACCCACCGACCTACCCGACGGCGTCCTGGCCAGAACTGTCAGCACCTCCGGCACCATCAGCGTGGACGCAGTCACCTACATGGTCGATGTGGACCACGCCTTCGACCAGGTCCTCGTTGTCACCGACGACAACACAATCGTCATCGCCAACACCGAAGGCGAAGTCCTCGTCGAACACCCCCGACCCGCCCCAGGAATCACCTACGTCGGAAATCGACAACCCCGCGGCCCACGCCCCACCAAGAAGACCGCACCGTCACCGAAGTCCTGACACACCAAGTGTCACCAATGTCCAGATGCAGAAACGTCACCGATGTCCCGATACATCACA
>NZ_JBITWL010000060.1:0-4091 GCF_044543825.1 Gordonia sp. NPDC062954 | reverse complement strand
CGCCCCATCACGAAACTCCCGGTCGTACTTCTTCCGCTTCTCTGGCATCGTGCTCCTCATTATCGATGCCTCTACGGTTCGGGGGGAACCTCAAGTCGTCGGGCATTCGCGTGTTCGACATCCAGAACATCAAGAAGATCAAGGAGATCGGCTACTTCAATCCGCCGGCCCAGAAGAACGCGACCGTCGTCGACCTACCCAACTCTCCTCATGTGTTGGCGTCGGCGTCGGGTGTGCCCGCCGTCGAGTTTCTCAGCCTGGGCATGTCGATCCTGAATGGGAAGGTCCGGTTCGAGGAGATGATCGGGCCGCGCACAGGCATGCTGGTCGGCGGCGACATGGCCACCGACTGGTGCTTCTCACCACCGGAGTGGCGCGGCAATCAAATCTGGACCACCTGCGCCGACGGCGGTTTCTATGCCATGACGTTGAGCCCCCGGGTGTACACCCCGCCGCCCGACCAGGACTCGTATCTCGGATGAGTTCTGCGGTACGGATCGTCGGCGCCCTGGGCGTCGCCTCACTGCTGGTCGTGGTGGGTGTGGTGTTCGGCATGGCCTGGCAAACCCACCGTGATTCCGACGCACAGCCACCGGCGCCGAGCGTCGTCGATGTGGGCTTCGCCCAGGACATGTCGACACACCACGATCAGGCGATTCTCATGTGCACCAGCCTGTCCCATGATGTGGCCCCGCGGATTCGCGGACTCGCCGACCGCATGACGGCTGCGCAGGCCGCGGAAGTCGCCACCATGCGCGGCTGGCTGACCTGGTTCTCACTGCCCGTGACCACCGAGCACCCGATGTCCTGGATGGCCACGACCGACGGGCACTCCCACGCGCCGACCGCCGACGCACCGCCGATGCCCGGCATGGCCAGCATCGACGAACTGGACCGACTGGCCGCCGCACACGGCCGCGACGCGGAGATTCTGTTCCTGCAGTTGATGATCCGACATCATCGTGGAGGGCTGGATATGGCCCAGGCGGCATACAACGACCCTCGGTCGAGCTCGCCGACCAAACAGCTCGCGCTCACCATGATCGGGGAGCAGGGCGACGAGATCGGCCAGATGACACTAATGCTGCGGGAGCGTGACGCACAGCCCCTGCCGACGTGACACCCCGAGCCGTCAGAAGATGTCCGGCAGGTCTGTGGAGACGCGGTCGGAGAAGGTGGCGGGCCGCTTCTCCAAGAACGAGGTGACGCCCTCGGCGACATCGTCCATGGTGCCGCGGTAATAGATCGCCTTGGAGTCGGCGCGATGGGCGTCCCACGGGCTGGGCGCGCCGGCCATCCGCCACAGCAGTTGCCTGGTCAATGCCACCGAGACCGGGGCCGTCGTCGACGTCATCTCACGCGCCGTGGCGATCGCCGTGGAGAGCACCTCGTCCTTGGGCACCACCTGCTGCACCAGCCCCCGCTCATGCGCCTCGGCGACGGGCACCATCTTGGCTCCCATCGTCCACTGCAGGGCCGTCGGCAGTCCGACCAATTTCGGCAGGAACCACGTCGAGGCCGCCTCGGGCACCAATCCTCGTTGGGCGAAGACGAAACCGAACTTCGCGTCGTCGGAGGCGATGCGAACGTCGGCGGGCAAGGTCATGGTCACCCCGACGCCGGCGGCCGCACCATTGACGGCGATCACCACCGGTTTGAGTGATTCGAAGATGCGCAGTGTGACCTGCCCGCCCATGTCACGGGGCACCTCACCCGGTTCCTGCTGTTCGAGTTCGAACGTGGTGGCGCCGCCAGCGAGGTCGGCGCCGGCGCAGAAGGCACGGCCGGTTCCGGTGATCACCACGGCCCGCACCGTGTCGTCGGCGTCGGTCTCGTCGAAGACCGCGATCAGTTCTTCACCCATCTGGTGGGTGAAGGCGTTGAGCCGGTCGGGCCGGTTGAGGCGGATGATCGCGACGTCGTCGTCGCGTTCGAGGACGATGTGCTGATCGGCGGTCTGCTCGGTCTGAGAGGTCACCGCTTCAACGTACTCGACGACCGAGCGATCGTTCGTGAAGTCTCGGGAATGAGGCCCCCACTCGACCCGACGGCCTCTGCGGACGGCTGTCGAGAAATTATTCTGGGCGCAGTGTCGATCTGCGCTCGTCTCGTTCGACGTAGTGGTGAGGGGCATCGAGAGAGCCCTGATTCCCGAGAGATGTTCACCAGAGAAAGGCAAGACCATGAAGTACATGCTGATCATGCGCTCCACCGCCGAAGCCGAAGCCGCAGCCGCCGATGTCGACTTCACCGAGATCATCAACGCCATGGGCCGCTACAACGAGGAGATGATCAACGCCGGGGTGCTGTTGGCGGGCGAGGGACTCACCGATGCGTCGGAGGGTTTTGTGGTGAGCTTCTCCGCCGACGAGGACCCCCTGGTCACCGACGGCCCCTACGGCGAGGTCCACGAGCTGTTCAACGGCTTCTGGATTCTCCAGGTCTCCAGCAAGGAGGAGGCCGCGCAGTGGGCGAAGAAGGCCCCACTCGGCCCGGGCGTGAAACTCGAGGTGCGACGCGTGAGCGATGAAACCGACTTCGAGGAGTACTCCGACAACGAGTACGTCCAAAAGGAGAAGGGGTGGCGCGAACAGCTCGGAACCGCGTGACCGATCCCGAGATCCGACGCACGATCGATGCGGTGTGGCGCATCGAGGGCAGTCGTGTGGTGGCGACCCTGGCCCGCATCGTGGGTGACGTCGGTCTCGCCGAGGATCTCGCTCAGGAGGCGATCGCCGAGGCACTGGAGACGTGGCCGGGCGCCGGCGTTCCGCGCAACGCCGGCGCCTGGCTGACCTCGGTGGCCAAGCGGCGGGCCATCGACGGGTGGCGCAGGCAGGAACGGCTCGACGAGCGTTATCAGATGATCGCCCGCGACCTCTCCGAAGTCGACGACGACGAATGGGTGCCCGTCCGCGACGACGTGCTGAAGCTGGTGTTCGTCGCATGTCATCCGGTCCTGAAGCGGGACGCGCAGGTGGCGCTCACACTGCGGGTGGTCGGCGGCCTGAGTTCTGAGGAACTCTCCCGGTTGTTCCTCACCTCGGTCCCGACGATCCAGCAGCGGATCGTGCGCGCCAAGAAGACGTTGTCGGCGGCCCAGGTGCCCTACGAGGTGCCCGACCCGGCGCAGTGGCCGCAACGGCTCAACAGTGTGCTCGGGGTCATCTACCTCATCTTCACCGAGGGATACGCCGCCACCGCGGGCGATAGCTGGATGCGGCAGGATCTGGCGGCGGAGGCCCTGCGGTTGGGCCGGGTGCTCGCCGCGCTGGTGCCGCGGGAACCGGAGGTGCACGGCCTCATCGCGTTGATGGAACTGCAGTCGTCACGATTCGCTGCGCGGCTCGATGCCGATGGCCGTCCGGTCCTGCTCGCCGACCAGGATCGTCGCCGGTGGGATCGTGGTCAGATCTCCCGTGGGCTCGCGGCGCTCGACCGCGTCGACGCGCTCGGTCGGGGTCGCGGACCGTACTCGCTGCAGGCGGCGATCGCGGCCTGCCACTCACGCGCAACCAACGTCGAGGCCACCGACTGGTCGCGGATCGTGATCCTGTACGAGGCGCTCGAGCAGTTGACCGGCAATCCGGTGGTCACGTTGAACAAGGTCGTCGCGGTGTCGATGGCAGCTAGCGCACACGACGCACTCACAATGCTCGACGCGGACGTCGATGTGACGAAGCTGGCCGGTTCCCATCTGGTGCCGAGTGTGCGCGGCGAGTTGCTCGCGCAGTTGGGCCGGACCGAGGAGGCACGAGCCGAGCTGCGCCGGGCCTGCGAACTGGCCACCAACGGCGCTCAACGTCGGGTGCTGGAGGACAAGATCGCGGCGTTGTGACTGGTGTTCGAACCCGGGTCGAGTAGGCCTGCAGCTCATCCGCTGATCGAGTAGGCCGAGCCGCTAGGCGAGGGCGTATCGAGATCGCTTGCAGCTCACGTGGTCTCGATACGCCGCTCGCCTAGGAGACTGCTGAATAATTGGGGGTGGATTCCGGTGCGGGAATGCGCTGGTTTTGGCCGCCGTGCTGGGATCCTGAGGTTATGCAGGGTGAGTCGGATCGCCAGGGTGAGTTTCTGGATGTGAACTCAGT
>NZ_JBITWL010000059.1:0-4479 GCF_044543825.1 Gordonia sp. NPDC062954 | reverse complement strand
TCTCCAGGCACACCGCCCACATCACGCGATCTTCCTCACCCCACATCTTGTGGTCGCCAGAACCTGTTTCACGCACCGTCAATCAGGAAGAGCCATCAACCCTGCCAATCCGGCTTGGCCGCCGGTCAGTACGTCGAAGTGGGCGACGCTCAGGTAGATCGCAACAGTGAAGCCTATGGCACTAAGGATGGGGAAAATCGTTGTTCCCCAAATGCGTTCAGGAGTCCGGTTTTTGCGGAAGAATGCGATGGCCGACAGGCTTGTGGCCGCGATGATCGATAGCAGTCCCACTGAGGCTAACGCGAACAGGAGCGAGTACATCGTGGAGAATGGATCGGCCGAGGCGATCATGAACGCGCCTGTCACCAGGGCTGCTGCTACGGAAACCACCAGGCTAGCCCTGTGTGGAGACTGGTACTTGGTATGCGTACGCGACAATCCTCTAGGCAAGACTCCAACCCGCGCCATCGCGAATACGTACCTGCTGAGGATGTTAGTGAACCCGAGAAGTATTCCGATAAAATTGGCTACGACGAGGATGCCCATCAGGTCGGACCACACCGGCCCTACGTAATGGTCGCTCAACGCGAGGATGAATCCGACGGGATCAGTCTGCGCGGTCTGCTGTACCTCTTCGATGCCTACACCGTTGGCAATGGCCCACGTGCTGAACGCATAGAACCCGCCGATCAACAGAATCGAGGCGTAGGTCGCCAGGGGAATAGTGCGTCTCGGGTTGCGTGCCTCTTCGCTGAAAACCACAGTGGCTTCGAAGCCGCCGAACGACGATAGCGCGAACAGGAACGCGATTCCGATTCCACCGGTCAACATCGCTGCAGGGGTAAAACCTATGAATGACATAGGTGCTCCACCACCATCTCCGCCACGAACGACGATCGAGATATCGAGGATCAGGATGACGGCGGCCTCGACAACTAGAAGCACCGCCAGAATTCGGGTGCTGAACTCAACCTTGTTGTATGCCAGTGTTCCCAATAAAGCGATTGTGATCAGCGTGATCAGTTCCCACGGGACGTCCATTCCGAAATACTCGTCGATGGTCTGTTTGGTGAAGACAGCGAAGGCCCCGTACAGACCGCAGAGCATTGCACAGTAGACGAGTAACGCCGCGTATGCTGCGGCTGCGCCTACTCGTGGCGAGAATCCACGTGCAATGTAGGTAACGAAGCCCCCTGCGGTGCCCATGTAGCGGCTCATCGCGACATATCCGACAGAGAAGACCCCAAACAGGGCTGCTGCAAGCACGTAAGTACCCGTCGCACCAGCGCCGTTTTGCATGAATACCAGGGGTGTGGCAGCAAGCACGGCCCCTACCGGTCCAACTGCGGCGATGACGAGAAACACCAGGCCTGGAACGCCGATGGCGTTGCGTCGCAAAGATTGATTGGGGGGCACTACGTTCTCTTTCTTTAGGCAATGAGTTTCACAGCTGGCGCTGGCGCCCTGGTCCACATTCCTGGGAGACGAGATCGCGAGCCTGAGCTGTCATGCATGCATGCGAAGGCCTGCGGTGCCGTGATGGTAGGACGGGCGGTGGACCAACTCGCATCTGTGATGTGGATCAACATATAACATCACATGGACGTACGCAATAGATGCGTCATGAATCCGGTGTCGATCCAAGCAGGGTGTCTAGTCGGTCCGCTGAGACCGTAGGTAGCTCGTGGCATCTGTAAATCATTACGCGTCAGATGAAATGGATAATCTTCGGTCTCAACCAGGACCTAAACGTGATGCCATGCCTTCACGGTACGGCGGACGCTACGACGCCTCTCGTCGAGCACCCCGGAGAACACAGTGCTTACGGGCGTCATGCGATATGGCAATCAGTAGAGTGTGCGGAAGGCGGTATGGTCTGACAAGCGAGGATTAAACAATGCTGCGAGAACCCACGGACTCCCTGCCGCAGCGTCTGCTGGTGACGCTGCTGGCGGACTACCGGCACGTGCTGGGGGACACCGTGCCCTCGTCCGTCTTAGTAGCTGTCTTCCAGGACTTCGACATCGCCCCCGACGCCACACGTACGGCCCTGAGCCGTCTCGTGAAGAAGTCCATCCTCGAGCGCACTAGGTCTGGCCGCACCACCTCGTATTTCATGACCGACGAGGCGATCAAGATGATCGACGAGGACACCAGCCGCATCATTGCTTTTGGAGAGGATCGGCCATGGGACGGACTCTGGACATTGGTCGCCTTTTCCGTCGTCGAGTCCGAGCGGGCTCGACGACACACCCTGCGTACACAGCTGCGTGCGTTGGGTTTCGCTCCGTTGTACGACGGGCTATGGACAGCAGCACACGCGAGTGTGGATTCCGCCCAACGTGCGTTGGCGGATGCCGGTGTCACCAACGCGTTAGTCATTCGCGGAACCATCGCCGGAGACCCCGCTTCGATCCTGGCGCAGTTTCGGCAGTCGTGGAACCTCGATGAGCTGGCGGAACGGTACCACCTTCTGATTCGCTCGGTCTCTCCTCTCATCGACCGAGCGCGAAAAGGGCTCGTCGCGCCGGCGGAGGCTCTTGTCGCGCGCACCCGGATTATGGATGAGTGGCGTGTCTTCCCCAGGCAGGATCCTGACCTTCCGGATTCGGTGTTGCCACGGCAGTGGCCTCGGTCCGAAGCACGGGCATGTTTCGTGGAGGCATGGACGAGACTTCAACCGGCCGCTGAGCTACGGCTTCGGTTGCTGCTAGACGACGCCGGAGGCTGAACCGTTTCTATGGTGCTGGCCAGCAACCTCCCAGGTTTCCGTCAAGTGTCACTTGACGGTGCCGTCGTCGATATCGACTTCGACGGCGAGTCGCAGCTGATCCGCCATCAATTCAACCAGCACCGAGTGGCAATTGAGCCCGAAGGTTCGGCAGGCTTCCACGCACCTTACATCGCGACCAGGCTCGACCACGGTGACATCATCGTGCACTTCACCAAGAAGTCGCCCCTGTTGGAGGCGATCACGCTGATTCTCCCTGCTGTCGGAACCTCGGTGTTGGCCTCCTGCCACCGGATTGATAACACTCATCGTTCCCGGCGGCAGGATCTCAAAGTGCTCCGCGGATCAACTGCTGGGACTCTCTCCTACGCAGACCTCATTGCCTTCCCGCTCCTCGTGCCCCCAGCCACCGAGGTGACGCTCACTTTCGCCGACGCAACAGAGTCTATGAAAGCAATGTTCACTGGCGCAGGACATCTCCGCGCGTGGCGAATGTCCCGCGGTCCCGGTTCCACCCAAGCATCAGGACGGATGTTGGCAGTGAATCCTCACACCGCAGCGCTGCCATGGGTCGCGAAGCGCAGCGGAGGAACGTTGATTCTCGATCGCAACCACCGAACTTTCTGGGGAGTTGATACGAGTCTTCTGAACTTCGAGGCCAACGACGCGAGCATCGTTGTCGGAAACATCGAGTCGTGGCTCGGGTGACAGTTCGCGATGCCGTGTTACAACCGCTGTCGGACTGTCGATCCAGAAAGACTCAGATCTAAGCTAAGAGTAAGAGACACCCGAAGGGCTTCGGAGTGTCTTTTACTCGCCAGTCCGGAGACATAGCCATGCATCGATCCTCCCGGCCGTTCCGATGGTGATGATGGCTTGGCTCAAGATAGCGAGCCTACCCTAGAACCTGTAGCGGTCACGCAGATCGACGGTTGGCTCTCGGATGCAGACGTCGATCTTGAGGACGATCGGCTACAACGTCTAGGCCGTGTTGAGCGTTGCGGCGAGGTTGACGGCCGCTCGGTAGCTGCGGATGCCGCTCGGTAGCTGCGGAGGAGCTTGTCGGAGCGCATCGCGATGCCGCGCCACTGCTTGAGCCTGTTGAAGCAGCGCTCGACGACGTTGCGGCCCTTGTATCGTCCTTGCTGCTGGTCGGCGAAGTCGATCGGCCGGCCCGGCTTCTTGCGGCGGTGCGCGATCTGGTCATCACGCTCCGGGATGGTCGCCGCGATCCCTCGGTCGCGGAGCGAGGCGCGGTTCGCCTTCGACGGGTACCCCTTGTCGGCGAGCACCCGGTCGGGGCGGGTGCGGGGGGCCTTCCCGTCGCGAGGCACGCGGATGTTCTCGAGCACGGAGGTCATCACCGCGGCGTCGTTGATGTTGCCGCCGGTGACCATTATGCCCAGCGGCCGTCGCAGTCCAGGTGCAGCTTCGGGATGTTCAAACCAGCGTGGACACCACCGTCGGTCTTGTTTATGGGTGACTTTGCGGGCGTAGATCCGTACCAGGTGGGTGTCGACGAACTCATACACCGACTCAAACTCGGGCGCCGGCCCCTGCTCCTGTTCGGTGTCCTCGGAGCCGCTGTCGGCATCGACGTCGTCGAACTCTTCGTCGGCGAACAGCTCACTACTCATCGACGTGTCTTGTCTTCGTATCGAGCTATGGGGCCGGCTTCGCCGGTGACGCGGAGATGCGAAGGTTTGCCGTGGTTGAGTCGGGTGGACGGGCGATACTGGTGGGTGTGT
>NZ_JBITWL010000058.1:0-4609 GCF_044543825.1 Gordonia sp. NPDC062954 | reverse complement strand
ACGAGGAGTGCAGGACATCCACAAAACCAATGCCACAAAAAATGGCATCAGACAATCCATCAACACACTATCGAGTTCTCAAAGAACACACACCCACCAGCACCACCTCACAGTGAGGCGAACTCCAGCAAGCTTCATGTTCGACCCCGGCGCTATTCAGGCCGCAACACAGCGACCTAGATAATACTCTCAGGGGCGGCCAGCTCGAACCCGGTCTCCACTCCCGTTCGACCTTTCGGCCTCCCGGGCGGCGCCGTGGCGCGCTGACTGGAGAAAAGTTACGCACATACGCCGTCAAACGCAAATCGCCTGGTCAGCGCCTGCTTCTGCGTGCACGAGATGCTCGTGATGGACAGATACCACTGGGGGTTGCTGACCTTCGGTGCCATCCTCGTTCTGTGTCACCGTCGTCGCACCTGGTGTTGCTGCACGGTGTGGCCTGCTCGGGCCGCATCTGGCAGGACGTGGTCCCACTCGTGTCCGCACATCACGATGTCCATGCCCTGACTCTCCTTGGCCATCACGGCGGGCCGGCGATACAGCGCCATCCACCGCAAGTGTCTGACGTGGTGGACGCTGCCGAACGCGATCTCGATGACCTCGGCATCGACCGACCTCATCTGGCCGGGAACTCACTCGGTCGGATGGATCGCGATCGAATTGGCTCGTAGGGGTCGCGCCGCGAGCGTGTGCGCGTTCTCGCCCGCCGGCTTCTGGTGGGACCGCGCCTCCCACCGACGACCGGCGCAAGCCATTCGCGCATCTCGCGCTTTCACACGGCTCTTGCGTCCGGCCGCGCGTTTCGCGGCGAGATCCGCTTCGGTCCGGCGGCTGAGTCTGCGGCCGGTTGCACTTCACGGAGACCGGCTGACCGCCGCGCAGGTCCTCGACATGATCGACGATTGTCTCGACTGTCGCTTCATGGACGAGTACAGACCGGACGAGTGGGCACATCCTCTGGATCCGTTGCCCTGCCCGGTGACGCTGGCATGGGCACAGCTCGATCGCCTCATCCCGGCAGCGACCTATGGTTCTACCGCGCGTCAACGGCTTCCCGACGCGACGTGGATGCTGCTACCCGATGTCGGCCACATCCCGATGATCGACGACCCGGACCTGGTAGCCCGGACCATCCTCGGGGTGACGGGCGGCACCGCGTAGCTCTGGTGAACCGGTCGACGCCGACGCACGCTCCGCGGAACGCGAGCACACATCGCCCTCGATCAGCTCCCACAACGATCCGGAGCGAAGACCGTGTCCAGGACGCCGTGGAATATCTGCACGGTGTCGGTGATGAACGCACGCCGCGATACGCCACACGCACGGAGCGCCGGACCGTGGTCGACAGCGACCACGATGATCACTGCCACCGCCACGAGACGCCACAACTCCCGCACGACTTTCCGGGCCGGCGTCGGTGTGGCGTGGAAGCCGATGCGGAGACGGCGAACCTGAAAGGGGACGTGATGGCGTTCGTCGTCGAGGATCCGTTCGGCGACGTCGATCAGCAGTGCATCGCGGCCACCGTGGGCCAGGGCGCGGTAGTAACGCAGCGCAACGACTTCGGCGATGGTGAGCACTATCAGCTCGAGCCGAAGACCCATCAGCCGACGCAGGTGCACAAAGACGCTGTCCGACCAATGCGACCGCTTCGTCTCGACGTCACCCGCGTTCAGCAAGTGCGCCAGCATGCGCGCGTGATTCTGTTCCTCTGCGACAAAGAGTTCGACCGCGATCGCATAATCCGAGTCACCAGTGGCTCGGGCATTCGCGATCAGATGCCGTCCGTCGCCGCTCTCGCCTACCTGGAACTTCTGCAGACTCCGCGGCACCGCCGGGTCAAGCGGACTGCATGCAGACCACTTGGGCTGAGGGGCCGATGCTCGGCGAGCTGCTCGCTCGCGAAACTCATCCGACCAGCCGGTCGCCTCGACCATAGGTGTCTTGTCGTGGTCCTTCACTCTTCTGAGCCGCCGGTAGTCGACGACATGTGCCTGCAGCAGGTGGGGCCAGGGAGCAAGCGCTGTCGCTATCGGTGAATGTTGAAACTGCGCCCCTGCGGAAACGCTCATGTTGAGACAGCCTTGGCGACGGGTGTTGAGACTCCGCAACTTAGGTTTCGCTTAACTCGCAACGGAAGAGCCGCACTGACTCCGCCGTCACCATCACCTCCCAGCGCCAGGGCCGCGGCACTCGTGGGTATGTCTTTACGACGTGGAGAGGAGAACACGCATGCTGAGCCCGCGGTGATGTTCCCCGATGCCGACGAGGAGTTCTCGACGACACGACGGGACTGCTCGGCGCCGTGCTACGAACCGCTAGGCTCGACACCAGCACCGGCGACTGGAGCCAAAGCCGCTGTGGTCAGTGACGGCTCAATCGCCGACCCCTCCGCTTCACTTCGGGAATGGCCTGGGGCTCAACTCGATCCAGCGCCAGAAGCTCCGCCAGCTCGGCCAACAGGCCGCCGTTCAGCGCAGGCGAGGTCGCCTCCGCAGCCTCGATGATGCCTTTGACTTGTTGTGGCGGAAGCTTCGCGAGCGTGAGCTGCAGATCAGCGAGGCCGGTGTCAGCGGCTTCGAGCTGGCACCGTCAACCGACAGGATCCGGATATCGGAAACATGCCGTCAGTGCATGGCGTTGGCCTCACCAGCTAATCCGAATCACGGCGTAGTCGGTCGCCAGGCGTCGCCCGCTGCTCCGTGGCCCTGCAGCGCAACGATCCGCAAGGCATTCTGCAGTTGTCGGGCCGTGGCGCGCCAGGCACCCTCTTCGTGCCGGCACGCGGCAGCCTCGTCGGCGTCTCCGGCCGCATCGGCCTCGCGGGCCGATTTCATCTACTCGAGATACTGCTCCTGGGCGGTGTGGATGTACTGCAGGATGGCCGACTGGTCGAAGCGGCAGATCGTCGCGACCTCGTCGGCGTCGAGGGTGTCGCCGGTCTCGTCGAGGACGATGAGCGTCCGCAGCGGGTCGGGCAGCCGCTCCGGGTCCGCTGCGGGCTCACTCGCTTCTTCGACGCCGGTGATCGCGGCGATGACCTCGGCTGAGTCGGTGCGCACGAATTTGAACCACTGCCGCAGCCCGTCGATCAGGTTCTCCCTGCAGAAGGCCGACACGTCGATGCGTTTGAACACCATCAGGGACGATTGGTGCAGCGTCACGGTGACGTCCGGCCAGCGCGTGGATTCTCGCGCGATGAACTCAGCTGCCGCAGCCTCGTTGGGCACCTCGGCGACGAGCGTCCCGAAGAACTCGAGGGTCGGCCTGTTGGCGAGGATACGCAGCCACGACGGCGTACCGGTCGGCAACGGGATGTCGCCGTCCTTGTCGACATCGACCCTGCGGCGGGCGATCCCGCGGATCACCTCGAGGACCAACTCCAGCAAGTGATCTCGCGACTCAGGCAGCACACCAACCGCGACCGGTGTCTCCTGCCGAACGGGCTGGGCGTCGGCGAGGAACGCGGGGTGCACGACCTCCCAGATGCTGCGCAGCACGTCCACGGCGGCCTGGGCGAGCTCATCGACCCGGCGCCGCGCGACCTCGTAGATCAGCCGACCATCGCGCAGCCGCCGCCAGCCCGCTGCGGTCATCGCGTAGATCTGTTCGTCGAAGTACTCAGCGGTCGTGTGCAGATTTTCTTCGAGAACAGTGCAGCGCACGCGGCGCGCACCGGTGACGCTGAAGGCCAGGACGCCGTGAGGTCCCTCGGGGATGTCACGGGGCTGCTCGATGGTGAACCGGGCAGTGTCCGACATGGCGGCGAGACGGTCGGCAAGGTCGTTGCGGTACCCGCGCCATGCGTCGTCGATGGACGCTTCAACGTCGAATCTGTTCATTGTTCCCTTCGGTCGCGCTGTGTGACTCGGTCGAGTCCTTCAGGCTTGTACCAGGTTTAGGTGTGGGGTATGACATTCTGGTTCCCAGTTGGTTTGGCAACCCCGGAGTGCACTGCAGCGCAGATGGATTCGCTATGCGATGTCGAGGTCGGTTTCCTCGGCCCGGTGCCCAAGCCGGCGAAGATCCTCGGCGATCTCGTCGGCTCGATCCGCCGGCAGATCGAGCACCCACCCACTGAACGTCGTCAGCGTGATCTCACCGTCATACTTGTCGACAAGCTCATGCGGAAACCACTCGAGCTGCGACTGGCGCAGCCACTCCGGGTAGTCCCCGTCGGCGGCGCCTGTCATTGCAAGCCGGGTTCGCGACGGCGGGTGCGATTGCCCCAGTGCAGCACTCGTTATTGGTCGCCCATTAGCTCAGTCGCGCGGACCGAGTACCCACCGCGTTCATGCGCATGCCGAAGCGCTCGCTCGGTGACCGTCTCGCCCGCATGTTCGGGGAGATGGTCGTCCTCATGCAGACAAGTTGTGCGCTGGTCGAGCTCGGCAAGGTTGAACGACGTGCCATTCACAGTGAGCACGTGGAAGCGCGGCAGCCAGTGGGCGCGAGCAATGCCCCCACGACGAAGCTTGTTGAGGTGCACAGGGTCGTGGGTCCACATCGTGAGCTTGACGAGGCTCAAGAAACTTCCCCAGGTGTGCTCGCTGAAATTCCCCACCTGTGGGCGGCTCCTACTGTAGCGTCCGTCGGGTTGGCGCGGTGG
>NZ_JBITWL010000057.1:0-5134 GCF_044543825.1 Gordonia sp. NPDC062954 | reverse complement strand
GCCATAACGGTGGCTAGAACGAACCGGCTGGTGTCCTCGGCGAGGCGGCAGACGTTGAGGTGTGGCTGAGAATTGCCGCGTAGGCGATGCTGGCTGACTTGTAACGACCGTGCGCTTCGGACGGGGCGGGCCCGGGTTACCGTATCGAAACGTTATGAACCAGTCGCGAAATTCGTTGTGGTGTAATCAGCTGACGCCCCGATTGGGCTGGTCGAGCATTCATGCGGCTGGCGGGCGTGCACGTCGAAGTCGAAACTGCGACGGGGAGCAGCCGACCCACCGAGCAAACGCATGAGAAAAGCTTGCGACGTCGCAGTACCCCAGTTCGGTAGCAATCTGGCCGATTCCGACGCCGGGATCGAGAAGTCGGAGGATGGCGTGCTCCTGCATGAATTGCTGTCGTAGGCGGCGCAGGGTGGTGCCCTCGGCGTGTAGGTGCCGTTTGAGTGTGCTTACCGATACCGACAGCTCTGCTGCGATCCGACTAGCGTTGACTCGAGCAGGGTCTGCATCAAACTGGGCTCGGACGCGCTGCGTGTACGAGTTGTGACGCCGCTGATCGCAGAGCCGTCGCAGTTCGGCGGTACCGATCCGGTAGGCGACGGGATCGGAAAAGCGGCACACCTCATGAAGCGCCTCGGCTGGTATGCGAACAAATGACGCTGGCGCATCGAAGACGACTCGATGCCCTATCTCTCCCACGTTCAGCGGCTCGGTCGGCGCCGGGCAGGTCAGGTGTAACTCTGCTGAGGACACATCTCCTGTGAGTATTTTCACCAGACGCAGAACGGTCAGGCCCCCATAAGTGACGGCAAAGCAGTCGGTACCCGCGCTGTCGGTGCGCCCTGCGAGACCGATGGTAAGACCACTGGCGCCATGATGAAAGTCCGCACTTAGCGCCGTCGAGATCAACGGCAGAAAACGAAGCAACTCGACGATGTCAACGACCGACCCGGCACTGACCAGCGGCAGGCTCAGTGGACCGAAGGAGGTCAGCTGAGCGTGCTCAGCGAATGCGAGGCCCAGCCGAAACCCGTCGTGCGGCCCCATCGTCGGATACACGTCATGAAACCATTGCATCGGCACCTGCGCTTCTTGCGTGATCAACGTTCTGAGGTCGGTGCCCTCCTGGGCCATTATCCGACCGAATGCGCTCGTCGCCTCCGTGCCCAGCGCACCGCTGTCGAGAAGCTGTGCAAACGCCAACGGGGGCACACCGGATTCACCGAGGGTCACGTGAGCCAGATTAACAACAGATTGCGACGTTCACACATGGATCGGTCGGGATCCGCACATTCACACTCAAGGGGAACCTCATACGTGCAAGGAGGTGGCCATGGCCACGATCACATACATCACCCACGATGGAGACGACTACGAAGCCGATCTCGTGGAGGGGAAGTCGCTCATGCAGACCGCCGTCGACGAAGCCGTCCCCGGCATCGACGGTGATTGTGGTGGCGAAGCGGCCTGCGGTACGTGTCACGTCATTGTCGACCCGGCGTGGATCAAGACCGTCGGGCGCAGCGGCGAGGGCGAGGAAGAGATGCTGAGCATGCATCCGGAACGGGAAGGAACCTCGCGGCTGTCCTGCCAGATGATCGCGACTGAGGAGTGGGACGGCCTGACTGTTCGCCTCCCGGAATTCCAACTCTGACCCGCAACGACGAAGGAATGCAATCATGAGCATCGCAGCCACCGTCGCCGAGAAGGCGCAATCAATGATCCCGATCGACCTTCAGATCCGGGGGGCGCATGTCTATGACAAGACCCGCCGAATCGTCACAAGGACCGACGGCCAGAAGATCTTCACCGAGACCCCGATCCCGCCGGTGGACGAGGTCGATCTCGCCGAAATCGACCTGAGTAACCCGTTCCTGTATCGCCAGGGTATGTGGCGCTCGTACTTCGAGCGTGTCCGCAACGAGGCGCCGGTGCACTTCCGTTCGGAGAGCCCCTTCGGTCCGTTCTGGTCGGTCACGCGACACGCCGACATCATCGCGGTCGACAAGAATCACGAGGCGTTCTCCGCCGAACCGTTCATCATCATCGGCAGGCCCCCGCGTTTCATGGACATCGCGATGTTCATCGCGATGGATCCGCCCCGGCACGACAAGCAGCGCGCCGCAGTGCAGGGCGTGGTGGCTCCGAAGAACCTTCGTGAGATGGAGGGGCTCATCCGCGCGCGCGTCCGCGAAGTCCTCGACGGCCTCCCACTCAACGAGCCGTTTGACTGGGTCCAGACTGTGTCGATCGAACTCACTGCACGCATGCTCGCGACGCTACTTGACTTCCCTTACGACAAGCGGCACAAGCTGGTCGAATGGTCCGACCTCGCGACCTCGATGGAGCAGGCCAACGGCGGCCCCTCGGACAACGACAGGGTCTTCCGTGAGATGGTCGCGATGGCGCAAGGCCTGAGTTCGCTGTGGCGGGACAAGGCGGCACGTACCGTGGCCGGCGAAGAGCCTGGCTTCGACCTCATCACCATGCTGCAAAGCAACGAGGACACCAAGAACCTCCTCGACGATCGCCCCATGGAGTTCCTCGGTAACCTCGTGCTGCTGATCGTCGGCGGCAATGACACGACCCGCAACTCCATGAGCGGCGGAGTGCTGGCCCTCAACGAATACCCCGAGCAGTTCGAGAAGCTCAAGGCCAACCCCGACCTCATCCCCAACGCGGTGTCGGAGATCATCCGCTGGCAGACCCCTCTTGCTTACATGCGCAGGGTCGCCAAGAAGGACGTCATGCTCGGCGGCCAGTTCATCCGCAAGGGTGACAAGGTGGTGATGTGGTACGCCTCGGGCAACCGAGACGAGCGCGTCTTCGAGCGTCCAGACGAGCTCATCATCGACCGGGCCAACGCCCGCAACCACATCGCGTTCGGTTTCGGTGTACACCGCTGCATGGGCAACCGGCTCGCCGAGCTCCAGCTACGCATCCTGTGGGAGGAGCTCCTCCCTCGCTTCGACAACATCGAGGTGGTGGGTGAGCCGGAGTACGTGCAATCGAACTTTGTCCGTGGGATCAGCAAGATGATGGTTCGCCTGACCCCCAAGGGGGAAATGTGACGGCTGATCAGGTCGTCATCCTCGGCGCGAGCCACGCCGGCGTCCAACTCGCGGGCGCTCTCCGAAAGGAGAAATGGGCCGGGGATGTCTTGCTGATCGGCGACGAGGGCAGGCTCCCCTACCAGCGTCCACCGCTGTCCAAGGCATACCTGGCAGGTGCATCACAGCTTGATGACTGCGCGATCCGCGGACGTCAGTTCTACGACAAGCAGCGGATCGAGCTCGTGGACGGAACGGCGACGGCGATCAACCGTTCCGCGCACACCGTCACCCTCAACAGTGGAGACGTGGTGTCTTACGCCACGCTGGCACTGTGCACCGGCGCGCGCGCCCGCGCGCTGACCGTTCCGGGCGCCGAGTTGACGGGCGTCCACTACTTGCGCACCGCCACCGACGTCGAGGCCATCCGTGCCGCGGTGGTGCCAGGTTGCCGGGCCGTCATCGTCGGCGGCGGCTATATCGGCCTGGAGACGGCCGCCTCACTTCGAGCTCAGGGTGTGGACGTCACTGTTCTCGAGGCTGCGGAACGCGTGCTCGAGCGGGTGACCGCGCCGGTGGTCTCGAGGTTTTTCGACCGTACCCACCGGACCGAGGGTGTCGATGTTCGCACCAGCGCGTTGGTCGAGGGTTTTCGCGGGGAGGGGCGAGTCGAAGAGGTGGTGCTCGCCGACGGTGAGACCCTGGCCGCGGACCTCGTCATCGTCGGTGTCGGCATCATTCCCAACACGGATCTCGCGGTCGCCGCGGGCCTCGAGGTTGACGACGGAGTCATCGTCGACGACCATGCACGCACCAGCGACCCCGACATCGTCGCCGCCGGCGACTGCGTCAACCAACGGATCGCACGGTACGACAGGCGCGTCCGCCTCGAATGTGTGGCGGCCGCCACCGAGCAGGCCAAGGTCGCGGCAGCGACCATCTGCGGCAACGAAGCCGGTCTCACCGCGCTGCCTTGGTTCTGGTCCGATCAATACGATCTGAAGCTGCAGATCGCCGGGCTCAACACCGGGTACGACGAGGTACTGGTCAGCGGTGACCCTGACCACGACCGTGACTTCACCTGTTACTACTTCAACGACGGCGAGCTGATCGCCGCGGACTGCGTCAACAGACCCAAGGATTTCATGAACGCGAAGCGTACGATCGCACAGCGTTCGTCGCTCGACAGGTCCGAACTGATCGGAGCCACACCATGACCACATCACCCGCGGCAGCGGAAAGGCCGGCGGCGGCGCTCACAGCATCGACCTTCCTCGACATCCATCACGCGACCGTGCAGGCCTTCACCCAAGACGCGGTCGGCGACGCGGACACCGATCGCGAGAAGGCGCGGCGCCTCTTCGCCGCAGTCCGAGACCAGATCCGTTACGACCCCTACACCGTCTCTGACAAGCCCGATCATTACCGGGCCAGCCATGTCATCGAGTCCGGACGTGGGTACTGCGTACCCAAAGCGGTCGTACTGACAGCCGCGTTCCGCGCGGCAAACATACCGGCCCGGCTCGGCTTCGCTGATGTACGCAATCATCTGCAGACCGACGCGCTGCGCGAACTCATGGGAACCGACGTCTTCGTATATCACGGATACAGCCACGTCTACATCGAGGGGCGCTGGTTGAAAGCTACACCCGCGTTCAACATTGAATTGTGCACTCGATTCGGGGTCCCACCTATCGACTTCACCGGCGATCGCGACGCGTTGTTTCACGCGCACGCGGCGGACGGCTCCGCGCACATGGAGTACGTGCACGAACGCGGCGTCTACAACGACTTGCCCCTCGAGGAAATCCTGGCGGGCCTGCGGCATGCCTACGGCCCTCTGATCTTCTCGGGACGGCCAGCTCCGTCCGACGCATTCCGCGCATAGTGTGCGCTCCGGCGGGCTACCGCCGCAGGTTACTGCCCGCTCGAACACCCGTGCCACCACCTGTCGGCCAGATCCCGTCGCACAGTGTCCACCACCACTAGGGAGACCATGACAATGTCCGAGTCATTGCTCGACACCTATCCACACCGAATGGGCGGCCATTGCGGCTCCAGCGCGATGCGCGACTTGATGG
>NZ_JBITWL010000056.1:0-6386 GCF_044543825.1 Gordonia sp. NPDC062954 | reverse complement strand
ACGCCGATCGACTACGAAACCAGCTACCGTGAGCGCGTCACCCCCGAAACGGAGGTGGCATAACCAAGGCCTCCACTCGACCCAGGACGATTCAACATCGTCTGCGTCGAGCACGACCATCGGGTCGATGCCCCCAAGTTCCAACACACACTTCTTGAGGTGTTTGCCCGCCTGCTGTCCGATCACCGCACCCGCACGCTCCGAACCGGTCAGGGAGACCCCTCGCACGCGCGGATCGGCGATGATCGTCGACACCTGCTCATGCGAGGCGAACACGTTCTGATAGCCCCCGCAGGGCACCCCGGCCTGCTCGATGATCTCCTGAACGGTCAACGAGGAACGTGCACATATCTCCGCATGCTTCAGCAGAATGGTGTTGCCCAACAGCAGGTTCGGGGCAGCAAAGCGTGCCGACTGGTAGTCGGGAAGTTCCACGGCATCACCCCCAGCAGCACTCCGATCGGTCGCTGCTCGATGCGGGCCTTTCCGGGGATCGAGCTGGGGATTTCGTAGTCGGTGATGAGGCTCGGACCGTGCACGGCGTAGTACTCGAAGATCGAGGCGGCGAACTCGACCTCCTCCACCGCCTCCGAGGTCGACTTGCCCATCTCCAGCGAGATCATCCTCGCCAATTCGGCCGAGCGCTCCCGGACCAGGTCTGCGATACGTTGGATCGCTCCGGCCCGGTCATGCACACTCCGCATCCGCCACTCCCGATAGACGTCATCGGCACGTTCGATGGCATCGGCGATATCCGCATCGCCGGCCGTGTCAAAGGCCTCCAGCACTTCGCCCGTAGCGGGATTCTGGACGCGGTAGGTGGAAATGGTCACTGGTTGAGATTAAGGCCATCGACGAGCATCATCCGGGTGAGCCGACGCCAACGCTCGTCATCCGGTCGTGCCGATATCGCCGAAACCGCCCATAGAAACCAACTCCTGCGATTAGGTTGAGCGGATCAACTGTCCCACTCTGGGGGGAGTCGGCTGTGTCTCACCGATCGCTGCTCGTCGACGCGCATCGATCCTCGCCCGGCCACCGGGCGCTGGTGTCGTGCGCGCTGTTCGCCATTGCCGTGACGCTCGCGACGATGAGCGCCGCTGCCGCGAGCGCCGCAACCCACTACTTCCCCGACATCTCGGAGAAGTCAGTCGCGAGAGCGGAATGCGGCCCCGGCGACCTGCCCGAACGCGGTCTGCAGGGTGACGTCAGCGCCGAGGACCGCAACTCGGGTCGCACACGCCTCGGCTACCGCTGCAACATGGCAGAAGTCGGCCAGGTGCGTGGCTCGGGCGGCGGTATCGTCTCGGCGACTTTCGACCACTGCAGCTACACCGGAAGCCTGTTCCCCGGCACCAACTTGGTGCCGCAGCCGGGCGTGCAGGTGGTCGACGTCGCCAATCCCCGCAGTCCCAGGATCGTCGGCTCGCTGACCGAACCCGCCATGCGCGGCGGCACCTGGGAGACGCTCAAGGTCAACGAGGAACGCAAACTGTTGGCCGCCACCTCCGTTCCGCTGCTGTGGGGCGGTGGATTCTTCTCGGTCTACGACATCTCCGACTGCGCGCACCCGAAACTGCTCAACCACGGCCCCGGCACGGCCACACCGCTGCCGTTCACCTCGCACGAGGGCGGGTTCTCCCCCGATGGCCGAACCTATTGGGCCTCGGG
Organism: Gordonia sp. NPDC062954; assembly: GCF_044543825.1. Lineage (NCBI taxonomy): Bacteria > Bacillati > Actinomycetota > Actinomycetes > Mycobacteriales > Gordoniaceae > Gordonia > Gordonia sp. NPDC062954. The sequence goes on along the minus strand of NZ_JBITWL010000056.1, from coordinate 4,715 downwards.
TATCTCCCCCGGCCATCTGACCGCCATCGACATCTCTAATCCGGCTGCACCACACGTGATCTGGCAAGGACTGCACAGCTTCGTCGGACACGGGTTCGGAATCACCCCTGACGGTAACCGGATGTTCCTGTCCAACGCGGCCGGTGTCACCGTCCTCGACATCAGCGACGTACAGCGCCGCGCGCCCTACCCGCAGGTGCCGCACGAGGCGGCATACCTCTGGCCGGACGGGCAGGTGAATCAGCACACCATCCCGGTGACCTACCGGGGCCGCCCGCACATCATCACCGTCGACGAACTCGGTTCCGGCGGTGTGAAATTCTTCGATGTGAGCCGGGTGAACAAGCCCGGATACGTCGCCCAGATCAAACTCGAGATCAACCTGCCCGAAAACCTCGATACCAACCTGCGGTCGTCGATGGGCGGCGGCGTCTTCAGCAGCAACCCGCACTACTGCGCGGTCGACCGACGCGACAACCCCACCGCACTCGCCTGTTCCTGGGAGTTGTGGTTCCCCCGGAATCGTGGAGGACTCCTCTATGCGGCTTCGGGCTCGGTCAGTGCGGCGTTCTCGTAGTCGACCGGACTCACCATCCCGATCGTGCTGTGCCGGCGCTGGTGGTTGTAGAAACCGTAGCACCACTCCAACACGACGGCCCGCGCCTCCATGATAGTGTTGAAATCATTGCGTGACAACACTTCCCACTCCAGGGATGAGAAGAATGCTTCGGCGGCGGCGTTGTCGAAACATTGACTGGCTAATAGTGGTCGAGCCTGCGGCAACGATCGGCCGGATGGTTCATTGTCGATCCGGTTTGCGGCGTTGCCGACGCAGTTGTTCGTCGTGCTGGGCGACGGTGTCGGCGAGGCTCTCGACGATCGTTCGCAGGTGCGCAACTTCGGTAGCGAGGCCGGTGAGTGTGCGGGCGTCGGTCTGTCGAGTGCGGTGTTCATCGATGATGGCGCGTATTTCGGTGTTGCGGTATAGGGTCGCACGACCGATCTTGGTGCGGGCAGCGACTGCGGTGAATGTGATCGGTTGGCCTGCGGCGGCGAGCTCGGCGCAGGTTCGTTCAACCTCGACTAGGGCTTTGCTGCTCATGCAGTCTCGGTGGTGCTGGCGATGAGAGTATCGAGGCGGGTGACGAGTTGCTGGTGGCGGCGCGCCTCGTCGATCCAGCCACGCGACTCGGCATCCTCGGCGAGCTGTTGAGCATCAATGCGTTGCGCAGCAAGGACTCCGAGATGGGTGGCGTCGGTGTGGAAGCTGGGACAATGTTCACAGATGTTGGCATACGGGCAGGTTCCCTGGGCGGGTGCCCGCAGGCAGTAGCCGCCGGCCAGGCGCGACTTGATGGCCGGAGCATGTTTCCAGTCGGATCCGGTGATATCGGTGATCGGGAGTTGAGGCCGGTCGACGGCGAGTGTGCCGATCTGGCTCTTGGCGAGGTCGAGGGCTCGCTCGTATTCGGTGCGGACGGTGGAGTCGAACAGGTGCGCGTAGCGCAGACTCATTTGGGTGGAGACGTGTCCGAGCAGCGCCATAAGCGCTTGCAGGGAAACCCCGGCGTTGACCAGGGCGGTGGCATAGGTGTGGCGCAGTTGGTGCGGGGTGATGTGGTCGAGCCCGGCGGCCGCGGCTGCCCGGTTGAGTTCGGCGCGTAACGCGTTCTGTGAAAGACGTTTTCCGTGGTGGGTGAACAGGAAGTCGGCTGGAGCACCGGTGCGGGGGTGACGTAACGGCCGGCCGTGAGTGCGGGTGGTGGTGATGCGGTCGACGAGAGTGAGGACGTCGTCGTCGATGGGCACCATGCGTTCGGAATCCAGTTTGCCCAGTGGCACTTTCAGCCATGACCCTTGCCCCGGGATCTCATGGATGCAGTCGAGTTCGAGGTCGAGGAGTTCCCCGATTCGCAACCCACACGCCCGCTGCAACAGCAGGGCGTCCGCGGCCAGATGATACGGCGAATCTGCCAGCGCTGCAGCAAGCCTGCGATCGGAATTTACGGGTAGGTAGCGCGGCAGAAACCGTTGCGGGCGAGGCAGGTCGCCACGGAAGATCAGTTTGCGCGCTGGCGCGTCGTCCCATCCCCACTCGGTGATCTCGGCCAGGAAATGACCGACCGCGTGCACGCGTCTGATCCGATCGGCCACGGTGATGGGTGCACCGGTGACACTGTTGACGGCGGTGGGCAACGACGCCAGGTACGGTTCGACATGGCGTCGGCGGTCGAGGTGGGCCAGCGAGGTCAACTCGGGGTCGGTGACAGCCAGGAAGCGACCGAAATGCGCGAGCCGGGTCGCGATGCTGCTGACGGTTTTCGGTGCACAGGTGGCGTACTTGCGGTTGAGGTAGCCCACGAATGCCGGGCGCAGCGCTGCCGGCACATCGGCCATCCGATCCTCGAGGCTGTGCGCGGTCGTCGCCGGTGGCGCCTCGGAATCGAGGATGCCCAGATGGAACAGGATCTGCCGCGCACTGTGCAGGGTACTGCGGTAGTGCTTCGCGCCGCGCCCGGTGTGTTCTTCGCGCAGTCTGCACGCCTGCAGGAGGTCGGCGAGGTCGTCCTCGCACAGGCCGGTCAACGGGCGCTGGGTCTGGATGAGCAACCGCGCGATGATCTGTGAGGCGATCGCCGATGCCACCCGGTCGGTGAACCCCAATTCCTTTGCCGTACTGACAAAGCGCTGAAGATCAGCGTTGAGTGGACTGACTGCCAGTTCCAGCCAGATGCTGCTGAGCTTGCGGTACACGAGGTAGTCGTATCCGGGTGCAAGTCGGCCGCTGACCATCAGAAACGTGATGAACGGGCGGGTGGAGCAGTTCGCGGCCAGGCGTTTGTCGAGAGGTTCGGCGGCCCAGTCGGCGACGGTGGGCCAGCGGTTGAGGAATGAGCGTGCCGCCTGCGTGTAGGCCGGGTTGCCGCGGCCACGCCGCCGCAGATGGGCGAGGTAGGCGGCCTGGACCTCTGCCGGTGTCTCAGGTCTGGGTGCGAAGTCGTGTGCGTGCTGCATCGAACTCTGCTTTGACATGTGTCGGGGTCAAATGGATATAGCGGGCTGTGGTATCGACGTGAGCGTGGCCGAGCAGCGCTTGCATCACCGCCAGATCGACACCGGCTTCGGCCATCGCGGTGCCGAAGGTGTGACGCAGCGCGTGGGGGTGGCCGGCGGTCACGCCGGATTTGAGGCGGTGGTAGCGGAAGATCGTGCGTAGTCCGGCCGCGGTCAGCGGCTGACCCCGGTGCGGTCCCTTCGCCACTAGAAACAAACGGCTACTGGATGATTCGGGCCGCTCGGTGAGGACGTAGGTGTGAATCAGGCCAGCCACCTCAACATCGAGGGGCACCCGGCGTTCCTTGCCGCCCTTGCCCAGAACCCGAACCCAGCGGGCGCCGATATCGACATCGGTCACATCCAGGGTCAGCAACTCGCACGAGCGTAACCCCGACAACAACATCAAACCGGCCAACGACCGGTCCCGCCAGGTGCGCAGGCTCGCCACCAGATCTGCGGTCTCGCGACGATCCAGCGCCCGAGGGAGCCGACGCGGTTCGCGTAGCCGCAACGCTGACCGCTTCTTCGGCTTGACCAGATGACCGAGCAGGGCGTTGCGTTCCTCGGCGGTGACGCGGCGTGCTTCACGCCCACTCGGGACCGGATTGACCAGGTCAGGATCGGTGATGCTGCGATAGGTGAACAACCCCGTCAACGCCGCGAGTCGGTGGTTGATGGTGGTCGGCGAGTACCGATCGAGCCGTTGCCCAGTCATCGACAACACATTGGCCGGGCGGCCCGGAATCGACGCCTGCCGACAGAACCGCATGAAGTCGAGAAGCGATGTCGTAGTTACTGATTCCAACGCAAGATCAGACTCGTCGAGCCACCTGCAAAACGCCAACAGATCGTAGCCGTAGGCCCGTAACGTGCGCGCCGAGTAGTTTCGATCGGCCAGATAGCCGAGATAATCGTTGACCACCACGTACTCTCCGGCATGGTCACCGGCCAACTGCCAGGCAACCTCAGTGCCAGGTTCCAGATACAGCGGTTGCCGATCCGTCATGAGACAGGTGTAACCCTACCGTCAGCACCGGTCAAGTATCTTCTGTTGGCGGCGTGTTCATTTCACCGTAGCCCTGGGCCCCGGATTAGCCGGTTAACAGGCACGATCCGACACGCCCCATCGACTGCCGGATACCCATCTTCCGGCACAGCTTGGTGAACCGTTTCGCAGTGTACGTCGACCCGCGATCGGTGTGAAAAATCAGCTTCTGCGCATCGTCGTCACGCCATATCGCCTGCTTACCGCCCCGCGTGGCGACCGCCATCTCGATGGCCGCACACGCCAACGCAGCATCCGGGTGGCGACTGGTGGCCGCACCCAACAGACGGCGACTGTAGAGGTCGATGACCGTGGCCAGATACAGCTTGCCCGCCGCGGTCGGGATCTCGGTGATGTCTCCGACCCACCGTTCATCGGGGCACTGTGCGGTGAAATCGCGACCCAACAAATCGGGGAACTTCGGAGCGGTTCTGTCCTGGCGGGTCAGCCCGTTGCGCCGGCGGATCCGCCGCGCCACCAGGCCCTGACGACACATCGAATCAGCGACAGTCTTCTCGGTCACCGTCCACCCGTCAGCACGCAGATCCGCATGCAGGCGCGGCGACCCGTGCAGCCCGCGGGCCTTGTCGAAGGCCACCGCGACGGCACGGTC
>NZ_JBITWL010000055.1:0-7306 GCF_044543825.1 Gordonia sp. NPDC062954 | reverse complement strand
GCTCAGCGCAGACGCGCCGTCGGATGAGACAGGTGTGGGCAAAATCGTGTCCGCCGACGGGCAGCTTCGTGACCGCGAGTGGGCAGTCCTTATTGTCCGTCAGCGGGCACTTTCGTGACCGCCCATGGGCAGTTTTTCATGTCCGCTGACAGACACCCAATGCGAGACTCGATGACAGGCACTTGGGAGTGTGACGCCGAGAACCCGACGGAATATCCTCGCGCAGTCTCATTGTCGTTGTCACTCGGTTCAGGGCGAGGCGCAGATCCTGACTTTGTCTCAGATCGCCTGACATTCGATAGATCACCTTCGCAATCATTGATGCAGGTCACCGACTCCCCGGTTGGCGTCATTCCTCCCAACTGCGATGTCAGCCGACACCGACAGTCCTACAGGTGAGACGACAGCAGCACGATCGACGCGTGCCGCCTGATGAAGCGCGACGGTGAGTCCAGCGCATCCGCAGCTGTCCGTAGGTCTTCGTGCCCTATGTCCTGGATCCGATCGGACGTGAGTTCTGCAGCCATCACTTCGTCCAGCTCCGGGCGCATAGCGAGAACTTCACGAATCGGTGCGTAGTCGAGCCGACATCTTCGCTCGCCATCGACGTACGGAGCACTCACCGCCCTGCCAGCTAGATTGTCCGGCAGATCCGCGAGGAGATTCATTGCTCTACAGGTCTGGCCGCCGGCACTCAGCACGGACACGGTACGCGCTCGAACCTCTGCCGTTGTCGTCGGAACCTCTGCAAACGCAACGATTCGCTCGGCGGCCTGATCGTCAACCTCGCCGATCGCGAGCAGGACGTCAAGAACGCGATCGATACCACCCGACGCGGCCGCCTCCGAAGGAAGCAGGCCCAGCGCGGCGACAACGCGTGAAACAGCCGTCGGTCCGGCGGCAACCAACAGACGGTGCGCCAGGTGATGTTGCACGCGGGAATCGGCGTGTACGAGTATCTCGACCAGTTGCTCGACTTGTTCAGGCTCCGAGAGTCGAGAGAGTTGGTCCTCGATCTCCGCGAGCTGGTACAGCTCCGGGAACAGCGTTGCAAGCTGCTCGACGTTGAGTGAGTTCTTCATCGCAGCAACGGGATCGTCCGGATCGTGGACTACGACCGCGAACGCTTCGTTGACGGCACCAGATCTGATCAGCGCTCGAGTCGCGCGGCGGGATGCGCTCACCAGACTTTCGCGGAACCGGGCGGTGACCGAATCCCAGAGGTAGTCACCAAGACCAACGGAAGCTGTCAGCGTCTCAGCCCACTTGTCACCCCTGCCTGACCAGTCGACCTGCACCGGCCAACTATCGACGTCCCATCCCCGATCAGCCACAGCACAATCCGGTACGCCAGTGGCCACCCGGATGGCTGGCCACAGGAACAGCATGTCCCGCGCATGAACATCGGTCAGCGCAGCGCCGTACACCGCCGACCCCGCAGACCGCGTCGTGACTTCCCGAACCGCAGAGACGATCTCCTCGGTGAGATCACCTTCCAGGCGACCCCAGTCGACTGCGCTCATCCCTCCCCCAGTGCCGACGCGACATCAGCGGTCATGTGAGAGAGATCCCGATCCTGTCCGCCATCACCCGGATCATGTGCTGCACGCCGATTTCGTTGCGCCCGATGGCCATGTGGTCATGCTGCCCGCGGCGCACTCCTTCACCGCACTGAGGGAGCATCGCGAAGTCTTCGTCCCGAACAGCGGCATGAACCTGTGCGAATATGCCAGCATACATCTCCACCTGCTCAGGACTCTCCGCAGGGTACTTCGCCATCCAACTGTGCCGCACAACGCAACTCGTGGCCGAATCACCCGGCAGAATGTCGATGACCTCGACTCCTACAGGACTGTTGGCCAGGATGAGGTTGGGATAAACCCAATAGATGATGCCCATCTGCGCAGTCGGGTCATTCCACGACTCGTCTTGTTGCATACCCTCGAGGTCCCGAACCCAGTTGAACGGGAAGCCGATACGGTGGTGCGGGCCGAACTCGTCGTAGACGTGGGTGTTCGCGATGGTGTTCTGTCCGATGACGCTGTTGCCGTGGACGAATGGAAAGTGGTAACCCTCAGCGAAGGCTTCGAGCCCACCCTTCCAGCTGACGGCGGAGTTCAGGGATCGCTCGTCATGGTACTGGTAGTCCTGGTAGTTCCACCGTGCGAGTTCGGCACCGCACTCACCCAGGTGCGTGTCCAGATCCATCGGCGCATCGGCGTTGAGGACACCCCAGATGAATCCGTGACGCTCCTCGCTGGGTAGCTCGACCAGACCGTATTCGTCACGATTGACGTCGTCGAACCCTGCCTTGCCCGGAATCCCGCGCAGCTGTCCCTTGTTGTCGTAAACCCATGCGTGGTACGGGCATGTGAATCGTCGGCTGTTCCCTGCCCCGCAAGCCGGCATCGCGCCACGGTGGCGGCAGTAGTTCAAGAAGACGTGAGCCTGCCCGTCACGGTCACGGGTGATCAGCAACGAATCGTCGAGCACCGTGCGCACGACATAGTCATGATTCTTCGAGATCTGAGCCGATGCCAGCAGAGGAAGCGGCGTCTCTCTCAACAGTTGGTTCCGTTCGTACTCGGCGATCTTGTCATCGCGGTAATACGACAGGGGCACCCGCAGTGTCGACTCGGCCATGTCCGTGGTGTTGGCAACTGCCAGGTCCAATGCTCGTCGAGTGAGCTCAGCTCCGAACGGGCTGGCGGTCGGTCCCGTGCTCGGGGTGGGGTTCTCGAACGTCGTCATGCCAGGTCCTCTCGTCACCAGTGCCCTTGCCGATGACCATACATGAAACACGTTCTATGTCTAGTCGTTCGCGTCGATCCCCCGATCCAATACGCCACTAGGATCGACGAGCACGACACAATGGGCAGGTGCGTACACATGGATGGGCCGGCCTGATTCCCCCGGCCGACGACGACGAGGCTGCGAAACGCATCATCGCCGCCGCAGGAGAGCTGATGGAGTCGGGTGCAACCGATGTGAACATCCGTCAGGTCGCACAGAAGCTGGGTATCGCTCGCCAGACCGTCTACCGGTACTTTCCCAACAGCCAAGCGCTGCTCGTCGCGACAGCTCAACACGCCACCAACGAGTTCCTCGACGACTTGGCGCGGTCACTTGAAGGTCTCACCGAACCTTCCCACGCGATAGTCGAGGCAGTCGCCCTAACCTTCGAGCGCCTTCAAGATAATCGCCGATTCGCCCTGCTGTTCGTTCAACCGGACAACACAGAACTCACCGCCGAGGTCACCGCTACGCGGTCCATCGCCATAGGACGCGTGATCGTCGACCACCTTCCGATCGACTGGGCCGGACATGGATGGACGGACGCCGACATGAATGAGCTCGTCGAAGTCATGCTCCGGTTCGTCCAATCACTCCTCGTCGACCCGGGCGCCCCTCCTCGTCCCCCAAACGAGCTACGCGCATTCCTGCATCGGTGGGTTGGAACGGCCATCGAGGCGAAGAGTTCGACGTCCACGTCGGTGGCCCGAGCTCAGTCCTGAAACTCGGAGCGTCACTGAACACCGAACGAGTTGCGTGGCAAGACTTTACAACTTTGTCGCGTCCGTATCGGAATATGCAGGGATCGAATATGCAGGGTTACCAGTAAAACTCGGCATATTGAGTTGCAGCGCACCGGGATTCGGTGGTCGCGAACACCCTCCCTCCCGACATTGAGCTGCCACCTCGCATCGCATCATCGCGCGAGTCCCAGGAACACCATTAGTGAGCGTTCGACCTCCACTAACTGTTCGGACGTCAGCCGACCAACACGCGTCAGCACGTTCGACCGTCGTACTTCGGTCAGCTTGTCGACCATCACGTCGCTGTCTCGTTCGAGACCCGAGATCGCATCGCGGTCGCCCCTGACGCGAATCCGCAACAACGGTGCATCGATGAGCCGGCTCGTCATCGGCGCAACCACCACCGACAGAGTCGAATCGAAGAGGTCGTCCTGGACGATGACGGCAGGCCGCGGCTTGGACGCATACACGCCACCCGCAACGGTCCAGATCTCGCCGCGAATCACGTCTCGTCGTCCCACGGCGCGGCGACAGCCTCGACGAAATCCTGCTCGTCCCCATCGGCATCTGCCTGTGCCGCTAACAGCGACTGCGTGTGGGCTTGCGCGGCAAACTCGGGCGTGCGCACGTCAGGGACCCAAACCTGCAATGGTCGCAAACCGCGCTCACGCATCCGGCGTCGATACTCACCAACCCTGTCCCTCACTGCCATGGCCCCCATGTTACATGTAACGCTACGAAGTGGTCGGGCTGTGCGCCGGCTGTCGAATATGAAGCAATCAAATATGCAGGGTCACCAGCAAAAGCCTGCATATCACGCTGCCCCGCAACACTATTCAGCAGCGTGCCGTTGTCGGATGACAAAGTAGATGAGACTTTGACACCCAAGTTGAGACTCGATGACACAGATCTGGGACTTCGAACTCAATGAGTCGGCGTGTGCGCTATCCGCGAGCGGCTACTGCCAGTTTGGCCGACTCAACCAAGTGCTGCGCTGCGCGGATCATCCGCGTTAGCTCCGCGGAGGTTAGGTCCTGATGCGTGTACGCAGCCTTGTTCTTCAGGTTCAACAGCGTGTTCAGGTGTCGCTCGGATCCGCTGTCCGCACGCTTCAGGAGGGCTGCAGCCTCGGCGTGGTTGCCGGTATTGGAGTGCACACCAAGGCGAACACAGCAGATGACATCTGAGGCTGCGATGCCAGCGTCGATGTACAAGTCCCCAGCGGCGTTGGGCATCTCCTCCCCGAGATGCTCAGCGGCATCCAAGAACTCGTTCGCCTTCGACATCCGCCCTGCGATGACCGCGGAGTCACAGTCGCGCTGCGACGCCATCAGAACCTCCCCGACGCGGGGCGCATTTGCGCGTTGAACCAGGACCGCGTACCCGCAACGGTGAGGCCTTGCTCCGCCACGTCACGAAGCAGAGGTTCACCCGCGGCAGCCGCGGCGCGGAATTCGTCCGCAGCGTACTCGACTATGCGGCCGTCGTTGCCGGTCCACGCTGTGATGAGCCGGGCAACCTCTGTCACCCGATGCCCCCACACGTCGTCACCTTCGCGGCCCCAGTCCCCGGCGCGCACCAGGATCAGGTCAATGTCACTGTCTCGCCGCATATGCCCCGTCGCCGCCGACCCGAAAACCGCAGCGTACCGCAGCGTCTTACCCCACTCTCGGAGGTGCTCTTCGAGACGGTTCAGAAACGCGGAGTTCAGACGTGCCAACGCCATGATCGGCTCAGCGGCGAGGTGTTCAGTGTTGAGTCGATAGGTATTCGTCCTACCCACCTGGTCGTGCAACACCACGCCCTGAATGGCGAGTCGGTTGAGGACCTTGCGGATGCCCTCAGCCGACGCCGTGGTGAGAATGCGATGGACCTGGCTGATCGTGAACGTAGCGTCTGCGGACGCCAACACCGCGAGTACGTCTCCGTCCAGGGTCGGCGTTACCGTGGCAAATGGTTTGTTCAATTGCACGCCCGACACCTCCTGAGAATGCAACTAAAGTTAGAATAACACAACTATAGTTGGCTTTGGTCGCATGGAATTGCCCACGAGTCACGCAGGAGATTCCTGCGAACCGGAGTCGTACGGCACAGCGAAGCGGCCTATCTGACCGGTCAGCACCCCGCTCGTTCATTCGCCACGCCGCACCACTTCCGACGCCCAGGCTTGCTCCTGCGCGAAGCTGCCAGTTAGCCAGACTGCGCGCCCCGGTTCGAGTGATTGGAATATGCAGCAATTGAATATGCAGCGTTACGAGTAAAACTGTTGCATACCGCGTTCCGCGCGAACCTGCTGGTCGCCTCGGCCCGAGACCGCATCGACAACCCACTTCCCATCCCCCGACGATCACCATTTCGCGGGCAAACCTATGTGAGGCACCGAGAGTGTTTCGCGGGCAGATTACGTGAGTCAAGCCGGGTGGTGGCGTGTAGCCGCGTAGTGAGGCTACACTCGGAGCCGTAGCCAGCCCATTGCGGTGGGTTTGGAAGTCAGCCACAGGATTACTCGCCGGACGACGAGGCCTGTGGCTCGCGGTCTTTCAGGGGCCGATGGTGTGTATTTCGACACCGGAGCCGAGTATGTCGAGGTAGTCCCCGCGGCCGCACCGCTGTTGCACCACGGCACCGCACACGATGTCGGCCACCCACAGCGCCGGTTCGTGACGGCCGATAGCGTGGTCGATTCGCAGAGTCGGGGCGACGGCTTGTCGGGCGCGGAGCTTTTGCAGCATGTCCATGTCGCTCGCGTCCTGTTGGTTCGGGATTCCAGCGTGATCGTGGCGCAAGGCATGTCGGCCAGGTGTGGCAGTAGGAACTCCATGCATTTGCGTTGTCAAGGGACATCGGTAAGTGCCCATAGGCGGACATGGAAACTGCCCGTAGGCGGTCATGAAGGGGTGCCCGGTGGCGGACATGATTCTGCCCACTGGTCCGCCACCGGGGATGGTCAGTTGAGGGCGGTGACCCCCTTTCCGGCGAGTGCTTGGGCCAGGCGCACGGAGTCGCCGCTGGTCTGGCACAGGTGGGCATGGTGCAGCAGCCGAAAGCGCGTGGGTTCGCGAATTCCCGCGTGGGGAATTGCGGGAACCCGTGCGTCGGTTGGTCTTTCTTGTCGAGTTGGGGTTGGGTTCCTCACCGGGGGCCGGTCGAGCGGCGTTCTGGGTGGGCGGCCTGGATGTAGGTCATCGCTGTTTTGGCGCTGATGCCGAACACCCGGATGAGGTGGACGGGGTCGGCGGTCTGGGCGGCCTCGTCGAGGATGCGGTCGCGGCGCAGCCGGGTCGGGGTAAGTCCGAGTCGCTCGAAGATCGTATCGAGCACCCGGTTCGAGACGGGCGGTAGTGCAAGATCGTCGGCGGTGACCTGGCTGACGAGCAGGTGCGGGTTATCGGTTCGGCTCCACCGCTCTCGGCGTTCGCAGAGCCAGGAGGCGGCGAGTGTGTGGGTCAGTTCGTCGAGGTAGACGGTGTGATGGCGAGGGTCGCGGCGGACGAGCAAGCGCCCGGCGGCAAGGTCGAGGTCGTCGAGCTGTAGCTGACAGGTTTCCTGCTTGCGGAGTCCATGGATGGCGATCAGCGCGACGACGAGCTTGGCCATGGCGCCGTCGGTGCGGTCGATCAGGCCGCGGAGCTGGTCGGTGGGAATCGGTGCGGGTAGTCGACGAATCGCGGGCAGTTGACGGCGCTCATCGAAATTCCCCAGTGATGCTCATCTGAATTCCTCACCCGTGTGGCTCCGCCAGAGTAGGCGGGCCTCCCGTGATGCTGATG
>NZ_JBITWL010000054.1:0-7418 GCF_044543825.1 Gordonia sp. NPDC062954 | reverse complement strand
AGAGATCGGCAACTCCCACGCGCCCGCCACCCGGGCCAAAGGTGCTCAACACCTTTCACGACACTTTAAAAAGCCGATCGGTGGATCGAGGCTTAATGGTCAAACCGGAAAAGGGGAGCCGGGCGTGGAGCCTGGGCGATGACAGGCTCGGCTTTTGGTTCGTCATGCGCCACTCTGGGGCTCTAACGACTGCCCAATCGCAACGGAACGTAATCGTCGCGGATTCAACTCGGAGGCACTTCTGGGCGATCCTGTCAGTGGCAGCGGCTGTTGTACAGGAGATTCGCTCACTCCATCCGATTGCGCGAGTGGCCTTCTCTGCCTCTGGCGGCGTACCGGTCGATGTTGATGCGCAGCTGGCGGAGATTGCGGTCCAGTTGCTCAAGGCGGCAGATCTGAGAGTGGATATTGGTGAGCGTCCGACTGCTGTGACGCCTGAAGGCACACATGCGACCGAGGTGTGGGACAGGCAGGTCAAAGACTTTGATCGGTATGTCCTAGCCCCAACGCTTCGGCGGATCAGCGCTCTGTTTGAGTATCACGATCGGCTCGAAGCCGCACGAGTGCAGACTGAACTGATTCATCGGCTCAGTAATGCTGCTGGGATCGATGCGAAGCTTGAGGACTTGGTGCACCGCTCCGGCAGCGATGTGGTTGACGCGGAACGGCTCGGTTCAGCTGCGACCGATCTGCGTGAGGCGGAGATTGCTCGTACAGCGGCGTTGGCTGAGGTTCGCGGCGACTATCTCAGTTCGCTTGTCCAGCCTAGAACTGCCGAGGCAGGAGGATGACCCGACTTTCCCTCGTGGAGTATAGAGTTCGCCGTCACGTCACTCCACGGGCGTCGAAAGGTACAAACCCACCCAACTGGGAATCTCCCGGTTCGGTGGCGGAGCGCAGCGGAGACACTGGGCCGGGACAGCAGAGCACGGCCCGCTTCGGGCCGTTCCGCTACGCGCCCTGGCGCCGGTCACCCTGGGGGTGACCGGCGGGGTTCGGGGTCAGGCGGCTGTTTCGTCGTCGTGGTTTTCGATGTCGGGGTCGAGTGCGGCGGCGATGCGGCGGGCTGTCTCGAGGACGTGGGTTGCAGTTTCGGCGATGACCTTGGGGTCTCCTTCGGACCAGCTAGCGATGTAGCCGATGCTGTAGTCGGTGGTATCGAGTCCGAGCATTCCGGCGACGATGTAGGCGACTGATTCGGCTTCGACTTCGCAGCGGCCGCGGTGGGTGATGTATTCGGCGGTGTCGATGTCGTGGTGCATCAGGGCGTGTGCGGTTTCGTGGATCATCGTCTTGGCGGCCTGGGCGGGGGCCAGGTCGGCGTCGATGACGATTCGGCCGGTGCCGTCGGTGGTGGTGTATCCGTTGGTGCCGCCGGGGATCGGCTCGCGGGTGACGGCCCATCCTTGGGCGGTGATGTATTCGGCGGTGCGGGTGTAGATGTCGGCGGGGTCGTCACCGTGGAGACGGCGGACGGGGGTTTCGACGTCGGCCCATAGGCGGGTGTTGGGGTTCTTCTTGCGCATGTAGTCGGTGATCTCGGTGTTCGGGTCGGTCTGGGAGACGTCGAACACGGTGAGGATCGGGTAGGTGGCGATCTTGCGTTCGGCCTCTTCGCCGGTGTCGGGGTCGGTGTCGGTGACCTTGCGGCTGCTGAATCCGCGGATCTTGATTCCCTTTTCACCTTGGCGGACGTGGCGGCCGAGTTCGAGCCATTTGTTGTATCCGGCGACGCGGGAGGCGTCGGGGCGCTGGGCAAGGATCAGTAGCAGGTTGTTGAGGCTGTAGGCGTGAAACTTGGTGGCGTAGTCGAGGAATGCGGCCCACTGGTCGGTCTGGGTGAGGGTTTCCATCTTGGCGGTGATGGTGGCTTGCAGTTCGGCGGCGCGTTCGCGCTGTTTGGCGGCGCGGGCTTCGCGGTCGGCGCTGCTGGTCTTCTTGGTGCTGCGGCTCATGATGTCTCCCGGTGGGTGTCGGCCTCGGCGGGCCGGTGCTTTGCGTGACACCTGCCATCTCTTTGCCGGCGGGAGGCCGGTGCAAGGGTGTTTACAGCGATAAAAGTTGCTCGGGCCGTAGGCCTGGAACCCGCAGGGCGGGCCAGTTTTTCGCGGCCCTTGTCGCCGCGCCGACCAGAGGTAAGAGACTGGTGGGGGTCAGCAAAGCACCCCAGTTCGAGTGGGGTGCGGCGTAGCCGCTCCGCTGATCTGTTCGTTCGCCGACTACTCGACTACTCGAATGGTCGAGTGGTCGAGTAGTCGAGGACTGCGCAGACCTCAGGGTCGGGGCCGCCGTGGTGGCGACCCCGACCCGCTGCCCGGTTAGAGGGTCCAGCGTCCCGGGGTGATGTGGCCTTCGAGGCCGGCGATCCGGGCTGCGATGGCGGCGGCGTCGGCGAGGATGGGCCAGGGCTCGGTGAGTACCTGCTGCCAGGCGGCCCAGTCGTCGGTGGTGGCGATGGTGTCGGCCAGCCGGGGATGGCGGTCGGCGGCGACCATCGTGGCGAGCTCGATGGCGGCCTTGCCCCGTCGGGCTGTGGTCTGTCCAGCGGCGATGATGTGGAGGCCGGCGTCGTGGATGGCGTCGGCCGCCTCGGGGTTGGTGGCGGCGAGGTCCGCTGCTGCCCAGAGGATGTGGGCGACGCTGCCCTCGGCGGCGGCGGTAGCGGTATGAGCGATGTACTCCATGAGGATTCCTCTCGATTGTGGTCCGGCCGGTGTGGCGGACGTCGAGAGACCTGGGGGACCGGCGGGGGTGGGCTGTCAACCCCGAAGAGGCAGGCGCGCCGGAAGCCACTTTCGTCGTACGAGCGTAGCGAGTGAAAGTGGTTGGAGCGCACGGGCGTAGCGCAGCGGAGAACGGGCGGTAGCCGCCTGGTGTGGGTTGACAGCTCGGGGGTCCCCGTCGGTCACACTTGGTCGACGTGCGCGCGCAAATTGGTGACCACCCACCTGACTGGGAATCTCCCGGGTCGGTGGCGGAGCGCAGCGGAGTCGGCGGGCCGGGACAACGCTGTGCGGCCCGTGGGCCGCTCCGCTGCGCCCGATGCCGGCACGCGGCTCAGCCGGTGATCTGTCGGCAGTCGCGGCATTCCCACTGACCGTCGACGAGGACACACAGGCGGCGTTGTTCGCACAACCAGCAGGTTTGCCCGGGTTTGGGCTGCTCGCCGGCCTCGACGGCACGCAGCCGATCGGCAGCCTTCGAGGCGGGTGTGGGCCCGGGTGCGGTAAGCGGCGCCGATCGCCTGGTCGCGGGCGGTTTGGGTGGCGGCGGTCATCGGTTGCCCGTCGGGATTGTGGCGCAACATCGGGCCGAAGTCTCGACGGCATTGGCCGCAGGGGTGGCCTTGGGTGTCGGTGGGGTTCGTGCAGCCGGGCAGGGCGCAGCGGGGGAATAGTTCGCCGGTGGTGGTCATCGTGTGTCACCTGTTCGGGGTAGTCCGGTCGGGGGACGGTGGGCCGCGACCGCCAGGGTCGCGCGGCCCACCGTGTGGGTCTAGTCCAGCGGCACGTCGGCGGCGTCCTTCTCCCCGGCGATGACTTGCTCGACGTCAGAGAGGGTGTAGCCGGTCACCTCGACCAGGAATCGCAGGTAGTCGGCGCGAGCGCGGACGTAGCTGCCGAGGTAGTCCCGGTCGGTCACGTTGCGCCAGGCGTCTTTCCACATGTGCGCCTCTCGCGCGGCCAGAGCGATCCCGAGTCCGATGATCTGGGCGCGGTCAGCGGTACTGGCCTGCTCCAACAGGTCGGCGGGCTGGCCACCGAGGATCGTCGCGGCGATCTCGGCGGCGTTGCCCTGCATGCTGTTCGCGCCGAACATGTCGTGATGGGCGTGCATCGAGGTCGCGATGAACGTCGCGACCTTCGGGGCGCTGCCCTTGGGCAGAGTTTTGCGGGCCAGCCATGCGGTCAGCTTTTCGATCCGCACCTCGCGGGCGGTCGCGCTGGCGGCGTTGAGGACCCGCACCCGGCGACGTTCCTGCTTCTGCGCCTCTTTCTCGGCGGCGCTGACCTCGCCGGAGGTGGCCGCGCTACTCGGGGCGCTGTAACTGTAGGCGCGCTCGGTGAGTCCGAGGTCGTCGCTGCCCAGCACATACCAGGTGGTTTCGACCTCGCGGGTGATGTGGTGGGTGAGGGTGCGCGGGTCGAGCAACCCGTCCTCGGGCTGGTCGTCGGCGGGAGCGTCCTCGTCGTCTTCGTCGCTGTCGAGCAGGTCGAAGTCGATGACGTGTTCAGGGACCTCGTTGCCCTCGGCGTCGGTCCACGATTCGGTGTCATCGGCCCATACGTAGGCCAGCCGGTTCTTGACCGGCACGTCCTCGATGGTGGCGGCAGTACCGTCGGCGGTCTCCAATCGGTCGATCCTGCGGGCCTGGTTGTAGCTGGGTTGGCGGGTCACCGCAGCGATTCCCTCGGCGGCGTAGTCCGCGACCTGGGCCAGCAGGGCGGGCCGCTCGTCGGCCTCGGCGAGCACCTTGGCCTGGTACTCGAACCGTCCGCTGTGTGCGGCGGTGATGAGCCATTGCTGAGCTTCGGGGTCGTGGTCGTAGGCCGCCAACGTCGCCGACTGCTCCAACGTCAGACCTGCACCCTGGTCGAGCAGGTCGAGGGTGGTCGCCGACTTCGCGACCGTCAGCGTGTGATCGATGTCCTTCTTCTTGGTGCGGGTGGCTTTGGCGATCTTGGTCGCCGACATCCCAGCCAGTGCAAGTTGCTCGATCGCGGCCACCCGGTCGGATGCGCGCAGTTCTTCACGCTCGAAACTGGTGAGCTGGTCCAGGATTCGGTCCACGGTCAGCGCTTTGTCGTCGGCGTCAGCGGCGACCGGGACCACGTACACCGGGACGCTGGCCAGTCCGGCCTCGCGGGCTGCGAGGGTGCGGCGCTGCCCGTCCCGCACGCGCACCTGCCCGTCGATCTCAACGGCCAGGACCGGCTGACGGACACCCTCGCGGACCGAGTCGATGAACTCAGGCGTGAGGGTGGCTTGGGCTTCGGTGCGAATGTTGGCATCGATGACCAGATCGGTCGGGTCGAGGTGGCGCAGCTCGCCCGTCGCGACGGTCTCGGTGGTGTTGTGTGTCATGGGGTTTCTCCCTTACTGTGGTGGGTGAGACCCCGGCCAGCTAGACCCTGGCCGGGTTTTCTTTTGTCCCGGCGTGCCGGTGTGCACGCGGAAGTCTGGTTAGAGGTCGCCGAACTCGATCCAGTGGGCGATCGCGTCGGCGGCTGCATCGGCGGGGGACAGGTCGTCGTCGTAGGCGGCACGCCATTGCCAATCGGGTAGGTCGCGGTGCTCGACCCGGTGTAGCGGCGAATCTTGCGGTCGACTCCGAGTAACCACACCGCGAACTCGCGGTCACCGTCGACTTCGGTGAGACGTTCGGGGGCTTGTTCGGCGATTCGGTCGGCAACCTCGGCGATTCGGTCGGCAACCTCGGCGATTCGGTCGGCAACCTCGGCGATTTTCGTCGGGTCCTTGGTGGCGATCCAGACATTCATCGTGGGTTTCCTTTCGCAGGTCAGGGGGCTAGTCGTGGGTGAAGATGCGGCCTGCGCCAAGCTGGTCGAGTCCGCAGCATTCACACAGCCAGTAGCCGGGCGGGTCGATGTCGTCGGCGGGTACCAGGTAGCCGTGGTTCTCCATGAACGCCAGGACCTCGGTGGCGTTGTCGGTGTCGATGCCGCTCATGTCTCCGTAGGCGACGGCGACAGCGCAGCTGGTGCACAGCTGGTAGACGGTGGTGGCGATACTCATGGTGACCCTCCCGTTGTGAGTGCTGGTTTGCGTTTGCACCGGCCATCTCTTTGCCGAAGCGAGTGGGCCGCAAGGGTGTTCACAGTGAAAAAGTCATCCGGGCCGTAGGCCTGAAACCCGTAGGGCGGATTAGTTTTTCACGGCCCTTGCGGCACGGGAGTGGAGGTAAGAGAATGCGGCGATGCAACGCAAACCAACTCAGCCCGAAGGGCGTCACAGCGCGGCGTAGCCGCATCCGATGAGGTGACAGCGCAGCCGGCAGTCAGAACGTGACCTGCTGCGCGGCCTGGCGGTCTACGGCCATAGCGCCAGCAACATCGAAACGCACCGCAAACGTGAAAGTGATTGTGCGGGAGCGACGCGGGTGCGGTAGGGCTTGGTGTCGCGGCAACACAGAATTGTTCGTACCGGCGCTCTGGCTCAGTTGATGTTGTGACAGGCAGATATCGTTCTGCCTGTTCGTGTCACGTGAACAAGTAGAGTCACTCTTTGCCGCTGGTCAGCGGTGGTATCTGGGCGCGTGGAAGGAGATCGCCTGGGATGGAAGTGCTCGTGCTCATTGGTGTAGTCGTGCTGTTGGTTGTCTTCGGGCCGCGAGTGGTGCGTTATGTCCGCAAGGAGCGCTACTTCGCAAGCGAGGTGTTCCTCGCTCACCGGTCTCAGGTTTCGGCACTTGTGGCTGAGCACAACGCGATTGCGCAGTACACCAACGAAATCCGTAGTACCGGTCTGTTCCAGCTCGGTGCATCTTCTACTGGCGCGTACTCACATCTGGCGTCGTACGAGAACACCAGCGTGCACAACTACCGCCGGGACCGCAATGTCGCGAACTATCAGGCATCCAATGTGCACAACTGCTCGTTGCAGGTGGTGCGTAACGCCAGCGCGGATCCACTCAAGTATCTGATGAAGTACTTCCACATCAAGCCCGAAGAGCGCACTCTAGCTGAGGTGGAACAGCTGGGAGAAGATGTAGCACGACTTGAGAATGCAGTCGCAAACCTTCATGAGCGCGAGGCGAGCATTACTCGCAGGATCGATCCGCCAAAGTTTATTCGCAACCACTACATGGTCGAGTTTATGCGTCAGGTCGGCGTCCACCTCTCGCCGATTGTTGTTCCGTATCCGGTGTATGCCTTCGAGTACGTCAGCGCTGGTGGTAATAGTTCGCAGCGGACACTTATTACGTTGAACACTCCGACGATTGATGCTCTTATCGAGACGATTTCGCAGAAGATTCGCTACAGGAAGAGTGCGGCCGGGCAGCGAGCGCTCATGACAGCCAAGCTGCGAGAGTTCATCAAGGCGCGTGACAACTACACGTGCAGATACTGCGCGGTGTCGTTGGCAGTCGAGCCCCATTTGCTGCTTGAGGTTGACCACATCGTTCCGGTGTCGCGGGGTGGGGTCTCCACGCCTGAGAACCTTCAGACCTTGTGCTGGAAGTGCAACCGCTCAAAGTCGAACAAGGTCTTCACGCGCTAAGCCGGTCGCTGGTCCCACTGCCGCCAACCGTCGCGCCCCTGAGGGGGACCCATTCGATGGTCCAGTCGCTATGCGGCTTGAGGTTGGTGGGTCGTGGTCCACTGTAGGGCGAACTCGGCGGGGGTGAGTCCGTGGTGGGCCGAATGGGGTCGGTTGGCGTTGTAGTCGATCCTCCA
>NZ_JBITWL010000053.1:0-8092 GCF_044543825.1 Gordonia sp. NPDC062954 | reverse complement strand
TCGACACGACGAACACAGGGTGGGGACTTTTATCTGGCCACCAGCGGGGACCTCGACCTGGCCACCAATGGGGACTTTCTCATGGCCATGGACAACTGCTTGGCGCGCTCGGCACCGAACAGTTGACCCTGAGCGAGCTCACGAACTCCTCACCCGAGGCGAAAACTCTGACGACTGGGATAGCTACCTGGATACGCGAATCGGTAGTTCTGGAAGACGGGTCACGCCCCCACGGCATCACCTACCCGTCAAAATGGGGCGCCGGTCTCACTAACTGGGCGATGTGGATGCGCCGAACCGATGACGGCACCGGGCAGGACCCGATCAAGACGCTCGAGACAGCCGAGATTGGGAAGCACTCAGCCGCACTCATAGCGGCAGCCCAACTTCGGGGATTCTCCATATTTTGAACGCCAAGACCGACACAAGCCTCAGAGTGAGCTGAAGTAGCCCGGCGAGGCGACACCCTCGACCAGCATACGCCGCTTGACTTATGTCGCATCTACTTGAAACTTCCGCTCCCCCAGTCGATCTAGAGGGCTGATTAGATATTATGACATTTGAGCAGGTAGGGGCGGCCTCTACCGCCGCATTCTGGCGAAGCAGGAACTCGGACAGAGACACGACCACGGAAGCTACTGCCTGGCAACGCGATTTGAGGTCGAGTTAACAGCCTCGGCAAGACATGGACATAGTCGCGCACCTGCTGATCTCTGGCCTTTAGGGTAAAAGGCCTGCCGAGCGAGCAAGCACCACAGCTTCTAGTCGCGAGGACGCACCAAGTTTGTGCATTATTCCCTTCATATATCCTTTTACGGTATTTACGGTTAGGCCGAGCGAATCAGCAATCCGAGCATTCGGGTATCCAAGCGCAACAAACGCCAGAACATCTTGCTCCCGGGCGGTTATATTTGTTGACATTGACTTGGCATCAGTTTCGGCAGTGAGCATTTCGATGATATCGGTGAGTTCCCCCGAGAGGCGCTGGTCGTCCACATCCTCAACCAGCTGGCGGAGACGTGCGAAAGCGGCGGTGACACGGTTGCGAAGATCCTTGTCTGGCGAGTGCGCATCGTACTCCAACAGCGCCCGGGCGGACGCGATCTCTTGCTCAATGGCTCGCGCCTCGCTTGCGAGTGTGTCGAGCATCCGATCACCAATGAGGCGTGGGGTGTGGAGTGCACCGTAGATCACCGCGATCGGGACTCGATCGACAATAACAGGGGCGGCCATCATCGCGCGCAGTTCTTCCTGCTCGATAATATCGTTGTAGCGGTGGGAGATTCGCGGCGTTTCCAGATAGTCGTCGACGACCATTGGCCGTCTTAGGGCAACTACCCTGCCGCCCAGTCCGTGCCCGACCTCGATAGAAACTCCATCGATTACGCCTTTCGTCTCGCCCTCAAAGTGCTGCAAGTGCACCGTTGATCGCCCCTTGGCCATGCCGGCGAATGCCAGAGAAACATTGGTGTCCCGGCGCACCCTGCGCAATGAACTGGAGACGATCTCCTCGATCGTTCTAGACATTTGCTCTCCTACCATCAGTGGTGAGCAGATCTCATCGCTCGTTCTAGACGCTCGACCCCCTCTTCGGGGGGTGTGGACGAGGTCGCGCCCGCTTCACCCTGTGAGAGAACATACAACGCCAGGGAAGATTGGCATTCCAAATCGGGGGTTTGTGATGCACCAGCTCGTGGAGGCGCTGACTCCGAGTGTTCACGTCGCTACAGGTCAGCAGCTGTCCCATCAGCGCGCCTCACAGTCGCACCTCGGGTGAGTGCGCCGTGACATCGGGTGCGGCCGAGCGAGGTGCCGAAGACTGGTTCTCCCGAGACAGTTCGATGTGTGTTCACAGTTAGAGAACTCAACGTGTACGATGTGTGTTCACAGTTAGAGAACTCAACGTGTACTTTTGAAGGAGTGGATGTGCCCCGTACTTTCCTAGCAAGATCGATTGGATACGCAGCTGCTGCGCTACTCGTAGCAACAGCAACAGCAACAGCGGGCGCTCCGGCCGTTGCAGAGCCTGCGGACGCCCCTGTCGAGAACGGCGGCCTGCTGCGGTCTGTTAAGACGGATCTCCTGGCAGGCGCCATCCCTACTGGGGTGAAGGCGACTTCGGTCACGTATCGAAGCTCCGATACCCGCGGCAAGCCAGTCGCTACAACGGGAATTGTTATGGTTCCGGCTTCGAAGTGGACTGGTAGAGGACCTCGCCCATTGGTCACCTATGCAGTTGGCACCCACGGCTCGGATCCGAGTTGCCGACCTTCACAGCTGCTGACTCGCGGACTGACCACCGACCGCTCTGGCGTTCCTATGATCGAGCTACAGCTGCTTGACGTGGCTTCCCTCTTGACTCGAGGGTTCGCTGTAACCATGACCGACTTTCAGGGGACGGAGGCGCCGGGGCGGCTACCTTACCTGCAGCCCATTCCCCAAGCCCACGCAGTGCTTGATGCTGCGCGCGCCGCTATATCGGTGGGGGCAGTTGATCGCCGAGCGCCTGTCGGAATCTGGGGATACTCACAGGGGGGCGGGGCAGCTGCCGCCGCTGCCGAACAGGCCAAGTCTTATGCCCCTGAACTCAATATCAGAGGGTCTGTGGTCGGTGCGCCCCCGACCAACCCGGCGCGAACAATGATGTTCAACGAAGGGAAGCTATCGGCCGGAGTTATTGGCTACTTCGTGAACGGGGTACGGGCTGAGTATCCGCAACTTGCGCCGAAGATCGATGCGAAACTAAACAGTCAGGGTAGAGATTTTCTGCGTAAGACTGCGGGTGAGTGTCTGGTGGGCAGTGTCGTCGGCCACTATTTCAGATCGACAAAGGGGATGACGGTAAGTGGGCGACCGTTAATCGAAGAGTTGGCTTCCGATCCTGAGATAAACAGCGTATTCCAGAGTTTCGTAATGGGACGAACGGCACCGAGTCATCCGGTACTCCTTATGCAGAACGTGAACGACGACGTTGTCCCCGCCGACGATGCGAATGCCACGGCAGACGCTTGGAAACGCGGGGGTACCAACGTCGCCAGGGCGAATATCAACACACCATCGCTACCGCCCATCGGAGCTCCAGGACACGCAGTCGGATTGGTTACCGGTAATATCGCAGTCAACTGGCTGGCAGGCCGACTCACCCAATAAATGGCTCACAGCGAGGACCTGCGGAAGTCAAGCGTGTCTGCCGGCTTCCGCAGGTTGGCCCCTGAAGCATGGCCGTCACCGACACAGCTCGTCTATGCATCTGGCCACCAAGTGTTTGTCCACCACAGCAGCACGTGACCGCTGGTCCAGCGCTTAGTGATCGACGCAGGTCGCAGACACATGGCGTCCAAGCGGGTCGAAACGACGCGTAGCCAGCGCGCGATCACCGCCGGGTGAACTCCAACCCCACGGGTGACGCGCGCCGGACCAAACTAGGCGTGATCGTTGCGAAAGTACTTCGCTCGAGTCTCTGTCGGCAGCACTTCTAGCCGTCCCCTGAAATGAGAGCGTGCCGCCTCGACCTTCTGCTCATGACTTCGTGTGGCGGTCGTCAGCTGACTCTTGGCTCGCTCGATCTTTTCGGGAAGCGTCTTCTTCTCGTCAGCGGCCAGCCGTGCTTGTTTGTTGATCGCTGCCGCCAGCGCGTAGGCGTTCGGACCGGCTTTTGGGTCTTTCGATGCATCAAGGGTGGCGACACCATTTACTGCAGGACCATCAACCACAACGTACGCGTTGCCGGCACCGTTGGTGGATTCGTCGGCTGCCGATGCGGTGACGCCGATGATCGACCCGCTACCTTGCCTGGTGTCGATCCATCGCTGGTAGACCGTCACTCCTCCGCCGGCGGCGACCCGCTGGCCCTTGACGCTGCTCAGTTCGCTGATGGTTCGCTCGATGCTGGCGACTTCTGTCGTCATCAGCCGCGATGCAGCCCGGAACTGCTTGCGTGCAGACCTGGCGGCTGTCACTGCGTGCTGTACCTCGACATCGAGCTTGCCGAACTCCCGCCGGCGGTATTCGAACCAGCCGACGCCGACGATCACGGCCAGCGCGATGATGACCGCTACTGCTATTCCGGTGGCATCCATGTGGTTGGTCCTTCTGCTTGGTCACAATTGTTGTCGGGAACGGCGGATTGACATGAGAGTCTGTCAATCTTTGGATGGGCCTCGAGTCCTTGACCGGGTCGATCAGGGAGCGTCTTGCGAGTAGCGCTCTCGATTTGGTGGCGCAACTCCGTGGCTATGCTCGCGGGAACATCGATGTGAGCCTTGCCGAAGAGTTCGGTCACTCGTCGGTAGGCAGTTGCTCGTTCGTTAGGAGGAGATCGATCGTCGAGCGCCACTTTGATTGCCGATTCAGCGCGTCGCAGCAGAGTTCGTTGCTCAGCCGACAGACCGCTGTCACCCGAGGCTGAAGCAGCTGCGTACGCGGCCCTCCATGCGGTTTCGGCAGCAACGGCCCGATCGGCGAAGTCACGCACGAAACCGAGTTCGTCAGGAACGGTGCCATCTACTCGCAAGGCATCGGCATGGGCGAAAGCAGTGTAGAAAGCTTGCACGAGCGGGTGTGTTCGATCGGCCAGTAGTGGGCGATGGAAGAATGCCGTTGCGTCGGTCTCGTAGGCAGCGAACTCTTCCCGCACCGTGTTCAGTCGGCGAACAGCGTCAATCCATAGCGCAGAGCGTAGTTGAGCATCGTTACCAATGCGCCCGGACGGTGGTGCCGCTGCGACGTCCGCGGCTGGCGGCTGTGGCCGGACTTCGCCACGAGTGTGCGGAGTATGAGAGGCCTGATGAAGGACTGCTCCGGGCGTGACGCACAGGACGCAGAAGCTGTTTCGCGCGCTTGTCACCGACTGAGGGGGAACCAGTTCGTTACCGGTGCTGCCTCGTATGGGACGAGTGATTACGACTGATCCGGATATGGGCCAAGCTTCATACGGTGCAGTGACAAGCATGTCAGCAGCTGCGGAGCGGAGACGACGCAGCCACTCCCGAAAGGCAGGGTCACCGTCCGCGATTATCAGTGGACCTTTGTTGTCGTCAACCCACTCAGCCACAGTGAGACCGGTTCCTGGGATCAGTAGTGTGGCGACGGCTTGACTCAGGTAGTAGCTCGTGGGGGCGTCGCGATCATTGTCGGCGTCATCGGCCGCGTGCATGGGCGAAATTCCTTGCCGGTACTGGGTCTCAGGTTTCGCTGAGTGTATCCGCCTGTCCGGAGAGCTCGTTACGCAGACTGAGGACCCGAGGAGTGGTGTCGGCGAGCATGGTCAGTTAGGTTTTTGCCGCCCGCGGGCGTCGGCAGCGTGGTGCGCTCGAGCACGACTCCAGGCTCAACTAGCCGTTGCCTGTTCCCATGTCGCCTAACAGCAGCACAGCTGCGGATGTCGTTCCGAGACAGGTGGGTGGCGTGCGCGCCGCGAGCTACTACGTACGGCTAGCGAACGGCGGTTGCAACCGGCTCAAGCAGTAGCAGGCACGACCGATCCTCGTAGCGGTCGACTTCGGCCGTTATGTCGAGGTTCGTCCCCACGCCGATCGTGTCCGGTACCGGGCCGACCCAGTGGAGGTCGTTGAGGGTGTTCTCATCACGGAACTGGAAAGCCGGTCCAGTCGCTGACGCAGCGTCGCCCGCGTTGATTAGGATGTCGTACCTAGTCTTCGCGTTCCCGTGCGGTGCCATCGCGGCGATGCTGCCGGGAAACACGATCGTTCGACCACGATGAGCCGCAGCAAACGCTGCGATGTCCGGCGAGCAGTAGTCAGTGAACGCGAGGACAGCCGCGAACTCAGGACTGTTCTCAGGCGTGAGCACCTCGCCATCACGGGTCGATGACCGTGACGCTGCTTCGCCAGTCGCTTCAGCGGACGGTTGCCCGCTCGGCGAAGCTGTCGCTTCACCCGGCGCGGGATTCGCCGGGGCAGTGTTCTTCTCGATGACTAGCCCGACGGTCACAATGATTGCCAGCACGAGCACAACCACGCCGCCACCGATGATCCAAAGCAGCCGACGAGACTTCGGCCGGGGGCGACGGAAGGTGATTTCAACCTGAACCATACCTGGCGACTGCGAGACCAACTCCCAGCCGTCGGCCTCCCACTTCTTTACAATCCGCGACTCCATGCCGCGGACCGCACGGATCGTGGTCAAGCCCCGAGTAGTGGTGTAACTCGTTTCTGATCCTTCGGGGGGGTCAGGCGGGTAGTTGCATCAGTGGATCGGTGGTCGCCTCCGTCGGTGTTGGGGTGTCGGTGGTCAGGGTAAGTCGGCAGCGGCTGAGGACTTCGAGTCCGAGGTAGCGGCGGCCTTCGGCCCATTCGTCGGTCTGTTCGGCCAGGACGGCGCCGATGAGGCGGATGATGGCGTCGCGGTTGGGGAAGATGCCCACAACGTCGGTGCGGCGGCGGATCTCGCGGTTGAGCCGTTCGGTGGGGTTGTTAGACCAGATCTGGCGCCACACGTCGTCGGGGAACTCGGTGAAGGCGAGCAGGTCCTCGCGGGCGTCGCCGAGGTGGTCGGCGACCTCGGGCAATCGGCCGTCGGTGTATTCGAGGAGCCGGTCGAACTGCTCGTGCACCGCGGTGGCGGTGGGCTGGTCATACACGCTGTGCAGCATCGCTTTTACCGCCGGCCACATGGACTTGGGGCATACTGCCATGAGGTTGGCGGCGTAGTGGGTGCGGCAGCGCTGCCATACCGCGCCGGGCAGGTTCGCTGCGATCGCCTCGATGAGCCCGGCATGAGCATCGGAGGTCACCAAGCGCACCCCGCCCAGGCCGCGGGCCACCAGGTCGGCGAAGAAGGTGTTCCACGATGCCTTGGTCTCACTGGTGGCCACCTGCATGCCCAACACCTCGCGGTGGCCGTCGCCATTGACGCCGGTCGCCAGCAGCACGACGGCCTTGACGACCTGTTTGTTCTCACGAACTTTGATCGTCAACGCATCGGCGGTGACGAAGGTGAACGGTCCGGTTTCGTCGAGGCGGCGGTGCCGGAATGCGGCGACCTGCTCGTCGAGGTCTTCGGCCATGCGTGAGACCTGCGACTTCGACAGTGAGTCGATGCCGAGTGTCTTGACCAGTTTGTCCATCCGGCGGGTCGATACACCGGCCAGGTAGCAGTCGGCCACGACGGTGATCAGCGCTGACTCGGCCCGCTTGCGACGTTCGAGGAGCCACTCGGGAAAGTAGCTGCCCGAGCGTAGCTTCGGAATGGCGACGTCGACGGTGCCGACCCGGGTGTCGAGGGGGCGGTGACGGTAGCCGTTGCGGCGGTTGGTGCGTTCGGCAGATCGTGCGTTCCATTCGGCACCGCACACGGCGTCGGCATCCGCCGAGAGCAGGGCGTTGATCATAGTCTGTAGCAGTTCGCGCATCAGATCCGGTGACGCGTCTGCGAGGGCTTGGCCGAGTAGGCCGGCAGGGTCGACAATATGGGGTGCGGTCATCGCGATGACTCCTCGAGGATTCTGTGGAAGGTTGACTCGAAGGATCACGCGGTGGCCGCTTTGCATCGGTCAACAACACAGCGTCAGACACGATCTCGGCCACCGAGTTACACCACTCTATGGGGCACTACTCGGATCGTTTTCGTCTCGTACGTGACTCCGGTGTCCGTTGCCATGCTCACAGCCCCTCAGCTTCATGCCAGGAAGGTGGCCGGCCCGTGCTGAGCCTACTGGCCATCCGAGCCCGTACCCGCCACTGGGACACCCCATATCCCTTTGTCGCCCGCGGGTGATCCTGCGGAGGGTCAGGGCCGAAGGACGGACGAGTGCGGCTAATCTTGTCGAGTTTCGTCAAGAGAGGGCACCCATACGACCACTCCACCGCCTCCCCCACCTGGGTGGTATCCAGATCCATCGGGAGGTTCAGGATCACGGTACTGGGACGGCAAGAAATGGAGGGCACAGGTGGCGCCCGCCCCGCCAGCACCCGACTTGGGTAGTGGAAAGCTAGCCCCGCTGCTGTCTGATACACGGGGTGCTGCGGGTGCTCCGATGTCAACGGCCAGTTTGATGTCCCCGCTGGTGGCCAGGTAAAAGTCCCCACCCTGTGCGGGATGTTCTAGGTCGGTGGCACCTCCGTTCGGTGTG
>NZ_JBITWL010000052.1:0-9416 GCF_044543825.1 Gordonia sp. NPDC062954 | reverse complement strand
TAGGGAGACCATGACAATGTCCGAGTCATTGCTCGACACCTATCCACACCGAATGGGCGGCCATTGCGGCTCCAGCGCGATGCGCGACTTGATGGTGAGGGGGACCCGTTTGGTGGTCCAGTCGCTATGCGGCTTGGGATTGGTGGGTCGTGGTCCACTGTAGAGCGAATTCAGCGGGGCTGAGTTCGCCGTGGGCGCTGTGGGGCCTGGCGGTGTTGTAGTCGGTCCTCCAATCCTCGGTGATCACTTGGGCTTCGAGCAGAGAATCGAAGCGCCACGAGTTGAGCAGTTCATCGCGTAGTCGACCGTTGAACGATTCGATCCAGCCGTTCTGCCATGGCGAACCGGGGTCGATGAACAAGGCTCCGGTGCCGGTGAATCGGCACCAGTCGCGTACGGCGTGGGCGACGAATTCGGGGCCGTTGTCGAACCGCACGTAGACCGGCGCCCCGCGGGTCAAAGCCAGCGTGTCAAGGACTGCGACCACTTGGTCGGCGTCGATTGACCTGCCGATCTCGATGGCCAGGCACTCTCGGGTGTACTCATCAATGATGTTGAGTAGCTTGATCGTACGACCATCAGCGAGGGTGTCGAATTGGAAGTCCATCGCCCAGATCACGTTCGGCCGGATAGGACACATCGCCCCTACGGTGACACCGACGCCGGTCAACCGCTTCTTTTTGCGGCGCTGGGGCACTCGAAGTCCTTCCTCACACCATAGTCGACGAATACGTTTGTCGTTGACCGCCCATCCGGATTTGCGTGCCATCTTCGCTGCTCGCCGCCACCCCCACCGGGGCCGGTCGGTGGAGAACCTGCGTAGCCAGGCCCTCAGCCTGGTGTCCTCGTCGTCCGCTGGTTGTGTCCTCAGGCGCATCGTCGAGCGGTGGATACCGACCACCGCACACGCCCGACGCTGAGACACCCCGAACCGTTCTTGCAGCACCGTCACGGCGCGGCGTTTACGGTTCGGGGTCAAAAGTTTCCCGACGACAGGTCCTTGAGCATGTCAATGTCGAGGGCCTGGTTGGCCACGAGCTTCTTGAGTCGGGCGTTCTCCGCCTCGAGTTCTTTGAGCCGCTTGGCGTCATCAGCTTTCATGCCGCCGTACTGGGCCAGCCAGCGATGCCACGTGGACTCCGCGACTTCGAGGTGCCGGCACACCTCGTCGAGTTCCTGACCAGCGGCGAGGAGCATATTGCCCTCGGCGAGCTTGCGGATGATCTGCTCCGGCGTGTGCCGGCGGCGCTTGTTCGATGTCATGACGTCGTTGATTCTTCCTGCTCGAACAATCGAGCAACAGAGTCCCACAACGACTGGACCACCCAGGAGGGCTCACCTCACAAGCTAAGCGCTCGGTTCACGGGGAGGGCGGTAAGGCGCTGCGAATGGGTTAGATACGTCTCGCCCTCAGGGTTGATGCAGCCTTGCTGTATCGGGTAACACCAGATGCAGGCGCGGTTACGGTATTCTAGTCGGCTTGAAGGAATCGAGTAATCAGGTCTGTGGCGGCGTCCGGGTCTCCGTGGTTCTGAAAGTGACTTAAGTCAACTTTCACGAACACGGCGTTCGCGGTGAAATACGCTTTCTTGCCTACTGTGCCGACCGCTTTGATGGAGAGTGCCCGAGCGGTGTTATCGACGACCGTGGCGACGAGGTGCACGGGTGTGTGCAGTGGCACTGGGTGTCGGTACTCGACGGTGAGTGTTCGAGTGACTGCAGGTGTGCGGGCGATCCACAGGGTGAATCCCATGATGTCGTCGCAGGCTGCTGAGATGGCACCGCCATGGGCTAGGCCGGGTGCTCCTGATTGGCGTTCGTCGAAGGTTAGATCAGCGTAGACGTGGTCGTCATGCCTGTATACCTCGAGCTGGAGTCCGCTGGGGTTGTCGCTGCCACATCCCATACATGATGGCGAGTGCGCTGGTAGCCGCTGATCGAAGCCCATTGGGTGGTCCTCTCTGCGGTCCTCGTTCGGTGTTCGAGCACTCGCAGTTTCGTTCTGTTACCGACGGTATCGTTTGTGCTGTTGGTCTGGAGCGGGAAGTGGGCAAGGGTGGAGATCGCCGATATCGATGATGTGGACCCGAGGCGGGTTCGCTCGCGGGCGCGGTTGTTGGATGCTGCCGCGACCCTGCTCAGCAGCGGTGGGGTCGAAGCGGTCACCGTGGAGGCTGTAACCCGGCTATCTCGCGTAGCCCGCACCACGCTGTATCGACATTTTGAGAGCACCACGGACCTGGTGGCAGCAGCCTTCGAGCGGTTGTTGCCTCAGGTGGACAACCCTGAAACCTCGCAATCGATTCGCGATGACCTGGTCACATTGATGCAACGCCAGGCTGCTCTCATCGAACAGGCTCCGTTGCAGTTGACCACACTGGCTTGGTTGGCAATGGTTCCCAAGCAACCTGGCGAAGAACCAAACGCATTGGGGCCGTTGCGGATGCGCGTAGTCAACCAGTACCGAGAACCCTTTGATCGAGTGTTGACAAGTAGCGCGGCCGCCGCTGAACTCGACGATCCGGACTTGACCATGGCGATCACTCAGCTGGCAGGCCCTCTGGTCTTCGCCAAGCTCACCGGGATTCGCGCGATGGATGTCGCTGATCTCGAGCGCCTCGTCGATGACTTTCTTGCGGCGCACAGGCGGCGCCCGCCTACATAGCCTCACCGCCTTCCACTTTTACGCTACAACTTGTAGCGTAGCGCTACCGATGGTTCCACTGTGGGCCAGATGAGTTGGTGAGGTACTGCGTATGGTGGTCCATCGTCCCGATGACAAGCGCTTGGCAAGGCGGCCGTTGGTCGAGCGCAGCGAGTACAGCTCCACGTTGGGACGAATCGCGCGGTTCACTTTGACGCACAAGTCCCTGGTCATCGGGGTGTGGATAGCTGTCGGGGTGGTGTTGGCGGTGCTGTTTCCTCAGTTGGAGACGGTGGTGCGGCAGCAATCGGTAGATCCGATCCCTGCAGGGGTTCCGTCCTTTCAAGCTCTTGATCAAATGGGTGGCGCATTCGGGGAAAAGGGCGCTAAGACCACTGTCTTCGTGACCATGGAGAACCCGAATGGGCTTACAGAGGTCACGCGAGAGCGATACGACGCGTTGGTCCTACAGCTCCGTGAAAATTTTGACGATGTGCAATCGGTTCGTGACTTGCTGTCGGATCCGATCACTGCCCGCCAGGCGTTGAGTGAGGATGGCAAGGCCTGGTATCTGCCCGTCGGGGTCTCGGGGACCCTGGGCGGTCCGGCGGCGACTCATGCGGTGGAAACCGTCCGCGAAACCGCACGCCGGGTGTTTGAAGATACTGGTACCGCGGTTCATGTCACCGGACCCGCAGCCACCTTCAGTGATCAGATCGTGAGTGCCGAGAGCGACCTGGTCGTGATCACTTTGGCCACAGTCGCGCTGATCGCCCTGATCTTGCTGGTGGTGTACCGATCGCTGTTCACAGCACTGGTGCCGTTGCTGGTGATTGGTGTCAGCCTTGGGGTGGGCCGCGGCGTCTTGTCCGCACTAGGTGAGCTCGGAATGCCGGTGTCTCAGTTCACCGTCGCATTCATGACGGTCATTCTGCTCGGGGCCGGGGTGGACTACTCAGTCTTTTTCATCAGCCGCTATCACGAGCGGTTGCGCCAAGGCGCGCCTACCGCGGATGCTCTTGTGGACGCTACAGCGACGATCGGACGGGTCATCTTGGCCTCGGCGGCGACGGTGGCACTGGCATTCCTGGCTATGGCGTTCGGCGAACTGAGCGTCTTTTCCACCTTGGGTCCGGCCTGCGCGATCGCGATCCTCATCGGGTTCCTCGCCACTGTCACCTTGCTGCCGCCGGTGCTGCAGTGGGCAGCCCGCTTCGGTTGGGGCAACCCCCGACGAGACCTCACGCGCAAGTACTGGAATCGCGTGGCGGTGCTTGTCGTCCGCCGCCCAGTCCCCCTTCTCGCTATAACGATGGTGGGGCTGATCGTGCTGAGCACGATCGCGATGGGTATCCACATCACCTATGACGACCGCCAGGGCCAACCCGCGACGACCGACAGCAACCAGGGATATGCGCTGCTTGACCGCCATTTCCCCACAGATGTGACGGTTGCTGAGTTTCTTGTGGTGGATGCGCCGATCGACCTACGCACCGCCAGCGGACTTGCCGACCTCGAGCAGATGGCTTCGCGGGTATCCCAAATTCCCGGGGTGACTCGCGTCATCGGCGTCACCCGCCCCACCGGCGACAAACTCGAACAGGCCGAGCTGTCGTGGCAGAACGGTCAGATCGGGGACCAGGTGGCAGGCGCCGTCGCAGACGGCCAGCAACGAAAAGGCGACCTCGAGCAGTTGCGCTCCGGTGCCAACCAGCTCGCCGACGGGCTGGCCCAACTCGACACCCAGCTACGCCTCAACCTGACGCCACTCGCCGGTATCCTCACCCAAGCAAGCACCGCCGGTCAACAAATCCAGCAGTACCAACCACTCCTGCGCCAGCTCGCCGCGTCCGCGCCCGCACTCGACCGCGCCTCACAGAACGCCCCACAACTTGCCGCCCTGACCCGCCAAACATCCGCGGCGCTGACAACAGTGACCTCAATCCTACCCCTCCTCGACTCAGCGCCCTGGTGCGCCCAAGTCCCCCAGTGCGCAACCCTGCGCGCACAGATTCGCGACCTCAACGCCACACTAGGGAGTGGACTGCTCGACCAGATCACCACCCTGTCAACACAACTCGCACAACTAGACACACCCCTCACGACGGTCACCGACCAACTCACCGCAACCGTCAACTCCCTCAACTCCACCCTGAGCACCATCAACAACCAAGACCTGCCCGCTAAGATCACTCAACTCCAAACTGGCGTGAGTCAGCTCGCCGCAGGATCACGACAACTCGCCGACGGCGTGTCCGCGCTGATCGACAGCAACCTTCAGCAACTAGCCGGGATGGCCACCCTAGCCACGCAACTCCAAACCTCCGCCCGCGAAACCGCCGGAACAGACTCCGCGACCGGCTTCTACCTGCCACCTCAAGCCAACGCAGACCGCCGCTTTGTCGATGTCGCTCGCCAATTCGTCTCGCCCGACGGCCATACCGTGCGCTACGCAATACAAACCAGCTTCGACCCCTACAGCACCGAAGCCATACAACTGACCAACACCATCACCGATGTTGCAAACGCCGCCAGACCGAACACCACCCTGGAGGACTCCCACATCGCAATCGCCGGATTCCCCGCCATCAACGCCGACCTGCAACGCCTACTCGCCGACGACTTTCAACTCCTGGCACTGGCAACCCTCATCATCGTCGGCCTGATCCTAATCCTTCTCCTCCGAGCACTCATCGCACCGCTGTATCTCCTAGGAACCGTCGTCCTCAACTACACCGCGGCACTGGGCATCGGCGTCCTAATCTTCCAACACATCCTCAAAACCGAGATCGCCTGGCCTGTACCGCTATTGGCTTTCATAGTCCTCGTCGCCGTCGGCGCAGACTACAACATGCTGCTCATCTCTCGCCTACGCGAGGAATCCCAGAACAACATACGAATCGGCGTTCTACGAACCGTCACCAACACCGGATCGGTCATCACCTCGGCCGGCCTCATCTTCGCTGCCAGCATGTTCGGCCTCATGGCTGGCTCGATCTCCATCATGACCCAAGTTGGACTGATCATCGGTATCGGACTACTGCTCGACACCTTTATAGTGCGCACCATCGTCGTGCCGGCCATCGCGACACTACTAGGCAAAACCAGCTGGTGGCCGAACAACGAAACCGTTTAACGTACTCCTGGTTTAGTTCCCCAGTATCCGCGCGGGACTGTCGCTAGGGACTGCTGCACGGATAGGTGACATCTGATCTGGCTTGCCTTCGGGCGGTCGGGAAGGATGTAGCTGTGCCCAAGCCGTACCCCCAGGAGCTCCGAGACGATGCGATCCGGGTGGCTCGTGATCGTGGAGAAGGCGTCACGATCGAGCAGGTCGCCAACGACTTCGGTGTGCACCCGATGACGCTGCACAAGTGGATGCGACGCGCGAATATTGATGGGGGTCGCAGCCCTGGCGTGACCTCGACCGAGTCCGCTGAACTGCGCGAGGCCCGTAAGCGGATCCGCCTGCTTGAGCAGGAGAACGAGGTGCTGCGTCGAGCGGCGGCGTATCTATCGCAGGCGAACCTGCCGGGAAAAGGCTGTACCCGCTCGTGAAAGAGCTCGCCGCCGACGGGATTGCCGTCGCGTGTC
Source organism: Gordonia sp. NPDC062954 (assembly GCF_044543825.1). Classification (NCBI taxonomy): domain Bacteria; kingdom Bacillati; phylum Actinomycetota; class Actinomycetes; order Mycobacteriales; family Gordoniaceae; genus Gordonia; species Gordonia sp. NPDC062954. The sequence continues at coordinate 3,178 of NZ_JBITWL010000052.1, read as the reverse complement.
GTGTCGGGTACTTCAGCTCTCGCGCCAGCCCTACTACCGGTGGCTGGCCAGCCCGGTCACCAATGCCAAGCTGGCCGCGGCGTATCGGGCGAATGCCCTGTTCGATGCCCACCGCGAGGACCCGAAATTCGGCTACCGATTCCTCGCCGGGGAAGCCGCCACCGTGGGTGAGTCGATGGCCGAGCGGACCGCGTGGCGGATCTGCCGCGACAACGCCTGGTGGTCGGTGTTCGGCAAGAAGCGAGGTCGTAACGGCCGACGACCGGGACCACCAGTCCACGATGATCTGGTCCAGCGCGACTTCACCGCCGAGGAGCCACATCGGTTGTGGCTCACTGGTATCACCGAACACCACACCCGTGAGGGCAAGCTCTATCTGTGTGCAATCAAGGACGTGCACTCAGGGCGGATCGTCGGCTACAGCATCGATTCCCGGATGAAAGTCCCGACTGGCCGTGGCAGCGTTGCACAGCGCGCTGGCCCGTCGTGGTGAGGTGGCCGGCTGCATCGTTCACTCGGATCGAGGGTCACAGCTCCGGTCGCGGAAATTCCTACACGCCTTGAATACTCACGGTCCAACGGGGTCGATGGGCAAGGTCGGGGCGTGAGGGGACAACGCAGCTATGGAGATCTTCTTCGCGCTCCTGCAACGCAACGTGCTCGACCGTCAACGCTGGGACACCCGTGAACAGCTACGGATCGCAATCGTCACCTGGATCGAACGGACCTACCACCGCCGGCGCCGGCCACCACATCGGCCGAGAATCAGACCCGGCGGCTGATGCGACTGGCCGGGGTCCGCGGAGTGCAGCGGGCAGCGAAGGCTTTCACCACCCGTCCCGACCCGACCACGGCCAGACCTACCGACCGAGTTCAGCGACAGTTTCGTGCCGATCGACCCAACCAGCTACGGGTCGTCCCAGCTATGGGTCGTCGACATCACCTGCGTGCGAACCTGGCAGGGCTTCGCCTACACCGAATTTGTCACCGATGCCTGCACCCGCGTGATCGTCGGTTGGCATGTTGCGGCTACCATACGGACCGAGCTGATCAGGCAGCGTCGGCCTTGGCGCACCGTCGAGCAGGTGGGGCTTGCCACCTGCGAATGGGTCTGGTGGTACAACCAACAGCGTCTACACGAAGCGCTCGACTATCAACCACCCACAGAGTTCGAGGCCGCCCTCAACGGCGCCTCAGCTATCTGCGAGTCGGCCGCCCCGGCCCTCGCAACCACATAGGAACTAAACCTGGGGTACTTCATGGTCTTGCGTCGACCAAATGAACCCCCAATACATATCGCTGGCCTATGCCGACCGGCTGATCGAGTTTAAAGTCGACCCCTCGGTCAGCACTGTGCGCGACTCCTCCGACAACACTCTCGCCGAAGCGTCAGGTACCGCGAGTGTCATTTGCCACGGTGAAGGGACCGCTGTGAGCTGATTTTTGCCATCGGGATGGGACCACCTGGATTGCCAGTTATGGGACCACCGGCGCGTTGCGCTGGTGGTCTCTTGTTTTGTCCGTTGGGCCTTGACCCCGGATCTTGGACACAGGGTGGGATTTATGCTGCGTGTAGAAGTGTAGCAGCGTAACGGTTTTCGTAGGTGAGTGGTGATTGGTGCCCGCACCACGAGTGTCTTCGGCGGTTGTTGTAACGCACGAGCCACCCAAAGACTTCACGCCGGCAGGTGAACTCATCGGGCCAGGACTGCTCATCTTGAAGGACCTCGCGTTTGAGCGTGGCGTTGAACGACTCGGCCATCGCATTGTCGGCGCTGGTGCCCACCGCTCCCATGGACTGGGTCACGCCGAGTTCAGCGCACAGGTTGGCGTAGGCCTTGCTGGTGTAGACCGAGCCGTGATCGGAGTGAAAGACCGCTCCCGACAACGACCCTCGCGTCTGTTGTGCCGCTTGCAAGGCATCGGCAACGAGATCGGTGCGCATATGATCGGCCACCGCCCACCCCGTCAACCGTCGGGAGTAGCAGTCGATCACCGTAGCCAGGTACAGGTTGGAGCCATCGGCGATCGGCAGATACGTGATATCGCCGACATACACCCGGTTCGTGGCGGGCGCGGTGAAATCGCGTTCCACCAGGTCAGGGACTATGCGATCGGCAGGTTCAGGGATCGTGGTGACCACACGACGGCGCCGCCGATAACCGACAATGCCGTGGGCGCGCATCACCCGCGCCACCCGTTTGTGATTGACCCGGTTCTCCAGCGCCACCCCATCGTTGAGTTCCGCGGTAATCCGCGGTGCACCACAGGTGCTGTCACCATCGTGAACCTCACGAATACGTTGCGCCAAAACATGATCAGCTTCCGCACGAGCCGCCCGGCGCGGGGCCGCCTTGCGCCAGGCGTAAAACGACGAACACGCGATCTCGAGGAGATCGCATAGCCACTTGACCGGGTAGGTGTCGAGGTGGTCGGCGACGAACTGGAAGCGGCTCACCAGTTCGTCTCCCCGGCGAAATACTTGGCCGCCTGACGCAAAATCTCCCGTTCGGTGCTCAGCTTGAGCTTCTCGCTACGCAGTGCCGCGTTCTCCCTCTCCAACCGTGCGATCTTGGCCTCAGCGCTTTCTGGCCCCACCACAGCGGGCCCATCGCCGTTGCGGGCCTTGAGCGGGCTGACCGCCCCGCTGCCATCGGCAGCGGTCTTGCGGCCGGTGCCGTAGCGCTCAAGCCAGTGACGCAACGTGCCGCGCTCGACCCCAAGATCGGCGGCGATACCGCGCACCGTGGCCCCGGGGGTCGACTCGTACAAGTCCACCGCGTCCTGACGAAACTGCTCTGAATAGTGTCTCCGAGCCATACCTTGATCATCTCGCTTCTCCCCGCGAACTGCGGGATTCAACGTGTCCAAGGTCCGGGGTCAGGTCCCGTTGACTCGGCCGTGACGAGCAGTCATGGAAGGGGCGGCGGCATGGGCTATCGGGAGGTTGCTGTGGAAGAGATCAGAGAAGTCCTGCGGTTGTGGCTGGGTCTGGCGGTGGGGTTACCGTCGCCGGGGCTGCGCACGATCGCCGCGCATGCGGGGGTGTCCGTGGCCATGAGAAAGTCCCCACTGGTGGGGGGTTGAGGTTCCCCCCGAACCGTAGAGGCATCGATAATGAGGAGCACGATGCCAGAGAAGCGGAAGAAGTACGACCGGGAGTTTCGTGATGGGGCGG
>NZ_JBITWL010000051.1:0-10020 GCF_044543825.1 Gordonia sp. NPDC062954 | reverse complement strand
CCCGCTCACGAGTCTCCTGATCGAACTTGCGTGGTGCAGCCATACCGACATTCTCCTGGTGAGATCACGGTCTCCACCAGACCCAGGACGGCTCATGTCGCCGACGTCGCGCAGCAGGCTTGGGAGTTCCGCACCTACAACGGCGGTCAGGTCTGCAACTCGAACAAGCGGATCATCGTGATGAATGAAATCTACGACGAGTTCGTCGCACAGTTGAAGAAGCGTGCCGAGGGGCTCACGCCGGGCGATCAGCTGAGTCTCGGCGACGGCGAGTATGTTCCGCTGTCTTCGCGATCGGCTGCCGAGACCGTGCATGCATAAGTGCAGAAAGCCCTTGCCGAGGGTGCGACGCTCGTGGCGGGCGGCGAACTCGCAGAGGGGAGCGCCGCCTATTACTCGCCCGCGGTTCTGACCGACGTCCCGGTGGGGTCGCACTCGTATCGGGAGGAGATCTTCGGTCCGGTTGCCACCATCTATCGGGTCTCCAGCGACGCCGAAGCCCTACAACTGGCCAACGACTGCCATCTGGGTCTGGGCGGTTCCGTGTTCTCCACCGACGAGTCCCGCGCGGCGCGCATCGCGGCAGAACTCGAAGTCGGTATGACACATGTCAACACGATTGCTGCCGAGTCCGCAGAGCTGCCGTTCGGTGGGGTGAAGGCCTCCGGATTCGGACGAGAAATGGGACCCATCGGGATCGGCGAGTTCGCCAACCAGCGGCTGTACTTCGTCGCGCGGTAGCAGAGCGGTCGGCGGCCGGGAGCGTCACGCCCTGGTCCCTGTCACGCCGCCCTGAGGTTCGAGCTCGCGAGCCTCAAGGGAGCGAGCTTGCGAGCGTCACGCAGGGCCGCCCTCCGTCGACCGCATCCGGACCGGTCGACGACGATTCCCGCGCCGCCACACCGCGGCACCGAGTGCGGCCGCGACGAAGCACGAGACCGCGCCCACTCCGAGACCCACCCGCGCATCGGTGACCTCACAGATCGCGCCGATGATGGGTCCTCCGATCGGGGTAGAGCCCATGAACGCCACCGACCACAGCGACATCACCCGTCCACGCATCCGCGGGTCCGCGTTCAGCTGCAGCGTCGCATTCCCGGTGGACATGAAGGTGACGCTGAGCCATCCGACAAAGAACAGCGCGGCGATCGCGACCGGCAACGACGGGGCGATCGCGGTCGCGGCAATGGTCACTCCGAAACCGGCTGCCGCGATGGTCAAGGGCCGCAGGCCGGTGGTGCCACGCGCCGCGACAAGCAGACCACCGACCACAGCTCCTACCCCCATGGCCGAGGTCATGAACCCGAGCGCCTGCGGGCCACCCTCGAACGTATCGGCGGCGGCCGCGGGCAGCGACACCTGGAACTCGTAGGCAAGCGTGCCGACGAGCGCCATCATCACCAGCGGGATCCACAGGGCGGGGGAGCCGCGAACGTACCGCAGACCCTCGCGGAGCTGTCCCTTGGCGCGGGCGATGGGCTCTTCGTGTTCGATGGTCGCGGTGTTCATCGCGACGAGCGAGACGACCACCGCGACGAAGCTCAGCGCGTTGATCGCGAAGCACCATCCGGCGCCCACGGCCGCGAGGACGAGACCGGCGACGCCGGGTCCCACTGCTCGGGCCGCGTTGACCATCACCGAATTCAAGGTGACGGCGTTGCGAATCAGCTCCTCGCCCACCACCTGATGGATGAACGCCTGGCGGGCCGGGTTCTCGAACGCATTGTTGAGGCCGACGAGCAGCGCCAACACTGCGACATGCCAGATCTGCACCCACCCGCCGAGTGTCAGCACCGCGAGGATGCCGGCGAGAATCCCCATGATGGTCTGCAGCACGATCATCAACCGACGGCGATCGACCCGGTCGGCGATCACTCCCGCGTAGGGGCCCAGCAACAGGATCGGCAGCGCTTGCAGGGCGACGATCGCACCCAGTACAGATGCCGACCCGCTGAGCGTCAGAACGAGCCAGGCCTGGGCCGTCATCTGCATCCAGGTTCCGGTGAGTGACAGCGTCTGCCCGGCGAAGTACAGCCGATAGTTCGGGTTGGACAAAGAGGCCAAAGCGCCCTTCGGTGTCACGCCGTCCGTACTCACTTCGGGCGTACGACGGAGAGACACAGGGATCCATTCTATGCCGCCGAATTCCGGTCACCCGATCTGCGGATGAGCGCGGTCACTGTGCGGCCGCACCCACCCAGGGCGACGATGAACGTCCGGTCCAGTTCGCCAACCGTTCGGTCGGACCGGCCTCGGGGCGAGGCTCGACGACCGGTCCGAACGGCACGTCGGGGTTGGCGCGGATCTCGGCCGGGATGAACTGGCGCGCGACCGCCAGTACCGGGTCGACCACGGCCGGATCGGTTTCGGCGGACTGACCGGTGGCGACAGCCAGGTCCCAACCGTGCACCAGGGTCTCGCTGACGTAGCCCCACAGCGCGCCTGCTCCCGGGACCTCACCCCACGGGACGGTGACCGGCGCGGTCAGGGTGGCGTCGTCGGACCACAGCTCGATGGCTTTGCCGACGGTGACGGCGTATGAGTGTGCGTCATAGGTGTCGGCGAGGCGGGGCAGTGCGAGGGCGTCGGCACCCTCGGCGAGCGCGACCGCGCGGTTGGCCGTGGCGATCAGGTGTGCGGCGAGCGTGCGGACGTCGAACTCGTCGCAGGGTGTGGGGGCCGACCATTGATCTTCGGACACGCCGTTGAGCAATTCGGTGACCCACGCGGTGGCGGCGGCGTAGGAGGGGCGGGGATCGGCGGTCTGGGAGTTCGTCATCGTGATTCCTTTGAGTTTCCTGGCTGGTGATCTCAGTCAATCTCCTAATCACGACATCTTCTGTCGTGATTGTGCGACAGAATCGGGGATGTGCGAGCCGAACGTCTCATCGCGGTGCTGATGCTGTTGAAGAAGCATGAGCGGCTGACCGCTGCTGCCATCGCCGAGGAACTCGGTGTCTCGGAGCGTACGGTGCTGCGCGACATCGATGCGCTGTCGTTGTCGGGCGTGCCGGTGTATGCCGAGCGCGGTCGACACGGTGGTTTCGCGTTGCTGCCCGGCTATCGCACGGATCTGACGGGGCTGACCGTCGATGAGGCGACATCGTTGTTGGCCGGCACCGGGCGACTGGATTCACCGGCATTCGCCAGCGCGATGCGCAAGGTGGCCGCCGCGCTGCCCGAGGCTCATCGTGGCCGGGCGGTCGACGCCGCTCAACGTGTCCTCGTCCGGCCCGAGGGTTTCGTGCGTGAACCAGAAAAGGTGAGCGCGTTGGGGGCCGTGCAGCAGGCGGTGTTCGATGGTCGACGACTGCGGGTCGGTTATCGCAGACGCGGCGATGACGAAGTACGCGAACGGATTCTCGATCCCATCGGTCTCATCGTGGCTGGCGAGACCTGGTACTTCGTCGCGGCAGTGAACGGTGACGAACGCATGTATCGGGTGTCGCGGATGTCCGACGTCGAGGTCCTCGACGAGCCGGCGCAGCGGGATCCTCAGGTCGACCTCGACGAGATCTGGCAACGACATCGAAGCGCGTTTCGGGCATCGTTCGAACCGGTCGAGGTGGTGATCGACTGTGCTGCCGAGGATCTGGATCGACTCGGGCGTGCCGTCGCGATTCACGACACCGCGACGCCCAACGCAGCGACCGTGCGAGCCCGGCTACGGTACGCCGACCGGACACGAGCACTGAGGATGGTGTGGGCTCTGCTGCTCGAGCACTCCTTCGACGTCGTCGAGCCCGACTGGATACACGACGCCATCAATGCGCGGGCGCGCGATGTGCTGCGGACGCCGTGACCCGCCGACGAGCCCGGCGGCAGCTGTCGATCAATCACGCGACGCATGAACCATTCGACGCCGCATAGGATCTAAAGCACCTGTTCCACCTGAGAAGGAGATCAACTCATCATGCCGAGACGGCTGATCGTGTGTTGCGACGGCACCTGGAATGTGTTCGGGCAGAAACACCCGACGAACGTGGTCAAGCTGTATCAGGCGATCGCCGGCACCGACGATGCCGGCGTCATCCAGGACTCCGTTTATGTGGCCGGGGTCGGGACCAAGCCGTGGCACAAGGTTCGCGGAGGAGCACTGGGACTGGGGCTGTCCAAGAATGTGAAGAAGGGGTATCTCGAACTCGTCGATATGTACGAACCCGGCGACGAGATCTTCTTGTTCGGGTTCAGTCGCGGCGCATATACCGCGCGTAGCATCGCCGGTTTCATCCGCAACGCGGGCCTGCTGTCGCGAGAGCACCGCGGCCGTCTCGACGAGGCCTTCGCGCTGTACCGCGATCGGGACCGGTCGTCGGCGCCGAGCGGCGAACGCGCCGTCGAGTTCCGTGAGCAGTATTCACATGAGGTGCCGATCCGCTTCATCGGGGTGTGGGACACCGTCGGCTCGTTGGGAATTCCACTCAGCGGCAAGCTCTTCGAATGGATCAACCGACGGTGGGCATTTCACGACACTCAGCTCAGTTCCACCGTCGCGGCCGCTTATCATGCGTTGGCCATCGACGAGAAGCGCGGACCGTTCAAGCCGACGCTGTGGCGTGCGCAGCCGGATGCCCCGGACAGCCAGATCATCGAGCAGGTCTGGTTTTCCGGAGTGCACTGCAACGTCGGCGGTGGCTATGCCGACAGCAAGATCAGCAACATCCCACTGGTGTGGATGATGGATCGGGCGCGGCGTCACGGACTCGCGTTCAACGATGACAAGGAAGCACCGGCATCGGGACCGGCGACCGTCAGCGTAATCAGCGCGATCAGCCAATTCCTCATCGACACCGACGCGTTCGCAGTCCCGCTCCAGGAGTCACGGAAAGGCTTCTACCGCTTGATCGCTGGACTTTCACGCCCTATGGGGGTCGTCGACTCCGGGCATGAGTTCGTCGCATCGAGCGCGGCCCGCCGGATGGACACCGTCGCCGCCTACGATCCGGCGAACCTCGCCGCCTATCGAGAAAATGACGGACCAGAGCTGGCAGTCGATTTCCACCCGACCGAGACCTGAGCTTGGCCTGTCGAAACTTCCGACCGCAGTTCCCGGTTCCGGCTTGGAGCCGGAGCTGCGGCCAGAACGGTTGCGCCGTCGGCGGCGGGCGGCTCCGGCTACGACGTGGTCGTCGCGATGAGCCGGGAATCGGCCAGTGCTGCAGTGCGATGGCGCGACAACGACTGGTACTCGGGATCGGTGACCATGTCCAGGAACGCTTTCGGGTTCGGGTAACGCACCAGCAGTATCGAATCCCACGTTTCGTCGGCCGGGCCGATCACGGTGGGACCACATTCGCCGTGGTACACCACCTCGGCGCCCGCCTTCTCGATGTGTGGGGTCGCTGCCGCGCCGTAGCGGCGATAGGCCTGCTCGCCCGAGATCGGCTGCTCGGGGGCGAGATCATCGGCGGCCGAGTAGTCGGCCACATCGCGATACCGCAGCAGATTGAGCATCGTGACCGGCTGATCGGCAGGTAACTGCATGACCTCGGCGAGCTGGTGACGGCGCGGGTCGACGGTGCGGCGGTCGGTAGGTGGGAGGTCGGTGCTCATCGGTCCACTGTAGGTTGTCGCTCCCCGGCGATTGCGACGAATAGGTCGCCAAGGCTGGCACGGCCAACCCGCCTCCCGCGCAGTAGCGATCTACCACATGGAGAACTGACATCCACACAGGGTTGTAACCGCCGTGGATGTCAGTTCCCCGTGTGGTTGGCGTCGGGTCCGCACACCGGTGGAAACGACGGACCACCATCGACGTGGCGTCGAACGCGCCGAGCGGTTACCGCAAAACCGAGGCTTCCTCCTGGGTGAACATCGTGACACCACCGGTGGCGAAGTTTGCGACGTCAGCGCCGGCCGCCGCCATCTCCTCGGAACCCGCAGCCGCCATCAAGGCCTCTTGGTCGGCGAAGTAGAGGTTCGCAACGGCGTAGTACGGCGGCTCCGAACCGTCGAGGGTAGCGGCCTTGCCCCAGGTGTAGTCGGTCAATCCAGGGACCTTCGACGCGAGGGGGATGTGGACCTGCTCGTAGTACTCGTCAAAGGCGGCGGGATCGTTGGGATGCCCGTAGCAGACGGCGACGCGGATGGTCATGTGGTTACTCCTTCTGGACTGTGGGACCTAGTGGCATGTCCCGGTGAGCTCACCGTAGGTGGGCGGACTGAGTGAGAGGGCACGGATCGTCGGAAGAGATCGGCGGCAAGCGCATCGGCGGCCACGTCGGTGCGAACGAGGCCACCTGCGTGCGGTCCGCCCGGCCGCTCGCATCTCATCCGGCAACGCCCGATAGCGTGACCGCGGTGACCACGGAATCCCGCGCCTTTGCCGACGACCTCGAAGTGGGCCGTCATCACGAGTTCGAGACCTTCACCATCAGCGAAGGCGACCTGGTGGACTTCGCCTCCCAGTGGGACCCGCAGAGCTTTCACGTCGACGCCGACGCCGCTGAGTCGGGTGCCTTCGGTGGACTCATCGCCAGCGGCATCCACACCTTGGCGGTGTTCCAGCGGTTGGCCGTGCGTGCGGTCTTCGATCACTGGCAGGTGATCGCCGGACGCCGTCTGGTCGATGTCGCCTTTCTGCGTCCGGTCCGGCCGGACGACACCCTCACCGGGTCGATGACCATCGACACCGTCACCTTCGACAAGCCGGGTCGTGCGCTTGTGACCTGCGCCGGACGCCTGGTGAACGGCGACGACCGCGAGGTCCTTTCGACGACGATGGAAGTGTTCGTGCGCGCCCGGGACTGAGGTACTCGGGACCTGCGCTGTACTCCTTTACTAGGATATGCAAGTATCTGAGGGGTAATCGGACGAATCTGCGCGAGGGAGATCTGAGCATGGTGGACGAACCGTCCGTGCTGTCCACGATCGACGCCGGGGTCGCGACCCTGACGTTGAACCGGCCGAAGTCGATCAACGCGCTCGACCATCCGATGGTGACCGCCATGGACGAGCTCCTGCACGGCTGGGCGGCCGATCCGCAGGTCAGCGCGGTGGTGCTGGTCGGTGCCGGCGAGCGCGGTCTGTGTGCCGGCGGCGACATCGTGGCCATTCACCGTGATGCCTCGGCGCTGAGCAGCTCCGGCGCCGGTGACGCCGAGGCGGCGGCGTGCCCGTCCGCTCTGTTCTGGGCCGACGAATACCGGCTCAACGCCGACATCGCGCGCTACCCCAAGCCTTATGTCGCCATCATGGACGGCATTGTGATGGGTGGTGGTGTCGGTGTCTCCGCCCACGCCAACACCCGGGTCGTCACCGACCGCACGCGCCTCGCCATGCCCGAGGTCGGGATCGGATTCGTGCCCGACGTCGGTGGCACACACCTGCTGGCCCGGGTGCCGGACAACCTCGGCGTCTACGCCGGGCTCACCGCCGGCCAGTTGTCCGGTGCGGATGCCATCGAGCTCGGTCTCGCCGACCACTACATCCCGGCCGCCGACCTCGGCGCATTCCGTCGGGCGATCGGCGAGACCTCGCTCGATGACGCGCTCGCCAAGTATGCACAGGAACCGCCCGAGTCGAAGATCGCCGGGCAACGGGAGTGGATCAGTCAGGCTTTCGCCGCCGACTCCATCGCCGAGATCATCGACCGCTGCAGTACCGCCGGCACCGACGATGCCAAGAAGACCGCCGCCACCATCGCCGGCAAGAGCCCGCTCGCGCTGGCCGTGACCCTGCGGTCGCTGCGGCAGGCTGAACCCACCCTGCCCGAGACACTCAAGCGTGAATTCCGGGTGTCGCTGCGCAGCCTGCTCAATCCCGATATGGCCGAGGGTATCCGCGCGCAGGTGATCGACAAGGATCGCAACCCGGCGTGGCGCCACACCGATCACACCGCCGTCACCCCCGCCGAGGTGGACGCCTTCTTCGCGCCGCTGCCCGACGGCCTGGAACTTGTCATCAACCCCGCACCGCAGGAGGATTCGAGTGTCTGAGCACGAGACCATCATCGTCGAGCGTGACGGGCGCGTCGGCGTCATCACCTTGAACCGGCCGAAGGCGCTCAACGCGCTCAACACCACGCTCATGACCGAGGTCGTCGGCGCGGCAACCGCATTCGACAAGGACCCGGACATCGGGGCAATCGTGATCACCGGGTCGGAAAAAGCCTTCGCCGCCGGCGCTGACATCAAGGAGATGTCGTCGAAGTCCTACAGCGACGTCGTCGGCGAGCAGTTCTTCGCCGCCTGGGACGATCTGGCCCGCCTGCGCACCCCGATCATCGCGTCGGTGACCGGGTACGCCCTCGGCGGTGGCTGCGAGCTGGCGATGCTCTGCGACATCCTGATCGCCGGTGACAACGCGGTATTCGGTCAGCCCGAGATCAATCTCGGCGTGATCCCCGGCATCGGCGGATCGCAGCGCCTGACCCGCGCGGTCGGCAAGGCCAAGGCGATGGATCTGATCCTCACCGGCCGGAACATGAAGGTCGACGAGGCCGACAAGCTCGGGCTGGTGTCGCGGGTGGTGCCGAAAGAGAACTGCCTGACCACGGCCAAGGAAGTGGCCGAGACCATCGCATCGAAATCATTCATCGCGGCCTCGCTGGCCAAGGACGCGGTCAACCGCGCCTTCGAGTCCGGCCTCGGCGAGGGGATCCGCGCCGAGCGGGCACTGTTCTACTCGACATTCGCCACCGACGACCAGGCCGAGGGCATGGCCGCGTTCGTCGAGAAGCGTGAGCCGAAGTTCACCCACTCCTGACATATACCCCCAATCGCCAACGCCACCTTGCTTCCAGAGCAAGGTGGCGTTGGCGATTCGGGGTGGCTGCCGAGAGGCCGGCGCCCGCACGTCACAAGTGCCTAACGAGCACCGTTCCGGCTGTTGGTTGAGCTGCTCAACCGTTAAGGTTGTGACAACTGTGACTTGTGAGGTTGGAGGGAAGGTGTTGGTGAACGCACTCGGGGGACGTCGATGGCGCGTGTGGGTGGCTGCGGCGATGACGGCGACCGTGGGTCTCACCCTCGGCGCGGCAGCTGCGCAGGCGACACCGACCCCCGACCCCAAGATCTCCCGCGTCGACACCGTGATCCACGACAACCCGCAGCACACGACGCTGATCGTGTGGTCGGCGTCGATGCAGAAGATGATCCCGATCACCGTGCTGCGTCCGCGCAACACCAGCAAACCCCGGCCGACGTTGTATCTACTCAACGGTGCCGGCGGTGGTGAGGACTCCGCCACCTGGACGGCCAAGACCGACTATGTGAAGTACTTTGCCGACAAGAACGTCAATGTGGTCACCCCGATCGGTGGCGCGTTTTCCTATTACACCGACTGGCAGCGCGACGACCCGGTCCTGGGCCGCAACAAGTGGCAGACGTTCCTGACCAAAGAACTCCCGCCGCTCATCGACAAGGAATTCGATACCACCAAGGTCAATGCCATCGCGGGTATCTCGATGGCCGGGACGTCGGTGCTGAATCTCGCGATCGCCGCCCCCAAGCTGTACCGGTCGGTGGCCGCCTACAGTGGTTGCGCGCGCACCAGCGATCCGTTGGGGCAGGCCTACATCCGGATGGTGGTGGCTGACCGCGGGCAGGGCAATCTGACCAACATGTGGGGGCCGGTCGGTGGACCGGGTTGGCGGGCCAACGATCCCTACCTGCGGGCGGCGAAGCTGCGCAGCACCAAGGTGTACATGACCAGCGGTACGGGTCTGCCAGGAAAGTACGACCAGATGAATGCCGAACTGGTGCAGGGAAATCCGCTGGTACTGGCGAATCAGGTGGTGCTCGGCGGCGCGATCGAGGCGGCGGTCAACCAGTGTACCCAGGACATGGCGGCGCGGCTTCGGTCGCTGCGCGTGCCGATGAAACTGATTGCGCGACCCAACGGGACGCATTCCTGGCAGTACTGGGAATCCGACCTCAAGCGCACGTGGCCGATGATCGCGGCGGATCTGCGGCGGTAGCAGGCGGCTGATCTGTAAGGAAGGTTAGGTGAGGTGGCGTCGCTGACTGGCGTCGTGGGCGCTGGGTCGGGACGGTTTCGGGTCAGGACGCTTTCTCGAGG
>NZ_JBITWL010000050.1:0-11538 GCF_044543825.1 Gordonia sp. NPDC062954 | reverse complement strand
GGCGCGGGGGGGCCCCGCCCGCGGCTGGGGCGCGCGGGGTCTTGGGGCCCCCCTCTTTGGTGTGCGGCGGGCGGCCCCCCCCCCCCCCCCCCGCCGGGGGGGGGGGGGGGGGGGCCCCCCCCCCCCCCCCCGACCCGGTGTGAGAGGACTCAGATGGCGCCCGGGATCATCTTGAGGACCTCCGGGTTCGGCGTGATGTAGCCACCGCCGACCGGTTCGGTCTTGTTGTCACCGGTGACCTCGAACAGCAGCATCTCGGTGGTGCAGTTCGGGGTCGTCTCCTTGCCGCAGGTGAGGGTCGGACCGGCGAAGCTCTGGAAGTCGGTGAGCCCCTTCAGCCCGGCCAGCACGCCCGGCCCGGTGAAGTCGGTGACGCCGGCCGTGTTCAGTCCGTTCACGAAGTCAACGAGCGTTGCGAACATCCCGTAGGCGTAGAAGCCGCCGCTGCCTCCGGCCTCGTCGACGTACTGCTCAGAGATCTGCACGTTCTCCTTGACCTCTTCAGGCGCCGACTCGAGCGCCGGCGGCTGCCAGATCGGCGAGTACGTTTGCGCGCCCACGGCCTGGGCACCCATGGTGTCGATGAACTCGGTGCACGCAGCCATGAACATAGTGCCCTGGTAGCCGACCGACCGCAGCGACTGCGACAGCTTGGTGCAGTTGTTCTCGTTCGCCGACGTCATCAGGCCGGCAGCCGCGGGGTCACCGTCGGCGAGAGTGGTGGCCAGCGCGGTGTAGTTGGGTCCGGCCGGCGGGTAGTACACCCCCTTGACGTCGATCTGGAGTTGCTGGCCCAGCGGCACCATGAGGGTGTCGAACACCTGATGCGCCTGCGGCAGATCGGCATTCGCGAGGGTCAGGGACTCCTTCTCGGCCGCCTTCAGGGACTGCATGAATCCGACGAGGAACGCGGCCGCGGGCGGGCCGAAGTACACCCGGTTGGCCGCCTCGGCGCCGGTCGCCGTGTTGAACGGGATCTGGCCGACCATCGGGATGCCGGCCGAGGTGAGAATCGGCATCGCTGCCTGGGATTCGGAGTTGTATCCGTCGATCGCGGCGACGACACCTGCTTGGACGAACTGGTTCGCGCACGAGATCGTGGACTCCGGCGCGGTCTGGTCGATCCCGCAGTCGATGACCTCGATGGGCCGACCGTTGATCCCACCGATCTGGTTGTTGATGTACTCGACGGCGGCGTCCTTGCCGGTGGTCACACCCGGTTGGGTGCCGGGCCCCTGCGAGGGATTGAACAGGCCGACCCGGATCGGGTCACCGGCGGCCGCGGTTCCGCTCCCCTCGGCCACCCCGGTGCTGCCGGAACCGCTGTCATCGTCGCTGCTGCACGAGACAACGGAGAATACACACGCCGCTGCCACGGCGGCCGCGAAGACGCGGCCAGTTCTCCTACGCATACTCACATGCCTTTCCCGCCGGTTCCGGGCACGACTGTTCGACCCGGTAGGGCTTCGAGTTCCAGATTTGAGCACCGGACCACCGGCGGCGGTTCGGTGGCCCGATCCGCCTGATGTGATCTGGGCCACTCGGAAAGTAGCGTCTGCCTTACACCGGTGTCAAGCTGTTTCACGAAGTGAAATTCACTGTGCGCGAGTGTGACCCCGCAGGTAGTGATGGGACAAGTGACCCAGAAAGTGCGGATCTGTGCGATCGCGACAATGCTTATCGTCACATTTCGGACACTGCCCAGAGGAGGTCCCGAAGCGGTGCGGCCGGTCAGTCCGTCAGGCGCTGCTGTGCGGCGTAGCGCGCCATCGCCTCGCGCTCGCGGGCGTGCCCGGGGTAGCCGAACAGAACGATCAGGGCACCGAGCACCACCACCGCAATCGCCGCCCCGTAGGCACGAGTATCGCCGTCCACGAAGGCATTTCGCGCAGCGGCGATGATCTGGTCGGCATATTGCGGGTAGCGTGACGCCAATACCTCGGCGCTGGAGAAGGATTTGGTGAGCGCGGCCTCGCTCTGCGCGGTGATCTCGTCGGCTTGCGGCGACGCGGCAATCGAGGCCGACAGCGACTTCGCGTAGCCCGCGGTGAGGATGGCCCCGAGCAGCGACTGCATGATGGCGCCACCGAGGTCACGCTGGAGGTCGGACATACTCGATGCCATGCCGGCGCGCTGCACGGGCACCGACCCGGTCAACGAGTGCGATGCGGGCGTGCCGGCGAAGCCCACACCGACACCGATCAAGAAGTAGGCGGCAATGACGACCCACACCGACGCACCCTCGTCCCAGGTGAGGTAGGCGACCACCAACCCGGCGACGATGAACGCGTAGCCGAGCAGGAGGGTGAACCGGGAGCCCAGGGCCTCGACGAGCTTGGCCGACTGTGGGGCCACCACCACCATCGCCAGAGCCGCGGGCAGGATCATCGCGCCCGCCTCCAGCGTGGAGTAGCCCAACACGTTCTGCAGGAACTGCTGCCCGATGAACATCGCACCCATCAAGGTGCCGAAAATGATGATGCCGCCGACGGCCGCCACCCAGAAGGTTCGGCGACGCGCGATCCGCAGGTCGAACAGCGGTACCCGGACTCGGAGTTGGCGCACCACGAAGCCCAGCGCAGCGACGAGTGCGATGGCGGTGAGGATCACTACCGCGGTGCCCTTGTCACCCAACGGGGCGAAGTTGAGCGCGAGCACCGTCGCGCCCACGAGCACGATCGACAGGACACCGCCGAGGTTGTCGACGGTGGCGGCGGTGTCTCCGCTGTCGGAGGGAACGAGGAACCAGGCGCCGATCAGGGCGATCACGGCCAACGGAAGGGTGACGAGGAATACCGCGTTCCACTTGAACACTTCGAGCAGTCCCCCCGACAGCACCGGGCCGGACGCCGAGATGGCCGCGCCCAGAGCCGACCAGGCCGCGATCGCCTTGGTGCGCCGAGCGCCCGACCACAGGGCGGTGATCACCGCCAGAGTGGTGGGAAACGCCAGGCCCGCTGAGATACCGCCCACCACCCGGGCCCCGAACAACACCTCGAACGACGGCGCGAATCCGGCCACCAGCGAGGCCGGGATCGACAGCGACATACCGAACACGAGCATGCGTTTGCGGCCGTACCTGTCGCCGAGGGCACCGAAGTAGAGCACCGAGGCGGCCAGCCCGAGTGAATAGCCGACCGCGATGAGGTTCAGTTGCGTGGAGCTGGCGTCGAGTGCCTCGCCGATGTCGGGCAAAGCGACGTTGGCGACCGCGAGATTGATGTTGGCGACCCCCGCCACGAGGATCAGCGCGGTCAGGACTCGGCCCGCGCGCGCGGGCGCGACACCGTCGTCGTCGGGCTTCGATACGGGCGCCGTCACGCGTCAAGAGTACGACGATCCGAGCGCCGAGGATGCGCACGCCAGGGAATTCGAACTGCCGGAGTCACGTTCGGGCGACATTCCGCCGCCTGATGGGGCCTGTCGGCGATTGCGGCCTAAGATCACCGACGAAAGACACACCAGGCCCGGTGGTGTCGTCGAGAAGAAAGGCGCCACAACGGTGCTCACACTCATCCCCGACTCCCAACGCCGCACCCTCGATGAGCTGGCCGAACGGCTCGATTTTTCGGTCGGCGAACGACTCTCGAAGCAGTCCGCATTCTGGATCATGCTCACGCTCTCGGGGATCATCGCGGTTGCCGGCGTGGTCGCCGACAGCACCGCCACCGTCATCGGCGCGATGATCGTCGCACCGCTGTCCACCCCGATCCTGGGCGTCGGGCTCGGGATCGTGACCGCGCGTGGACGACTGATCTTGTCGAGTGTCGGCTACATCGTCATCGGGGTGGTGCTGGTGACCGCATTGGGCGCGGTCATGGCGCAGCTGTTGCCCAACCCGACCAACGTGCTGGCCAATTCGCAGGTCCTCGGGCGCACCTCCCCCACCCTGGTGGACCTCTTGGCGGCCATCGCGACCGGCCTGGTCGGCGCCATCGCAATCACCCGGCGCGACGTCGGCGACGTCCTGCCCGGCGTCGCCATCGCCATCTCGTTGGTGCCGCCGCTCGGGGTGGTCGGGGTCTGTCTCGGTTCGGGAGCGCCGTCGTTGGCGCTGGGCGCGTTCGTGCTGTTCGCGTCGAATGTGATCGCCATGATCATCACTGCCACGATCATCCTGACCATCGGACGATACGGTCGCGAGGCCGCCGAACTCGCCGTGCAGGCCGGCGCGGGTCCGCAGCGGCCGCGTGTACGCGCGTATGTGGTGCTGACCGTCGCGCTCGTCGTGGTGGCGATCCCGATGGTCGCCAACTCCTTGTCGTCGCTCTGGTCCCGCCAGATTGCCACTGCGACCGACCAGTGGCTGTCTGACGCCGGATACGACACCGCGGAAGTGACCGATGTGTCGTGGAGCGGAAATGCGGTGACGATCAGCGTGCTGGCGCCACAGCAACTGCCACCGGTGGACGACCTCCAGCACACCGTCGACGACCTGGTGCCGTGGGACCCGCAGGTCGTCGTGGTGCACACCGTCGGGGGACGGACGCAGGCCGACTGATCTTCACCTGTCGGCCACTTTGCCGACGACGTGGCGTCTGCTCTGCGATGGTAGAGATGCGAGCTACACCAGGCGCGGTGTGAACCCGTATGTCGATGACAACACAGAAGAGGTGATCTCCGTGGGGAGTCCCCGTGAAGCCAGTCAAGCAGTGGCGGCAGCGAACTCGGACGCGCACGCGACGTTGCCCTTCGACGACACGCATGATGTCGACGATGCGGCCCGCGGCCTCATCGCGAAGCTCGACCCTGCCGTGATCTCGCGGGCCGACGGTGCAACGGCCTGGGATTGCGACGAATTCGGCTTCCTTGCCGAGGACTGCCCGCCCACGGCCAATCCCAGTCTGTGGCGTCAGTCGGGTCTGGTGGCACAACAAGGACTCTTCGAGGTCGCCGATCGAATCTATCAGCTGCGTGGTCTCGACCTGTCGAATATGACGGTGATCGAGGGCGACGAGGGCGTGATCATCATCGATCCGTTGATCTCGGCCGAGACCGCCGCAGCGGGATTGCGACTGTACCGGGAGCATCGGGGCGCACGTCCGGTGAAGGCGGTCATCTACACCCATTCGCACATCGACCATTTCGGCGGCGTGAAGGGTGTGATCAGCCAGGAGGCCGTCGATGCCGGGGAGTGCGCGATCATCGCGCCGGTCGGCATGGTCGAGCACGCGGTCGCAGAAAACGTCTATGCCGGAACGGCAATGGGACGCCGCGCCGCGTACATGTACGGAGCCGCATTGCCGCGTGGGCCGCAGGGCGCCGTGGGTGCCGGCCTCGGGCAATCGACGTCCACCGGAACGGCAACCCTGATCCTGCCGACGCTCAACATCACCACCACCGGGCAGACCGAGACCGTCGACGGTGTGACCATCGAGTTCCAGATGACACCGGGCACCGAGGCGCCCGCGGAGATGAATTTCCACTTCCCGCAGATGCGGGCACTGTGCATGGCGGAGAACGCCACCCACACCCTGCACAACCTCCTGACGCTGCGCGGCGCCCTCGTGCGCGATCCGCACGTCTGGTCGAAGTACCTGACCGAGGCCATCACCATGTTCGCCGCCCGATCCGATGTGCTGTTCGCCTCCCATCATTGGCCGACCTGGGGCACCGAGCAACTCACCGAATTCCTGTCGCTGCAACGAGACCTGTACGGCTATCTGCACGATCAGACACTGCGGCAGTTGAACCAGGGCAGAACCGGGTTGGAGATCGCCGAGGACATCGTGCTACCGCCCGCACTCGAGAACGCCTGGCACACCCACGGGTATTACGGTTCGGTGAGTCACAACGTGAAGGCCATCTATCAGCGCTACATGGGCTGGTTCGACGGCAACCCAGCGCACCTCTGGGAGCATCCGCCCGAGGAGTCGGCTCGCCGTCATGTGGAGTTCATGGGCGGAGCGGACGAGGTCATCACCAAGGCGCGCGCTACGTTCGACGACGGCGACTTCCGTTGGACGGCAACCGTGTTGAATTATGTCATCTTCGCTGACCCGACCAACGACGAAGCGAAACAGTTGCAGGCCGACACCTTCGAGCAGCTCGGCTACGGCGCGGAGAACGGCACCTGGCGCAATTTCTATCTCATGGGTGCCCACGAATTGCGCAACGGCCCCGTCGGCACGCCCACCACCACCGCGTCGGCGGACATCGCGGGCGCGATGTCGGTGGACCAGTTGTTCGATGCGGTGAGTCTCCGCGTTGACGGCCCGGCGTGTTGGGACGCCCACATCGTCGTCGACTGGGTGCTGACGGGCCTCGATCGTCGCCATCGCACCGAACTGCGCAACGGTCTGCTCGTGCACTTCGACGTCCCCCTCGATTCCGCCGACGCCACTGATGTGACATTCACGCTGAGCAAGTCGACGCTGATGGGGATACTGCTCGGTGGAGTCGACCTCGACGACGCGGTCAAGGTCCGGTCGGCCACCGTGGAGGGTGACATCGACAGGTTCCGCGAACTGGTCGGCTACCTCGACGCGCCGGACCCGGATTTCACCATCGTCACCCCGTGATCGAGATTCGAGATTGATCGTGTTCACCTGATTCCTGCCGCCGAGGAGTGCCCGAGGAACGGGCGCTGCTCCTGCCCCCTGGGGAGCGACCGAGCTTGCGAGGCCGTGTCACGAAGAGCCCACCACCGCAACCACACTCACGCACCAAGAGTTGTCGGACCCCGCCGCTATCCTGAACCCAACACCTACCGATCAAGTCCATCCCCAGCCGTCCCGCAGCGCACCAAAGTTGTCAGACCCTCCCGATAGTCTGATAGCAGTTCGATTCCCCACCAACTGATCCCGAACCCGATCTCGCTGTTGCCGCCGGAAAGGAGTGTTTCGTGTTCACTTTCACCGACCGTGCTGCCGACGACGCTCTGCTGGCCTCGAGCAGTCTCGATGAGTTGGCGCAGTACGGTCGCGATTTGTTGCGGTTGAGTAATCAAGCCCAGGCTCTGGCGATGCAGATCGCCCGTCAGATCGGTCAATCCACTTACAACGAGCGCATCACCGGCTACAACGATTACGTTCCGAACCGCATCCGCAATGCCGCCGATAAGGCCGCGAAAGGCGAAATCTCGCTGCAGTTGGGTATTTCGCGACGTCAAGCCAGCGAATGGGTTGGTCTTGACGAACTGCTCGACGAGCACCCCAAGATTCGTGATGCCTTCCGTGCCGGCGACCTGAGGCCCCACCGGCTGGGTGTGGCCATCCGCGGCGCCGCCACCGGCCCCACCGGCGACCTGCGAGCACGACTGGGCGAACTCGCCGGCAACGCCGAAACCACCGACAAACCCGACACCGAGAGCAAGGATGTCGAGGAGGAACTCACCCTCGACCTCGACGACCCCGCAGCCGACCTCGATCCCGACACCGACGGTGACAGCACTGACGACGTCGGCTCCGACGAGGCTGGTGATGCTGCGGCCGACACCGACCCCGATCCTGTTACCGACAATCCCGCCGACGAGGATGAGCCGTGGGATTTCGATGATGTGGTGCTCGATCTGGCCAGCCGACCCACCACCGACACCGCTCTGCGAGATGATCTCGACGCCATCATCATCAGCCTCGACCCCGATCGAGCCGCCGAGACCCGCGAGGACATCACCGATCTGTTCGGGGATGTGACGATCGGTGCCGAAGCGTTCGGTCACATGACCGTCGACGCCTGCATCCCCGCCGAACACGGCGTGCACCTGCGTGACCGCATCAGCGCCTTGATCAGCCGACGGGTGTGTCGCCGTGATGGGCGCAGCATCAAAGCCCAACGCGTCGCCGCGTTCGCCGAAATCATCAAAGCCCCCGGCGCCAAGCTGCGCTGCCACTGCGGCGACGACACCTGCCCCGCCCGCCAGACCCGCACCAACAACCCGGCACCCGCCACCACCCCGGGTTCGGTCACCGACAGTGTGCGCGAGTCGTCGGTCGACTCCAGCACGGCTGACGACGCCAGCGCATCTGGCCAGAGCGCCGACGAACCCGCCATGGGTGGGCCTGATGCGGCAGAAGAACAGCCGATCACCCTCGCCGACATCGACGCCGACCGTGACATCGAGGGCGAGAGCGAACAGTCCGACACCGGAAGCGATCACGCCGAAGCCGATCATGTCGCGCCCTTCCCGGAACCGCGACGAGACTTCATCACCGCACCACCTGCCGAGCACGACGCCGCCGTGGCCGATGCTCACACCGATTCCGACACCGATTCCGATTCCGACCTCGTCGTCCCCGGCCTGACCCTGCTGCGCGACCCGACCGGTCTCGACCCGGCCCGCCTGATGGGCTACGGGGCGATTGATCCGGCCCATGCCGCTCGGATCGCACCACACGCCAGCACCATCACCGCCCGACCGAGTGAAACCCGTACCGCCAGCGGGTTGATCATCTTCGGCAACCGCACACCGGCCCCACCGATCGACCCCACCGGGCACGGCGGATTCGCCACCCCACCACCGGGGGCACTGACCTATAAACCGTCAGCGGCATTGCGGGCGGAGATCATTCAACTCGACCGGCGCTGCCGTTATCCCTACTGCGGGCGACCATCCGAAGAGTGCGAACTCGACCACCTACACAAGTTCTGCCATGCCGACCCGTTGGCCGGCGGCTGGACCGTGGCCTTCAACCTCGCACCCCTGTGCCGCCCCGACCACGACCGCAAACATGACGGGCCGTGGATACCGACCATGCACACCGACCGCACCATCACCTGGCGCAACGCCCGCACCGGACAGACCATCGTCACCTACCCCAGGTGATCGGCGGCGCGAAACTGTCCGCGTCGTCTTCCCTGCGTCCGCCTGAGCAGTGACAACCACCGTCCTTACGGTCCTGAACCCGAGAACCCGCAGGGCCACAAATATCAGCCGAGTCCCGAGATCCCCTTGCCGATCAGCACTGCACCCATCACCAGGATCAGCACGCCCATGACCGTCGCATTGTTGGCCTCCAACCACACCTTGAGCCGGTCCATCGGGTCGCGCAGGTGATCAGCGGCGAACTGGTACGCGACGACGGGAACCACCACCGTCGTCGCGGCCAGCACCGTGAAGATCGCCACGAGCGCCGCATCGGCTCCCCACGCCAGTGACGCGGAGCCAATCGTGACACCCGCCGATGCACACAGCACCAGGTTCTTCGGGTTGACCGCCGCCAGCGCCACTCCGAGACCGGTGGCCGCCGGAGCGCGCATCTTGTCGATCGCAGACATCCACCGCGGCTGCGAGCTCTCGGCGTCGCGGCTGCGCCAGGTCCGAAACCCGTACAGCAGCAGGATGACCCCGAGGACGAGTTTCACCCATCCGCTCGACGATGATCTTTCATCGAGCGCCCCACCGACGACCAGGAAGATCGTCGTGGCCGCCACGATCCCGACCAGCCAACCCAGCACGAAGCCGACACTGGTGGTGCGCGCGTGCTGTCCGAGCATCATCGCGATGACACCGATGATCGGGATGGGAGAGATCGCCACGCCGACCGCGAGCGGCACCAACTCGCCGATCACAGATCCCATCCGATGCTCTCCGTCCGGTGTCAGACGCAGATGTTCACTGTCGCCGGCCCGATCGGAATGGTGACACAGATACTCGCCGAACCGAAGGGACTGGCAGCCTGGTGTGGCTCGACGGTGGCGGCGCTCGCTGCCGGAGCACACAGCAGACCAAGGCCCAACACCGCCGCGGTGACCCCCAAGGCCGTGCTCATCCTGCGCTTCATGAATACCCCCTGAGGTGGCGTCACCGGCGATCCGTCTGGCCGCGGTGTAGCGAATCTTACCTGCACGAGCCCTCACGCTCATCCGGCCGAACAGCCGATCCTGTGCTTTCGTTGCCGGGTGAGCATCACCCACCTCGGCCAGATCTTCCATATCGCCGGACGTCCCCGGGCATCCGCCGCCGACGACGCGCTGGTCTGGTTCCCCGACGGCGCACTGGTCGTCGATGACGACGGAATCATCACCTATTGCGGGCCGCGCGATGCCCGACCGGCCGACGCCACCGAGACGATCCGCGACCACGGCGACGCCTACCTCATCCCCGGTTTCGTCGACACCCACATCCACTTTCCGCAGACCTATTCGGTCGACGCCTACGGTGGCGGACAACTGCTGGAGTGGCTCGACTCGTGCATCTTCCCGGCCGAGGCCCGGCTGGCCGATCCGGACTTCGCCACCCGGATCGCTCGCGACTTCTGCGCCCGTCGGGTCGCGGTCGGTACCACCGCCGCGATGGTGTTCGGCTCCGCCTTTCCGCACGCTCAGGACGCCCTGTTCACCGAGACCCGACGTGCGGGGCTGCGACTGGTCAGCGGGCGGGGTATCCAAACGGTGGGCGGCCCGTCGGCCGAGCCGCTGCTCACCTCCGAGCGCGAAGCCATCGAGCTCACCGCAGCCGAGATCGAGAAGTGGCACGCAGCGGACACCGGCGCTCCTGACACCGCACTGCTGCACTCAGCCATCGTGCCCCGGTTCGCCCTGTCGGTGACCACCGAGACCCTGGCCAACCTGGGCGAGCTCTACGCCGACGTCCGCGACCGCGGGGTCTACGTGCACACCCACCTCAACGAGAACAACCGGCCCGGCGACGGCGAGATCGACACCGTCAGAAAACTCTTCGGGGTCGAGTCCTACCTCGACACCTACGACGGCCGGTTCCTTCCGGGCAGCCGCGTCGGCGGTGCCGGCCTGCTGGGTCGGCGCACGATCATGGCGCACGCGGTGCACTGCACCGACACCGAACTCGCCCGGATGGCCGAGACCGGCACGTCGATCGCGCATTGCCCGGTGTCCCAACTGTTCCTGGGCTCCGGAACCATGCCGTGGCAGCGTACGCTCGCCGCCGGGATCACGGTCGCGGCCGGCAGCGACGTTGGCGCCGGCGACGAATGGTTGATCTCCCGGGTGCTGTCCGACGCCTTCAAGGTGCATCTGAGCGAGCCCGGCGATGCCGGTGTGGCGATCCACCCGGCCGAGATGTTGTTCACCGGCACCCTCGCCGGTGCCCGCGCGCTCGATATGGAGGACCGCTTCGGGAACTTCGACGACGGCAAGGAAGCGGACTTCCTCGTCATCGAACCCGATCGTTGGCCACCACTGGAAGCGATTCTGACGCAAGGGATTCGCGCCGACGACGACCGCACCGCGCGCGACCAGACGTTGTTCGCGCTGCTGATGGGTCTGCGGGAGCCGGCCATCGCCGAGGTGTATGTGCGTGGTCGACGGGTGCAGGTGTCGACCACAGCGTGAGGCGCCCTTCGCGACGGTCCTCTACGCAGGGAGCAGGAGTCACTCGGAGATGCGGAGGCCGTCCCACTCGTGATCGTGCATGAAACCCTCGGCGAGACCGACGCGATACTTCAGGCAGCTGCGCAGGATTCCGAGGTAAGCGACCGGTAGTAGCACGGCGGGACGGTTGTCGCCGGGCGAACCGATCACATCGCTAGTGTTGCGCGTCGTTAATTCGCTTACAGGCGTTCGGGTGGAAGAATTGCCGTATGCCCACTTCGGCGTTGGTTCTCGATGATGATTCGCGCG
>NZ_JBITWL010000049.1:0-11962 GCF_044543825.1 Gordonia sp. NPDC062954 | reverse complement strand
TGGAACCCTAAGCAAGTCCCATTCTGTCACTCAGACAGGGCATTTCGCCTATCCCGCACCGACCGAGCGCATACGAATCGGTGGATCGAGGCTAAAGCGCTCTCCAGGCTGCCACGTATTGCCTGTAGGCCAGCAGAGGATCCTGGCGCCTTACTATCTGCACCGGAGGACGCCGCCTGCATGAATGTGTCGTATGCAGCTTTCTTGGTCTTCCACGTCTCAGTCGCCGAGTCGTACGCTGATTTGGCGGCGTCGTCTGAGGCGTAGGTTAAGCCTTCGTCCATAAGCCCACGCAGATTACCCATAGTCGTGATGTGGTCTGCTGCCGTTCCGGCATTGGGATCGGCAGCATATTCTTGGGCTTCGACCGCGATTGCATCCATCGCGCCGGAGTAGAAGGTCTTGGCAGCGTCGGGATCTGTTCCCAGCAGTGCAAATAGTCGGGACGAGCCCTCAAAATCGTTCTTGCCGTCCGAATGAATGACGTTGTCCGCGTGGAACCCTGTGGGACCGGCATCTGTCGGGCTTGCTGTCCAGATACGCGGGTTGTTGTCGCCCGCGAGTTCTGCAGCGTATGGCTTCATGCCTTCCGCAAGGGACTGAAGAAACTTCGGATTCACTTGCCCAACGGAGTCGTGATCGGCGCCGGGGATGTCCTTCAAAGACTCCCAACCCGTATGGCTGTGTGCGTACTGCGCGACCTGCTCCATGATTCCGCCAGTAAGCAGTGAATTGTAGACGTCGTTGGGGTCAGCAGGGTTGTCGACGAGAGCGTCGTCGGCGGTCGTGTTGACGAACGTTCCCGCAGCTGCCCCGTCATCTTTCCACTGCACGGTCATCAGATCGTGGATGAAATCCTGGCCGTGTTCGCCGCTGAATGCCTCATGTACCGCGATCTTGTCGCGGCCGACACCGGCCAGAATGTCCTCCACTCCTGCTCTGTCCGCACCGGACACTGCTGGCATGGCTCCGAGTCCTGGGGCTGAGCCATCGTGAGAGTCGCCCGCGGTCGCCCTCGGCGATTCCTGTTCGTCCCAGGCGATTGCGTCGGAGTATTTGCGCGCGACTTCGGTGAGCGAGCGGTCGAGCTCGCTGCCGGCCTGATATCGCGAATCGCCTGCCTGTACAAGTCGTCCGAGCGCGCTGTTCTCCTTGACGCCTCGCAGGTCGACCCCATTGGTCATTCGGGTCACCAGGTCCGGCCGAGACACCGAATCCTTGATCGTCTGAGGGAGCATCGCGAATCCGCCGTTGCCCGTCGAGCTGTGGACGTTCTCGTTCGAGATGACCTGCAGACCGTTGGCCAAACCGGCGCGCAGCGACTCGTCGCCTTGGCTACTTCCGAAGCTGTCGAACGCAGAGATGCCGCTCACCTCCCCGCTACCGACGTCGACAGCTCCAGTCGCCAGCTGCAGATACTTCATCTGCTCGGGCGACAGATCGATGCTCTCGCCTCGGTTCAGCTTCGCCAACTGTTCCGGCGTCAGCTGCGTCGCGCGTTGGAAACGTGCCCGTTGTTCACCTGTCGCCGTGCCGCTCAGGATCGCCTGCGCATCACCGGCTGCCTTGGACGGGTCGATCGTCGAACTGTTCTGGGCGATCGACTCAGGAGTGAGCGCACTGATCGAATCGAGGACATTGGCCACAGCGGTCGACGCCTGCTGCACGGTCGTGTCTGCGTACTCGGCGGCCTCCAGCAACCTGCTGCTCCACGAGTCGGCGAGCCCCTGGTCGAACTCGGCGCCGTCCGGCGCGTTCGCCTTCACGAAATCGACGGTGTATCCGGGGTCGCCGGTGCGCAGCATGTAGCCCTGGTCGGCCGCGTCTCCCTTGAGTCCTTTGAGGGCGTCCATGGCCCCGCGAATCTGTGGTGGCCAGTCCTCCAATGATGTGGCCAGATCCCCGAATTTGGCGCCGACATTCTTCAGCCACCGCGACTCGTTCTCGGCGCGGCCGTCCGCCGCGGTCCGGGAGAATCCCTTCCACTGGTTGGTGGTCAGGTTCAAGACTGGGTTGCCGATGAGCGGGGCTTCGGCGTCGATGCCCTCTTGGAGGCTGCGCACGGCTGCGGCGATTGACGACATGGTCTCCGGCCGCCACGCCGTCACCTGGTCATACGTGGGTGTCATCGCGGGCTCAGTCTTCGTTGTACGGGTCGTAGGCGCGTTGGCTGGGCAGGGCAACAGCCTGACGGATCATCGTCGAGTTGTTCTCGTCCATCTCTTTGGCCGTGCCCTTGAAGCCCATGATGAGTTCCGACCACCCCTGGACGTGATCGCCGGCATTGGCAAGGGCAGTCTGGACGGCCTGGTCACCCTGTGCTGCGGCGGCGCGCATCGGGTCAGATGCGCCCTCGAAAGCCCCGCTCAACTCGCCGAAGCTGGCCCCGAGCGTCAATCCACTGATGCGCTGGCCTGAACTGGCAATCGATTGTGCTGCGCCGGCCACCGCCGACGGATCGACAACGAAATCCGACATCCCGACTTGTACCCCCTCATGGTGTTCTTACCAGTTCGCTGGAATAGGCGCACAACCAGGCCGGATGCAACGTGCGTGGGCAGCCGGGGAAGGCAGGGCGCGATTCTTGGACGCATGAGAGGTTCGTTTGGTTCCATCGGCACGGCGGTTCTGTCTGAACAACGCAACACTGAACGCTCACCGACCGTAACAATCGGGAGCGTTTCGTCGGCGATCCCAGCCGAATGGGGCGTCGTGGTGTCGGTGCAGGCTGGCTGAACCGGCTGGGAGCCGGTGAACGAATGTGTCGGTCCGCATCTCTAGTTTGGTGAACAGCTCACTGCAGCGCAGGAGGGGTGCGTTGACGCCAGAATCAGAGGAGCCGCTGGGCGGTCCTGCGGACGGAGACGCCCAAGAGCTCGAGGAGATGCTTGACGCTGCGTGCGCCCACGCCGACCTCGATCACAACGAGCTGTACGCGATCCGACGTTGGCAGGGGATGGACCGGTTCTATGTACAGATTCAGCGCCGACTTCTTGATGGTCGGCACGAGGATGACGGTGATCGCGAGGAAGACAGCATCATTGATCTGCTCGATGGCCTGCTAGACCGGCTTCGGTTGCAGCGCGATGTGATCGTATGGCGCGGTATTCGGAACGCCCGGTCGATATTTGGCCGAGAATCCACGGACTTGGCGTCCTTGCTGGGGCGAACGGTACCGCGCGGCGGATTCATCGCAACGAGCACCACGCGGGTCGGTGGCATCGCGTTCACTGACCCCGGCATAGATCCGGTGGTACTGCGGCTACGGGTACGGGCAGGAACCGGCGCCATTTGGGTATCCAGGCTGGGTGACCCGCTCCTCGCCGGTCAGCGAGAACTACTACTCGGACCTGCAGCGATGTACATTGAGGCTATTGCCGCCGGTGGCGATGGCATTCTCGAGATCCATGTGAATGTGAGGTGAGCGCGATGGCCACGACCCCGAACGAGCGCGTCCTGGATGACTGTGCGCACACCAGGGTGGGCGATGTTCCACCGGTGCCGCAATCGGTCGGAGCTCTGTTCGCAGACCTGCGGCTGACACGAGCCGACGATGTCGATCGGCGGCGTGAGCTGCTCGACTGGTTGATTCAGCACGAGCCGTCCAAGCGCCTGATTCGAAGTCTGGAGCGCCGAGGGTATGCCGACCTCGTAGCAGAGGCTGCTGCGAAGCGCTGAAGTGTCGCAAGGGAACACAGCGCTGGTACCACAATCAGATGTCGTCGTTCTGCGTCCTTCGCATTGGGCGGTCTGCGCTCACCTCCTGATGGCCCGCCGCGCAATGTCGATGGCCGTGGGACTCACCTTGACGTCCATCGCCCACACGATCAAAACCGCGATGATCAAAGTGATGGCCGGCGCGGCGTATGCAAGCCGAGACGTTCCTCGGATGAGTGCCGCATAGGCGATGCCGGTGACGACAAGGGTCCCAAGGCGACAATCGGCAACCAGAAGAAGATAAGGCCGAACCCATTGTCCGAGTACAGCGGATCACATGCCGCCCCGACCCGTTGCTGCAGGGCTCCGACCGCCAGAGCTGCGCCGCCGGTCGTCTCCTCCTCAGCAAGCCCGCTCACGAGATCCGTGATCGCTGTCTTCGACGATTCGAAGACACGGACGCAATCATCATGCCTTCACACCGAGTTCCGTCGTCGTACGGCCGCTGTTCCCCGTGCCGGTGAGACGTTCGTGACCCCGAGCGGCCCCTCCCGAACTCAGCGCGTCGGCAGATGATCGACGCTAGAGTCATCTTGTTCACATCGACGGACCTCGCCTCCGGGCAGTTGCACGCGCCGGGTCGTTCGCATTCGAGTGATGGTGAGCCACCTCGGCGGCTCGACGGGTAGCAAGGAGTATGAGTTGACAGGCGAGTCTGAATCGATGGCGGGCTACAACACGCCGATCCCCAGCAGCATCATGACGCCGGACACGGTGTCGACGCGTATCGGCGAACTCCAGTTCGCCGACGGGGTACCCACTCCGGAGACAACGCAGACATTGTTCGACCATCTCGACTTCCTTCGCGGCGTGGAAGCGTTCCTCAACTGCATCCCCGCCGCCTCGCTAGAGGGGTTGCGCCGCGGGATGCTGCAACTCGGCATGGATGCGTGCCACAAGGGCGGCATCACCGACCGGCTCCTCGATTCGAATCCGCTGTTTCTGACCGGCAACTCCGATACGGTGTATGCCTTCGCGATGCTCGACCTGGAGCGTGACGGCGCGACCGTTGTCGAGGTGCCGCCCGGATGCGGCCCGGGCACCGTGGATGACGCCTGGTTTCGGTTCGTGGTGGACATGGGGATGCCCGGACCTGATCGGGGCGCCGGCGGCACCTATCTGATCGTCCCACCGGGTTACGACGGCGAGCGGCCGGATGGCTGGTTCGTCGCCGAATCCCCCAGCGCCGTGAATTTTCTGATTCTGCGCGGATTCCTGGTCGACGGTAAGCCCGACGCTGCGGTGGCCATGTTCACCGAGGGCGTCAAGGTGTATCCGCTCTCCGAGCGGAGCGATCCGCCCGCGATGGAGTGGACGTCGGCGTCCGGTGAAGAGATGAACACCGTGCACGCCAACGATTTCACGTTCTATGAGGAAGTCGCGCACGTCATCGCCAAGGAGCCGGTCGGCGTCATCGACGCCGAGACCCGCGGCCTACTGGCCTCGATCGGCATCACGAAAGAGGCGCCGTTCGCCCCCGACGAGCGCATGCGCAAGATCCTCACCGACGCGGTCGCGGTCGGCAACGGAACGGCGCGCGCCTTGGGATTCCGGCCTCGCGAAGACGGCTTCCAGATTTACCCGGATCGTCGCTGGCTCAACCCGTTCCCGGGCGGCGACCACCAGTTTCTCCGCGACCAAGGAGCCGGCGGCCGATTCTTGGACGGGCGAACCACATTCTTCTACTGCGCCACCGTCAACACGCCGTCGATGGCGCTCAAGATGGTGGGGAAGGGGTCGCAATACGCCTACGTGACCCTCGACGCCGACGGCGAACCGCTCGACGGCGCCAAGACCTACCGGATGCGTCTGCCGGCGGACGCTCCCGCGGCCGACTTCTGGTCGGTGACGGTCTACGACCCACAGACCAGATCCGAATTGCAGACCGGTCAGCCGTTGCCGGGCCGCAGTAGCAAACGTGATGCGCTGGTCTACAACGACGACGGCTCGGTCGACATCGTCTTCGGCCCCGACGAGCCGATCCAACTCGCGACGAACTGGGTCCAGACCGTTGCGGGCAAAGGCTGGTTCACGCTGCTGCGGCTCTACGGACCGCTGGAGGCCTGGTTCGACGGCACCTGGAAGCCGGGAGACATCGAGGCGGACTGAGCCGACCTGACCGGCTGATCGCCCGCCGCGGAATGTCGATGGCCGTGGGACTCAGGTCGGCGATCGCCTGGAGTGGCAGTTCGTCGTCTGGATCGGTGGTGGCGGCGAAGAACAACAGGAGCAGCGTGGCCTCGGTGGTGAACCGATCGATGCTGTCGGGTAGCAGCGAGGCGGCCAGGTAGTCGGCCGGTGCGTCAGGATGGTCGGTGATGCTCTTGGCGGGCATAGAGCGCTGAACTCTACCTCGGACATGAGCGATAGAGTTGTGCTCTGATTCAGGCAGGTGGGGGATCCGAGATCAGGCTACCGTGCCCAGCTGTCACCAAGGCTTTGTTCAACTTCAGGATCTGCTGTTTGGCCGAGTCCGCGGTCATGGCGACCCCGAGCTGCGTATGAAAAAGTCGCGGTTCCAGCGCGAGCAGGGCGGCCACTGTCAACGCCGCCACGGCCGCGCGCCATCCTGCCGGGAACAAAGCGGCGGCGGCGACGATAAAGGCGATCTGCGAGGTCTGCCAGACCGCATATGTTGTGACCAGAAGGCGGGTCGCGGGTCCGAGGCTTCGCTGGTGTTCTCGAGCGAGATGGAACGCGATGGCTGCGCCGAAGAGCAATTGGCCACCGAAAACGTAGACACTCGCGAAGGCCATCGTGGTTGCAGTCAACACAACGAAATTCGCCGCAAGCACCGCACGAAGAACCCGCAACCAACGAGCGCTATGCATCACAAGGTACTTCGGGTCGAGAGTAATCGCGCGTTTGAAGACGTCCATCTGGCTGCCTTGGCCATCGAGCCGAAGAAGCAGGTACACAGAGACCAGCGTCGAAACGGAGATGGGTAGAACCGTCGCGTACTGCCCGACGTGGTCTTCTCCTGGGCAACGGCTGAGAGCCGCCGATCGGTGCCGTCAACGATTTTGAGTTTCCCCGACTCCATGGCTGACTTCTAGCAGACGGGTCCGACACGAAGCCTGCGCCCAACGACCGTCTTGTCGTTACACAATGGAGGAAGCACCGCCCCGGCACCGACGAGAGGACCTCATGCCCGCCCCGACGATCTCGACCTTCCTGTCCGCCCTGTCCACCGGCGACCTCGAGGTCATCGACCTGACCACCCCGCTCAGCGCCGAGACGCCCGCGCTGCGGCTGCCGGAGCCGTTCGTCAACCTCATCGACTTCAGCCTCGAGGAGGTCAGCGCCTACAACGAGCCCGGTCCGTTCTGGCGGCACAACAACATCCACACTGGTGAGCACATCGGCACCCACCTCGACGCGCCGGTCCATTGGATCACCGGCCGCGACGGTGACGACGTCTCCCAGATCCCCGTGCAGCGACTGATCGGGCCGGCCGCGGTCATCGACCTCACCGCCAAGGTGGCCGACAACCCCGACTACCTGCTCACCATCGCCGACGTCGAGGAGTGGGAGACCGCCTACGGCCAACTCACCGCCGGCACATGGCTGCTGCTGCGCACCGGGTGGGAGACGCGCGGCGGGTCGCAGGAGGAGTTCCTCAACGCCGACGACACCGGCTCACACACCCCGGGTGTCGCCGTGGACTGCGCCGAATGGCTGGCCACCCAGCGCGACATCACCGGCCTCGGCGTGGAAACCGTCGGCGTGGACGCCGGTATGGCCGGCGGCTTCGACCCCGTCTTCCCGGTGCACTACTACTTCCTCGGCAACGACAAGTACGGGCTGACCTCGCTACGGAACCTCGGCGCGCTGCCGGCCACCGGCGCGATGCTGGTGGTGAGTCCGCTGCCCATCGTCGGCGGCACCGGCAGCCCGTCGCGGGTGCTGGCTGTGGTGGACAAGGCGGGTGCGTGAGCACCTACGGACCGACCGTCGCCGACGTCGTCGGCCGCGTGCTGGCCGACCTCGGTGCCGGCCACTGCTTCGGGGTGGTGGGCAGCGGCAACTTCGTGATGACCAACGCGCTGCGCGCCGGTGGGGTGCCGTTCACCGCTGCCCGCCACGAAGGTGGCGCGGCGACGATGGCCGACGCCTACTCCCGCATGTCGTCGCGCGTGGGAATCGTGTCGCTGCACCAGGGATGCGGGCTCACCAACGCGATGACCGGTATCACCGAGGCCGCCAAGAGTCGCACCCCGATGATCGTGCTGACCGCCGACAGCCCTGCCGCGGCCCTGCGGTCCAACTTCCGCATCGATCAGGATGCGTTGGTGCGCAGCGTCGGCGCTGTCAGCGAACGGGTGTACTCGGTGAACTCGGTGGTGGCCGATGTGGTGCGCGCGTACCGGACGGCTGTCACGCAACGTCGCACGGTGGTGCTGAATGTGGCCATCGACGTCGCTGCGATGCCGGCGGCGGTGGACGGGCCGATCTCGCCAAGATTCGAGCAGCCGCGGGTGCGGCCGGATGTTGGCGCGGTGCGTGACCTGGTGGGTTTGATCGAGGCGTCGCAGCGGCCGGTGTTCGTGGCCGGTCGGGGCGCGCGTAACGCGGGTCCGGTGATCGCGGCGCTGGCTGCGACCACCGGCGCGTTGGTGGCGACGTCGGCGGTGGCCAACGGACTGTTCGTCGGTGACCCGTTCGATCTCGGTATCTCCGGCGGCTTTTCGTCGCCGACGACCGCCGAGCTGATCTCCGACGCCGACCTCATCATCGGCTGGGGATGCGCACTGAATCAATGGACGATGCGCCACGGCAAGCTGATCGGCGCCGACACCCGGGTGGTGCAGGTCGACGACGACGTGGACGCGATCGGCGCGCACCGCCCGGTCGAGCTCGGTGTGGTCGGCGACTGCGGGCTGACCGCCGCTGACGTGCTCGACGAGATCCGGCGTGTCGGCGCGGCTCCGGTGCCGCGTTACCGGACCGATGACGTCCGCTCGCGCATCGCCGAATCGTCACGCTGGCAGGATGTTCCGGTCGACGACATCTCCACCGCCGACCGCATCGATCCGCGCGCGTTGACCATCGCGCTCGACGAGATCCTGCCCGCCGATCGGGTGCTGGCGATCGACTCCGGCAACTTCATGGGCTACCCGTCCACCCACCTGTCGGTGCCGGATGAGAACGGCTTCTGCTTCACCCAGGCCTACCAATCCATCGGCCTCGGCCTGTACACCGCGATCGGAGCCGCACTCGCCCAACCGAATCGGCTACCCGTTCTCGGTACCGGCGACGGCGGCTTCCTGATGAGCATCGCTGAACTCGACACCGCAGTCCGCCTCGGCCTGCCGCTGGTGGTCATCGTCTACAACGACTCCGCGTACGGCGCCGAGGTGCATCACTTCACCGACGGCGACCACGACACGGTCACCTTCCCGGACACCGATATCGCCTCCATCGCTCGCGGATTCGGGGCGGAGGGTGTCACGGTGCGCAGTGTCGACGATCTGGATGCGGTGCGCGCGTGGGTTGACGGCCACCGGGAAGCGGGTTCGGCGCGGCCGCTCGTCATCGATGCGAAGATCGCCGACGACGGGGGGTCGTGGTGGCTGGCGGAAGCGTTCGCGGGGCACTGAGCGATGTGTTGACGCTGTCGGCGTTACCGTTCTGCAAGGCGCTGATTCAATCCTGCCGACCACTCGGCGACAGCTCGCGCCGCCTCCTGGACCCGCCGATCACGCTCGGCTTGCCGGTTCGCCCAGAACGTCGGCGACTGCCCGAGTAAGTCACCCAGCCGACGCGACAGACCCGGCGTGATGCGCTCGCGGCCCGCCATGACGTTGGCGAGCCGATCCGCGGACACTCCGATCTGGGCAGCGGCATCGTCGATCGTCAGCCCGGCATCGACCAATACATCACGCAACTGCCCGCCGGGGGGAACGATCGCTGGGTATTCCGACACGGCAGCACAGTAGCTCGCCGGGGGCTCCGGCAGCGAGCGATTTTGGGTCGTTCACAGCTGGAGTCACGGGAGCCGCCACATCGACATCAATTCGTCGGCGAGCTGGGCTGAGTGGCAGTCACGGCCCCTGCGCGCGGACCGGCGCCAATGGCAGTACGGACGATATGTGTGATCAGTCGTTACCGCACTGCCTCCGGCGAAGGGGTGGCGTAGCCGAACCGCCTGGCACAATCATCCCCACCCGACGAAGGAGGCGATCATGGCAGAGCACCGGATCTTCACCACGAGCTTCGCCAGCATCTACCCGCACTATGTGGCCAAGGCCGAACGCAAGGACCACACGAAGGCGGAGGTCGACCAGGTGATCACCTGGCTCACCGGCTATGACGATGCCGGCTTGGAGAAGGTGATCGCCGACGAAACCGACTTGAAGACCTTCTTCGCCGAAGCGCCTGACTTCAACCCGAACGCCGAACTCATCACCGGCGTCATCTGCGGGCATCGCGTCGAGGAGATCGAGGACCCGCTGATGCAGAAGATCCGGTACATGGACAAGCTCGTCGACGAGGTCGCCAAGGGGAAGAAGATGACGTCGATTCTGCGGGGGAGTGCGTAGGTCTCTGGCCGTGCGAGTGGGTTACTGGTACTTGAACCGCGAGGGCGAAGGCGGGGCTGTCCCTTGCTGTCGTGGTTGGTGACAGTGGCTGCCCCGAGGTCCCCGAGCTGGAAACAAATACCTGAGAGGGGGCCTACCTCGTTCCTGCAACACGAGCTGATGCGACCCTGACTGCCGTTGTGCCGCGCGACCGCGCGCTGTGGGCGACTGCGCGCAGTCGGGGAGGAGATGGGGTCGTGGACCCTGTGATCGCCCTGTGGGATCTGCACCGGGTAGGTGGCCCGGACATCGGTCAGGCAGTGGCTTGACTCCGCGCCGCGATCGAGGCGAGAGATCTGAAACGACGGAATCGCGTGGAGCCACCCTCAGGGCCCTGTCTGCGCCCAGTTGTCAGGGCTACCTGGACTTGGACGACGTCGTGAAGATCGCGGCGTCCAGCGGAATCTCATAGCGAGCTCCTTGCGCTTGGTTATCGTGCCCAGCAGGGCAACAGCTATCAACGCCGATTGAAGACAGGTGAGATTCTCTCGGTCGACCTTCTCACCGAATCAGATTCACAGGACGGCTGTTGTGTTCAGCAGCAGAGCATTCGATTGCGCTCCCGGCTTGCGAATGGCGCTGGCCAAGGATTCCATTCTGATCGACGTGCAGGTGGCGCTGTACGCAGCGGTGAATTCGGTGGTGGCGCAACACTGAACTGCGGTTCGGTGGGCAACTCCGGGAAGTTGGGGTGGCCGAGAAACGACAACGGGCGCCCCTGCTGGGGCGCCCGTTGTCGAAATCTGCGGCTACTGCTGGAGCGAGACCTCAACACCCCCAGAGAACATGGAGTCGTGAAGTTCGATCGAGGCCGGAACAGCGCCCTGCGGCATGTCGTAGACCACCTTGACGTCTACGGCGTTGCCCGGGTTGATGTTGTCCCAGACCGGCACATCTGAGCCACCCAAGGCAATCTGAGCTGTCGTATCCGGTTCGAACGTGCGACCTTCTGTGTCCTTGAGTTTCTGTGAACTTGGGTCAAAGGACTGTGGCTCATCGCTGATGTTCTTGACCGACATCGACACGATGACGAACTGTCCCTGTGCCTGCTCGCGAAGGAACTCGTTCTCGCCTACCTCAGCGAGACCACCCTCGACGTTGGACACCACGAACTCGAACTTACCGTCGCGCACAGGGGTGTTCAGGCCAGCGCTGGACTCGCCGTCGTTGTCATCGCCAGATGCGGAATTCGCATTCTCACTCGAGCTGCCGGTGTCACCAGAGTCGCTGCTGCCGCCCTGGCCGACAGCGACGATGATGATCAAAAGGACGACCAGCACTCCCAGAATCCACGGCCACTTCCGCTTCTTCTTTGGGGCCGGTCCGGGAGCGGGCTGGCCGGGGTACTGTGGTTGTCCCTGCCATCCGCCGGGCTGCTGGCTGTACTGCTGGCCGTTGCCGGGGGGCGGATAGTAGGGCTGTTGCTGGCCGGGCTGCGAGGGATCGCCGCCCGAGGGTGGGTACTGATTTGTCATGTAAGAGAAAGTCCTTCCCGAGACGCTACCGAGAGACCGCGCGCTCGGTAACCAACGTGCGACGCACCATGTGCGTTGCTCGTTGGGTTTAATCTGAGCCGTCCTGGGTCTGGTGGAGACCGTGATCTCACCAGGAGAATGTCGGTATGGCTGCACCACGCAAGTTCGATCAGGAGACTCGTGAGCGGG
>NZ_JBITWL010000048.1:0-13545 GCF_044543825.1 Gordonia sp. NPDC062954 | reverse complement strand
CCATCAGCATCACGGGAGGCCCGCCTACTCTGGCGGAGCCACACGGGTGAGGAATTCAGATGAGCATCACTGGGGAATTTCGATGAGCGCCGTCAAGCTCGACGCCTTTGCCGCGCAGCTCTACAACTCCGTCCTCGTTTGCGGCCACCGATACCGGTATCTCGGGTTGCCCTGGCTCCCAAGCCTTGCGGGCTTGAATCCAATGCATGCGGTGCCCAGGGCGAAAGGACACACACCGCGGCGTGGCGGGGTGGTTGACAGACAACACGGACTCCTCGATTCGGAGCCTCCGGTGGGAGGCGCTCTTGCCCAACACCGGTCGGTGCGGGCCGCTTCGTCATCCGGGCCACCCATGAACGTGGGGTTGGCGTACCGCCCAGCCGGAGCCTCGGGACGGCAACTCATGAAGCGATATCACTATAGCGATCGACACCGACCATCTGATGCAGTCGCGTCGTCAGCTGAGCCCGGAAGATCACCCCGCCGGCTTCGGCCGCGAGCCACCATCTCCGGTATCCTTCGGCGATTGGCCACCAACCAAGAAGCCCGACTTAGGTGTCGGGCTGAAGGGATCATCCCAACTTCGGAGCCGCGCCAACTCAGCTGCACAGGCCATCGCGGCGATCGAACCGCTCTTGGTCCCAGCGAACGCACGATCGCCGACTGCTTGAGCCGCGGCATCTATCGCGTCACCCTCGGTATCGATGTCGGCAGACATTCTCGCGTGCTGCGCGGCTGCTCTCGCTGGATCACTGCCATCACCGCTCATGAACCCGCCCCGAGCGAGCACCGCTACTGCACTGGCGGGGCCACTGCCACTGAGGCGCAACTCGCCCGGGTCGTCCAGGTCCGTCCCATTGCGAAGGAGACCAACCGTGTGCGCGGAGACCTGGTTCAGTTCCTTCCGAGAGACCCGGACGGCCGCGTCATCCCCGTCGCTCCATGCCAGTGCGCCGAGCCTGAACCACAGGCCGCTGTCGGCATCGCACCGAAACTCCACCAGAGGCGGCATCACCGCAGACCTGCGCGAGATGGTGAAGACGTCCCGCGGGTGCAGCATTCCCGCGAGGTACGCCGCAACGAAGGTCTGGAACGATCGCCACTGATCGTTTGAGGTGAACCCACTCATAGAACGCTCTCCTGCTTCGCAGTATTCAGGGGCGCGGCGCTGGGCGGCCCGGTGGATGGTCAGGGGCACCGGAGGCCAAGGCCCGACGCACATCAGCCACTAGCTTTCGTCTTCCAACTCCTCGAATCGTCCCGCAGCGACTTGACCCTCGAGCCATCTGCCGAAGTCGCCTGTGGAAGCCGCATCTGTGCCCAAGTAGACCTTGAACACGTCATGAATGTCGACGAGACAGTCACCGACTGTGTCGAGGTACTCCGTCGTATCTTCGTCGTAACGGTCTCCCAGATCGTTGAGCACAAATCGGAGTATTGCGAATCCAAGGCGGACCCACTGCGCAGGATCACTCGCGGCGCCCCCGTTGGTCGGAGCGATACCGGTAAGCCGGTCATGCCCTTCCAAACCCAAGTCGCTCCACGTGTACGTCACGACCACGTTCTCGCCGTCGGGCCACGCCAGCACACCACTCGTCGGTGAACTCGACATGGGCGACAGGTCGTTGACCAGACTGATGTCCTCGTACCATTCCACCGTTCGGTCACCATCCCAGATGAAATCGATGTCGTACGCCTTAGGGTCGCCGCCCCAGGCATCCATCCACAAGGTGAGATTCACCGCGCCGGCCTCGACGGTATTCGGCAGCTGGTCTGCGGGATCTTCCTGCCACGGGTCCAGGTCGAGTTTCAAACCTGCATCGGTACGTTGGACTTGGTGGGACCCGATTCCTCGCCCTTCGAAGTCCACGGCCTGGTCCAGCGAAACCCCTTTCTGGATAAAGTCGACGATCTCGTCGGCGTCCATGTCTGTCTGCCCGAGCCACGCGGCGGCCGTATCGAGCGCTACACCAGCACGGACAAACACGACCGCGGCGCGGATCGGGATATTCGATGAGGTCCAGGCATGCGCCTCTGTCAGCGACAGGTCTGCTCCGAGAGACGTCGCGGTGTCCGCCGGCGGAAAACCGGAGTCAACCCATTCATGCACGGTGACGATGTCCACGTCGCTGTCCAATAGTTCGACAGCTTCGGTCACCGACAGTCCGGTGCCGAGCCATTCCTGTGCGGTGTTGGCGTCAAGCCCCCTGGCGTGAAATCTCACGGCCACGTCTGGCGAAACGTCTGCCCCCATCCAGTCGCTCCAGGCTGAGGCAGGGACTTCCGATGAACTCCAGTCGACGAGCGTCTGCCCACGAACACCGGCCCTCCGCATCTCGACTACATCCGAGATATCGACACCTGACTCGACCACTCCGATGAGACCCTCCGCGTTCCAATTCTCGATCAATTCCAGGACTTCGTCGAAGGTGACATCGTCTGATAAATAGCCGACAATGCGAGGTAGGGTCGACGGCTTGTGGCGAGCTGACCTCCACCGGTTCACGTGGTCGGGCGTGAGGCCTGCCTGCGACAACAACTTTGGCCATTGGCCGATATTCTGCGAAGGGACACCGGCCGATCGCCAAGCCATAAACTCATCCGGGTCGAGCCCCGCCAAGATGGCCTCCCTCAGCCTGTCGGGCGTGGGTCCGAAGCGGGCTAGCACACTAACCCACGGCCTCACATCGGCAGGTGTTTCAAACACTGCTCTGGCGATCGTTAGATGGGCATCTCCCAACCCCAATTTCAGCCATTCGTCGTCGACTCTCGCCGCGTCCGTCATCGGTTCGCTCCTTCACACCCTGCATGCTCTGCGACGACTGACACCCAGGGTGCACTACGGCACGGCACGTCCTCCGACAGCCCCTGATAGCGGCCAATGAGCGAAGTTCGGTCGTCCAACACATTCAAGCTCAGGTTCGTCACTGTGTGCAGCAGCGCCGACAACTGTGGCTCGTGCGCGGCCGGCCGGTGCGGGCGCAGTAGGTCACAAACGTGAGTAGGGCTCTGCCAGAAGATTGGCAGCGGCGCCGATGGTGAGTCGATGCAGTTCCACCAGGGCGTCCTCATCAAGCGTTCTGGAGATGTAGCCGCCGGCGAGCACGAACGCCGTCGCTAGAGCGCCCTGTTGGCACCAGTCGAACACCATGCGCTCCCGACAGGCGAGTACGTCGGCGGTGATGTCGTCCAGACCGCCCACAACGCAGTCTTCGTGGGGGTCCATCCCCGCGTTGTACAGGCACAGATCGATCGCGGTGGCATCGACCTGGGCCAGTGCCCCCTTGATGGTGGTCAGGTACTCGTCGGCGCTGTGCACCAGCGTCAGGGTCGAGTTGGCCTGCCCCGGGTAGCGGTCGAACGAGCTGACCGACACATCGACCTGCGTGATGCGCTCGTCACCTTTGATGAGCTGGGCGGTGCCGCCGCCACAGTGTGCGTCGAAGTCGAGGATCAGCACCGACCGCGCTGCGCCCTCGTGCAGCAGTCTCTTCGCCGCGACTACCAGGCCATTGAAAGTGCAGAATCCTGCGCCCTCGTCGTAACGCGCGTGGTGCAGTCCCGAGGACAGCGAGCCGGCCACGCCCTCATCCAGGGCGCTGCGTGCCGCTGCCACGACGCCGCCGTTGCACGACAGCACCATCTGCCACAACGCGGGGTCCCATGCGAATCCCTGCGACTCGGCAAGCCACTGCGGGTTGCCGGTCTGCACTGCTGCCACATACTCGGGGTCGTGGACGCGGGTGAGGTCGCGCACGGTCAGCGGCGTCGGAGCGGTGACCTCGACACCCTCAATCGGGTCGCTGGCCAGTGAGTCGGCGATCCAGCCGGACTTGCGGGTGGTGTCGAAGCCGTACCCGGCGGCGACGTAGTCAGGGTGGTAGTAGAGCTTCACAGAGATCGGTCTCCTTTCGGTCGGTCCTGGGTCAGCACGCTCGCGGGGTTGTGTGCCCACCGCGTTCGTGAGCGGGTAGTCGGCGGTTGTCAGATAACGCGAATCTCTTCGACTCGCAGCCTCCGGCGGGGAGGCGCTCTTGCCCGGCACCGGTCGGTGCGGGCCGCTTCGGCCATCCGGGCCACCCATGAACGTGGGGTTGGCGTGCCGCCCAGCCGGAGCGTCGGGGTCGGCGACTCATGAAGCGTCATCAATATAGCGAGGCGCACCGACATTCTTCTTGAGTCGCAGGCATCTCGAAGGCGCTGCAGCCACCGCACAGCGCCATCACTACGGCACCGTCAGCGAGCACTACCGTCTTGAATCCACCGCCAACCTCGGTGAGTCTGCCGGTCGGTCGCACACGCGAACAAGGACCAACGTCGGCCGTGCCAGGCAAAGATCGCCACCTGGCCGAATCGCCCTCCGATATCGCGGGCACGGGCGTCGGTGAGTCCGAATACCGCCCTGCTGGTCTCGTGATAATCATCATCGAGGCTCAGCCCAACGGCATGCATGAAATGAACACTCTCGGTGTCTAGTTCATGATCCAACACCGACAGGCGAGCAGCATTCTCGTCACTCGTGGGCACGGAGTCGGGCTGGACAGCTGTAATGACATGCAAAGGGCCAAGGGGTGGCAACACCTCGCCGCTCTCGGCTGGCCAAACCGTTCCACCCCCAGCGGGACTGTCGATGTGAACCTTGGTCCTGAGGTACTGCTTCCACAGATCGTCGTCTTCTGCATGGCGCACCAGCTCGCCTCGGTTTGGCCACACAAAGTCTGAGTGCGCGTGCTTCGATCGAGCCATTAGTTCCCCCGAGAGAGACGCCGAGATGTCTCGACGTCTTCGTCGTTGGCGGCAGGACGAGACTTCAGAATGCCATCGTACGACTCCGAACTACGCGCGAATCCGGTGCGACAGCCCTTCTGCAACGCGGTAAGTGGGTCACACATCCGGGAACCGGCACGCAAAGACGCTCGTGCTGCCCATACCGATGTCACCCCGTGCGCTCGCCCTCATCCGATTTGGTCAGGGTCGGGGGTGCCAATTGACGAGTAAGTCAGCAACATCGGACCGACATCGAGCATTCCCAGATACTCGTTGCCCTTCAGCACGTTCAGTGATCCATCCCAGGCATCCGGCAGTTCCTTAAAGTTGGCAACTGAGTTGTCGAAGCTGGAGGCCTGCTCCCACCACTGGGCGAAG
Source organism: Gordonia sp. NPDC062954 (assembly GCF_044543825.1). Lineage (NCBI taxonomy): Bacteria > Bacillati > Actinomycetota > Actinomycetes > Mycobacteriales > Gordoniaceae > Gordonia > Gordonia sp. NPDC062954. Next base: position 8,400 of record NZ_JBITWL010000048.1, on the reverse strand, counting down.
CCATGATCGGGGGCGGGCCGGGCAGCAGCTGCTTCGGCCGCAGCCGCGCGCACGCGATCGCGCTCTGTTGTTTCATGATCAACAAATTTCCAAGGCTGGCCGATCGTTTCAGCGATCCATGCCGCTTCGGCGGCCAAATCGGTACCGGACTGCTGCGCGACCTCAATAACCCTATTGCGAAGCACCTGCGGCACTTCCTCGGCCGTAGCGGTTGGATTATTCCACTGCACAAGAACATTCGGGAGTGTACCGTCAACCAGCAGCTTGGTTCCGTCCTCCTGGTACCGCGCCAATTGAGGGCCGTCACTGACAGGGCCGAGGACGCAGTAGTAGGGCGCCGATGGGTGTCGGCGGTAGTACATCAGGTATTCGGCCCCGTCGGGCAGGGCACAAACCTCCATACTGGTGACCGTCGGACCCATCGGGTTGAACCAGATCGCCACACTGACGGTTTGACGACGCTCCATCCACAGCAGGCGACGGTCGGCGGGCTCGTCCTCGGTTTTTTGCCTGCCCGCAAGAGCCGGTCGAGCTTGTTCGGCGATCGACGCGATGACCCATTCCGCTCGTTGTGAAGAGTCGTTCAGCAGGCCGCCTTGCGGCTCCCACCGCAATGGAACCCGGGCGATTTCACCGAGGACATCGCTCAGCGTTGAGGTGAAGCCCCACAGATCTGCCGCCGACCTACCGTCGTAGGAGCCAAGCTGTTCTTGACAGCGAACCTCTGACATCGTGTTCCACTGCTGATAGACGAGATGACCGGCCTCATAGCTCCAGCCACCCAGGAGGTTCGTCTCGGAATCAACAAAGAGATGCCACGTCATCGCCGAGAGTTGTTCGGCAAGCGGGTCTGAGATCCTGTCAGCGCCCAACTTCAGGGAACTCTGCCAGCATTCCCCGGCGATGGGATGCCGTGCATAGCCTGCGTTCATGTGCACATCGCGGCCGTTGAACGTACCTATGGGCAGTCTCATCTGATTCCGGTCGCACCAGACCTGAGCCCGCGGCACGTCGACAATCTCGGCGATGGTCGAAGCTGCGTCCTCCACGGAGGGCAACTGGTACTTCGTAAGGTCCAGTATCCACTCTGGTCTGCCACGGATTGTCTCCAGCAGGTAATACGTCGCATCGAAACTCTGCCGCGGTGCACTCCGCCGAGGAGGGTGACCGTAGGCAGGTACGCCACCGACAACCGACGCGAGTCGCTCTGCGATGACATCCGACATCCACGCGCTCAATTTGGCCTTCTCGGACAGGCGCAGGATGAATGTGTCCCAATGCGGAGGAGCACAAATCGCGACAAGGGCGTGGATGGTGTGATCAACGGGGTTGTAGGCGAAACTCCAGCCGACGGCATGGCGATTCAGCGCAAGGCAGATGTGTGACGCCAGTGTGCCGCTGGACACGTGCTCGACGATAAGGGTGCGGACCCGCCACTTCACTCTGCCATCCGGTAGTACTTCGACCGACGTGGTCTGTGCCAGTCGAGCCTGCCAGTAGGTGGCTTCCGACCCGTTGACCTCGAGCCACTCATCGTCGGCCCAGAAGAACCCACGAAGATAGTTCGCCAGAAGTGTCTCCGCTGATACCGGGCTACTCATCTTTCACTCCCACTTTGCTTTTGATCTCCGCGGACGGAAGTTCGAACACATCGATGGCCCCGAGACCCCTCACGAACGGGTCCGCGCTGAAACCCGGAACGCACGTCGTGTTGGCTTCCTGCCGTGCGCGACCCGGCCAAAAGACCCCGTGAACCAGTCAGTGCGATGACATTCCCGCCGCCACATCGTAATTCACACAGGCTGGCATCCCGGACGAGGAGCTTGCATTCGCCGGAGACCACCGGGAAGTGCTCCAGCGGTGGACCCTCGTCATTGCCGGCTTCGTAGCGGGCAGTCACATTGAACGCGGTCGACGCCACCATTTCAGGCTCCCACCACTGACCTCGTCACCACCACAGCCGCCCCTACCCGGCAGAACACCAGTTCCAGCCGCGACGCACGTTCCCCCGTTGCCTGGCGCAGCAGTTCCGCATAGATCGACAGCTGAGCCCAGTACGCCTCGAGCGTCTCCTGCGAGACTCCGACGTCGGTCTTGTAGTCGACGATCACCAGCGATCCGTCGTCATCGCGGTAGATGAGGTCCGCAATGCCTTCAACGACGGTCTCGCCATCAGGGCTCAAGCCGGCGAGCTGCATCTCGCGCCAATGCTCGCGTTCCGCCGAACGTCGAACGGGAGCGGAACTCAGGGCCGACTTCGTGAGCGCAACGAAATGGTCGATATCCGCCAGGCCGGCAGCGGATGCCGCCAGTCGCGCGGTTGCATCAATCGTGTCGTCATCTGCACTGAAATCAACCTCCTCCAGGACCGCGTGCAGCGCAGTCCCCAAGTCGGTTCCGCTGTCGAGGCTGGGAGTACCCGCGGTGACGACGTCGGGCTGCGCCGAGGATGCGAGTAGACCACCGTCGCGGTAGAGCCCAAGCAGCTCGGTCGCGCCGACATCACCGGGGTGCGCGATCCGGGTCGCCGAGTAGGACGCTGGCAGCGCCGACACCTCAGCAATCCGAGCGGTCTCCTGGGACCATTCCTCCAACGTCTGCCGGTCTTGCGCGGCGATCGGTTCATCATCAACTGGAACCGGGTCACTAAGATCGGGAACGATATTGGATACCGCATCGAGGCCCGGAGCGAGGACTTGGCCCCACGACGCACGGTCACCCACATACCCCGACACCGCGAGGTGACTTTCCGCGCGAGTACATGCGACGTACAGGAGCCGAATCTTTTCGGCTTCGGTGTGCTGCTTCTCGACTTCGTTGACGTCGGCATAGCCGTGCGATTTCACCGTCGCGGATACAGACACATATGGCCGATTGTCGGAACCCCACACCAAAGCTTCTGATACCGAACGGAAACCGGTGCTCATTCCGGCCAGCACCACCATCGGGAACTGCAGGCCTTTGGCTGCGTGAATTGTCATGATGCGTACGGCGTTCACGCCGATCTCCGGGAGCACGGTCTCGGCCACACGTGCGTTCTCATCCGCCTGGGTCGCTGCCCAGTCGAGGTAGTCGCGTAGTGACCCGCCATCCGCGCCGTACCAGGCTCGTGCCTGATCGATAACGAACCGCAGTCGTCGCCACACATCCCGGTGGCGCGGTGAATCCATCGATACCTCGAACACACGACGTTCTCGGGCGAGTCGCGCCAGGAGCCCGCCGGGATTGAGGTCGCCCAAATCGAAGGACAGTTCACGCAGATACGCAAAGGCATCCGCAACCGGAGACTCGCCTTGGCCGTCCGGTGGATCGACGTGGAAGTTCCAGTGACCACCCGCTGTGCGCCAACGAAGGAGATCATCATCGCCGCACCCGAAGAGTGGACTGCGCAACGCTGCTACGAGCGCGGCTTCATCGGCCGTGTTGGCCAGTGCCCGGCATGTGACGAGCAGATCGTGCACCTCCTGCGTGGAATACACGAGGCTCGATGCCTCGGACCGAAACTCGATACGAGCCTCGTCAAGCGCCTTCTCCAGCGCTGGCAGGACGGTCCGCGACGGGATCAGGATGCAGATGTCCTTCCACAGCAACGGCTCGTGAGCAAATCCATCGTCCCGCGGAGACTCCTTGCACCATTCCGCATTCACGGCGGCGTCGACGGTCTTCGCGACATCGCGGGCCTCGCGAGCGCGGATCACCTCCGCCTTTCCGAGTGACTGCTCATCGGCAACAGGTTCGTCGTTGTCGGGGAAGACGAACGGCGTCGGCCCCCACACCGCATCCCATTGCGGCCGGCCAGGCGCGGGCGCGAGTGGGGTGTAGTCAGGCTGGATGTGGTGCTCACCTACGACAAGTGCACCAAAGACCACATTGATCCAATCGATGACCGGGCGAGTGGACCGGAAGTTGGTGGTCAACTGAACGATGTCGTCGTCAGGTGTGTTGTCGCGCGCGGACATGAAGGCGGCGATGTCGGCGCGGCGGAAGCGATAGATCGACTGTTTCGGGTCACCGACGGTGAACAACCTGCCCGGGCTATCGGCGCCCGCGACGATGCGCTCAGCGATCTCGAGCTGAAGAGGATCGGTATCCTGGAACTCGTCCAGCAAGATGCGCTGGTATCGCGCATGAGCGCTGGCGGCGACGCCAGGCTCACGCAGGACGTTCCGCGCGTGCACGAGCAGGTCGTGAAACTCCAACTGCCCACTGCGTTGCCGGATAACCGCCTCGTCGAGGATAAGTCGCGAAAGGTGGTGGATGACCACCCGCACGGCACCATCCACATACGCGCCGCGAACCTCGGGTCCGATTTCCTCGCGCAGCGCCTTCATCGCCGCACTGACCATCTTCTTCTGTGGCACACCCCCGCGCCAAGCTGCACCCTTACCGGCGGTGCCCGGTCCAGGACACTTCGAGATCATCGGTATCCATGCGGTGGTATTTCGTTCGGCGTCCAGCGAATCGCGCCACTCCCGCAGATCCTTGTCAATTCTGATTGCCAGCGCGTCGGTGAGGTCAAGGCAGTCCTCAAGGCCAGCGATGATCTTGTCGGCTTCCCGCAAGATGCGGTCGATGTCCGCGGGTGCGATGCCCTGGGGGTTGTCGTCGAGTGTTAGCCGGTCCCAGTTTCGGTCCAATGCGTCAGCGAGCGTGCGGAATTGGTCGAGCGAAGCACCGGCGGCGAGGATGATGTCCATCGCGTCGATGACGACGCCCGGCGCATCGGTGAACAACAAGGTCCGCATACGACGCCAACGTTGCTCAAAGGACAGTTGCGAACCCATGGCGTCGACGACAGTGATCCGCGGCGGTACCCCCGCCTCGAGCGGATGCTCACTGACGATGCGAGCGGCGAATGCATGCAGGGTGCCAATTGAGGCGGTGTCGATCTGGTCGAGCGCTTCGCGGGCACGGTGGCCTTCATGTTTTGCGAGTTCGACGCGAATACGTTCACGCAGTTCTGCGGCGGCCTTCTCGGTGAACGTAATGGCAGCGATCGCATCGAGCGCGATGCCATCGTTCAGCACGAGTTGACAGATTCGGCGGACGAGGGAGTGAGTCTTTCCGCTGCCGGCACCGGCTTCGACGAAGAGTGTATCTGCGGTACCTGTGGTAATTCGATCTCGGGCCGCAGCGTCGGCAAGTTCCGAGGTGGTCATTGTGCACCGTACTTCTGCGTGTAGTCGTCGAGTTCATCGACGTTCTCGAGGCTGGCCCAGGCCCGTCGAAGGCTGGTTCTGCCAATCAAGTCGATGAGAGGGTCGTCGAAGAAGGATTCCGGTGTCTTGGGCGGGAAATGGCCAGCCATGATCTCGTGGTGGATGAGTCGGAGATCCGCGCGGAAGATCTCGACGACAGGGTCGGTGATGTCGTACCCGACTTCACCGAACTTTCCAGCGGAGGAGGTGAACCAGTACCGGGCACTTACTTGATCGCCGAGCGTGCGCGCGAAAAGACCATACGTGGGGAGCTGAACACGCTTGCCACTGTCGGTTGGGTTTGCCTCGGTGATGTCGTTGTACTTCTTGGCTTGTCCACTCTTGTAGTCCGTGACACGGATTCGTCCGTCGCGGTGTTGGTCGATGCGGTCGACGCTGCCGGAAAGGAACACGTGGGCATCCCCGAGATCGAACGAAATTGCGCTGTCGTTTTTGAACTCGTCCTCGACGGCTACGGGGAGCCATCCTGCCGCGCGGTCGACGGTGTCGTGGTCATACCAGGTACTAATGTCACGGACGAGCGCCCCGCGGTCTTTCGCCCACAGCTGCGCGAGCCAGCCTGGGTTCTCGGCTTCGGCCTCGCTGAGGATTCTGTCCGCGATGTGTTGCAGGCGGCCGTGGTCTGGGTCGTCGCCCGCGATCATGCTGCCGATGTACTCCTCGAAAACCTTGTGTAGCCGAGTGCCCTTCTCGATCGCGTTGATTTGAGCCACTTCGTCTGGGTCTGGGAGACCTCGCAACCCCAGCACTTTCTCGAGGAAGAACCTGTACGGACTCTCCACCCACATCTCGAGGCCTGTCGGGGCCACAGGCTTGTCGAACACTTTGAGGAGATGGTGCACATCGGCGAGGTTGCCGTTGAATCGGGTGAAGCGTCCATTGAGTCGGTCGCTGCGCATCCGCATCCCGAGGTTGATGCGGCGATCGTCGAGGGCACCCTGGCGGCGGTCGGCGGGTACAGCCGCGAGCTCACGCAGCCGCCATTCGGTGGCCGACGCTGCCGACGTACCGATGCGAGGATCGGCGGTTTGCGCAGCGACGTCGAAGGACTCGACCGCGACAATGCTCACGGCATCCCGAGTTTGAGTCAGCCAGTCGACCACGGTGACCTCCTTCCCGGCCATCGTGCCGAGCGCCGGAAGAAGCCATCGAGAGGGCACCTTCTCGGCACCACCCCGAAGGTTGCCGCGGGGGAACGTGACAATGCGCTCGACGCGACCCGAGGTGACAGCTGACTCGAAAATGCGCTCCTGATGTTCGATGTGGTCACGCGCACTGACGCCGAGGAGTTCCTCCGGGAGGAGCGGATCGTCGCGACGTGGCATTGGAATGATGCCGTCGGCAGCTCCGATGACGATGCTGACGTCGAGGTCTCGGCCGACCCCGGAACTCAGCGGGCCGATGGAAACGCCGACTCCGGAACGACCGTGCACACCGCCCCGGCCACGGAACCGGACGTCGAGGGCATCTCGGATGCGGGCCGCGTTGGGGGGTGGGGCGATACCGTCCATGTGCGCCAGTGCGGCGCAGTCGGCGCGCACGTGGGCGAGGTCGATGCCGTCGATCTCGGACTTGGGGATGCGGAAGCGAAGGTTGAGCAGACGGTTAAGTCCGTCGGCGACCGTCTGCCAGTCTTTGGCATCGAGGATCGCGGCGAAGTCTGCGCGGAGCTCGGTGATGTAGTTCCAGAGACCGCTCGCAAGTGCGTGGTGGGATTCTTCGGCCGGCACACGGGTCAGACGTTCCCAGTCGACGCCGCCGACAATCGGTTCGTACCTCCGGGTCAGCGTTTCCAGCTTGCGCAACGATGCTGGTTCGTCACCGACCGTAGGTCGATGCATCGCGCCTTCGGCGAGGATCGCGAACAGTTCGCGCCGCGGTAGTTTCTCCGGGTCGAGATCGAGGAGACCGAGGAGCGACCGCCCGATGGGGCGATCAACAAGCGAGTGGCATTCCGGTCCACTGAACACGATCTCACCGTCTGTGAGGTTCTCGTGCAGAAGTGGCAGGTAGGGGTCCTCGGTGCCGTAAAAGATCCCGATGCGGTGGCCGGGGATGCCGCCAGCCAGCTGCTTACGGACCAGTCGGACAACGGCGCGAACTTCGTCGTCGGCATCGGAGGTATGGATGACCTGCGTTGGCGAGACCTCGGGTTCGAACTCAACGGTGGTGCCGCGCGCTTGGAGCTCAGCAAGCAACGCGTCTGCAGCGGGCGTCGTCGGGTTGGGTGCATAGATGACGATCTCGCCGAGTCCGCCGAGGCGCGCACGGGCGGCCGCGAATGCCTCGTGAGCGAGGTAGTAGCGGCCGGTCAGCCGTCTGAGCACCTGCTCGCGGATACGAAGCATCTCGGTGACGACCGGGGTTGGGTCATCGAGGTGGGGTGACTCTTGTTCGCTGAGCTTTGCGATCGCGCCGGCGAGTGCTCGCGCGGTGATTGGTTCGTCGCTGACGTTGCTGAACCGACCGGGTTCCTCAACGAGCGCCCGTTCGACGGCCGCTTCGAGGAGCGGATACGGCAAAGGCTGACGAGGCGCCAGGACGGGCGCGGCAAGCCGGTTGACCACCTGCGGAAGCGTCACCGCCTCGGTATTGGCGACAGCTCCGGTGCGAGCCAAGTGATGGATGACATCACGACCCGCCGCCAGCGTCGGCACGACGACGGTGACCTGCGACAGCGGCGAACCGGACTTAGCGCTGGCCACCGCCCCAGCGACATCATCGAGCGGGGAAGACATGGAGACATCATGCCTCCTGAGTCGGACACCGCCGGCATGTTGCGGAGTTCTCCGTTGACGCCTGCCGTCGGCGCCCTGCGATTCTCTGGCTAATCAGCGCATCACCCGTGCTTGGGGCCTGCTTGTAATGCACTCCTGGCCGTGACCGCACGGAACCCTCGCCTCCAATCCTGACCGCCTCACCGACCCTGTCCAGGTTGCCCGGCAGGCTAAGACTGCCAACGGACTACCGTGTCCACATTCGCTATATCGACACCGGCTCCCGCGACCCACGACACGTGCTCGGGTCCTGTTGCGCGCCGCGACGACATCGGCTGCGTTGGCCAAAAACCCGATGAGCGTCATCGAACCTGAGTTGGACCTCCTGACCGGATTTTCGGGGTTCGGTTGATTGTTGGTGCTGGTCAGGGCGTTGGTGGCCTCGAATCTCGAGCACTAAATGT
>NZ_JBITWL010000047.1:0-15506 GCF_044543825.1 Gordonia sp. NPDC062954 | reverse complement strand
TAGTCCAGGAACGGCTCGAACGGATCCACCGCCGGTTTCTTACGTTCGCCCGGGGTGCGCTCACCATTGAGGTAGGCCCGGATCGTCTTCCTATCGTGGCCGGTGTGGCGGGCGATCGCCGAGATCGTCCACCCCCGTTTGTGCAGTGCATGTACTTCCACATCGCTCTCCCGTGTCAACATGAAAGCGGGCCTCCCGAGGTTGCTGGTGAGTGGTCAGAGACCATCAGCATCACGGGAGGCCCGCCTACTCTGGCGGAGCCACACGGGTGAGGAATTCAGATGAGCATCACTGGGGAATTTCGATGAGCGCCGTCACTTTCTGAAGTGTCACGGATCACACTTTAGCGAGCCCCGCGAACTCCGCTACCGCCACAACGACGCAGTTCTGTCCTCTCGCACCGCCATTTGGCTGGTTCGCCATGTAGCGCGTGTCAACACGCACGCTGAAGCGAGAGCGATAGGAGGGTCGCCGGGGGTGTGGGTGTGTGGTGTGGCCGTCGATCGGGTTGATCGACATCTGGTACTGGAACTCGATCACCATTGACTCATCGAACGGCTCGTAGTCGTCTTCTGGGACCACCACCCACTCGTCGTCTGCAATACATCTGAGAATCGCACTCTACCGTTCTCGTGTGGTGGTGGATGAGAACGATCCAAAGCAAACCCGGAGTATCTGACTTTGTCGAATCCGCCTCCGCAGCAGTCGATTACAACTGGTAACGAGACGTGTTGAAGTAGGACGAGTAGCAACCGGCGTTCGACTTCAGCAACCAGAGCACATCGGAAAGGTTCCTGACCGACCTAGTCAGACGGGTGGCATCGATGTCCAAGGCACTTGTTCAACGGCCCTGTAGATCGCGAGCGGCACCACGCCTATCGCAGGCCAACTTGGTGCAGCGACAAACCCAGTGCTCGTCAACATGCCGCCGAATGCGCCGGTGAGCTCATCGAGAGCCGATCGATCAATTCCTGAGTCTCCACTTTGGAGTAACCGGTCGACCTGCGGCTTGATCTGCGCGATGACCTGCTCAGGAGTGAACCTCTCACGTTCCGTCGGTACCGCCGCTACCTGCATGAGGGTGGTCAGTTCAGTGGGTTCCGAGCCCACCTGCGATAGGAGTAGCTCGCGCCGCATAGGGCCGAACTCATGCTCGTGAGGAATTTCCCCGACAAAGCCCACTTCGTAATCATCCGGGTTAGCAGTACGGACTGACACCGTGATGGAGTCCCCATACAGCGCTTCTAGGGCGTCAAGCACCTGCTCTAGCTCGCCTGGTTCGTCTGACAACGCATCATTCAGTCGGCGAAACGCACCTGCGATGCTCGCGATGTCACTCATCTGAGTCGGCGCGGTTACGCGCAGTAGCATTCCTGGCCGCGCTCGATCACGCACCTTCCCGCGGAGCCAGAACTTACGTGCCGACATTTTGTCTGACACGTCCGCAAGCAGGCCTAACGCCTCTGCCGACTCCTCAAGTTGCGACACATGGAGGTCAGCGAGAGCGAGCGTCTGAGCGCTGTTCTCACCTACGTCCTTACCGACGGCCGCCACTCGACGAAGGCCCAAATCGATCCTGCGAGAACGCGTCTTTGTCTCACTTCGCTCCTCGGGGAGCCCATCTATGAGCTGAGCAAGCAAACTTCCGACCCGAGTGCGATCGATGTAGAGGTAATCCCTGATATCCAGCTCGGATGACTCAGGAAGACTGTTAGGGCTCATATCAGTCTCCTCGGAGGTAGTGCGTCCATTGTGGTCGACTTCGGTGAAACACTACCGGTTTCAGATGCTGATGGCTGCACCGCGCACTGGCATCGTTACAGCCCTGAAGGACATCGGGAGTGCATCTCGAATCGTTACCACCACCCGCCTGCGGGCGGGCGCACTCGCTGACGTTGACGAGTGGATAGGGGCCCAATCAACGTCTCACAGGGCCAGCTAGGACGACAACCGAGACGGCAATCTTCGCACCCCAAAGTGCCGGGTATCACGCGGAAGGCAACTCAACGAGGCCAGGCTGACATACGAATACCACTGCTATCCAACCAGTCCCTATGTATTAGGGTCCATAAAGCCACGAAGAAACATAAGTTGGGCGTCTACGTTTCAGCCGCCGCCTCCCATTAATCACACTCGGAACAAAGAAACCAATCTTCTGCTTGTGCATCTCTTTCCATGAGTTTTCATTGTCCCATTTATTGGGGCGACACCAGCGATTGTGACGGAACTCGTACGCCAGCAACCAATCTTTGCTGCTAAGAGCGCCATCGCACTCGGCCCGTCGCACGGCCTTATCGAATGAAACACTCCGCTGAAGTGACTTAGAGGTGTCTACGATATCACGTAGAAGAATCAATGTGCAGTTGTCCTCCATATCCGCGACGAGGCGTGCCGCTTCTGTATAAAGTTCCATTTTCAAGCTTCGGATAATGTGCAGAATCCAACTGGTCTCGAATCCATGACCAAGCCTGGCATGAAAGCATAGAATCGAATTCAGAACTTCAGAAACTCGCTCCTTGTTAAGTGGAAGACCATGATGGTAGGCGAATTCTAACACAGCAAAAACATTAGGAAGAGTGCTGGACTCAATACTCGTGGACGAAAGTATGAGATCGCGAAATATCGGCCAGCTCTCCTTCCCGCCAGGGAAGGGGTTGCATCGCAGTAGGGCGTAGTTTAGTACGCCTTGAGTAGGGTTCAGCCGCCTTTGGTTGAACGCGACATCAAACAGATCTACGATATCTGACGCCATACTCGAGTCTCTGTCGTCTCGATACCGGTGATTACGAAGTGCTCTAACCCAATCTGGCTCTGAGAATAGTAGTCCGTCCTCAATCCTGACCTTCGTCGGGTTCAAGGCGAGTTCATAGCTAAGTAACAACATCTGGTACTCAGCTAGCAGATCCTCGGCCTCGCCCGTTGAAGTCGCATAGACTGTCATATCATCCGAGATCCTGGCCGAGCGACGAATTGCCTCCGGGAACTTCGCACCGAGCGCAGTATCGATCCGCGCCATTAGCACCTCCGAGGCCAACCACGACGTGTCGGGCCCTACTGATAATCCAATCGTTTGTCCATTCCGAGCGTTGCGGACCAGTTTATCCAAATCGGGACCAAGTCCAGACGCATGAATGTTTGCTTTCGCGACGCCTCGCCCGCGAACACTCCAATCTATTGCGTGGGTGTAGATAGACGAGTAGAATTGACTAATATCAGTCTTTAGTGTCACTCTTCCCGCCGGCATTCGCGCTATCAATTCCCTGTTCCAGCGGCCCCGTGGGACTCGGTATTGAAGCGACCTCTCATGATCTCGACTACCTAGAAGTGGCCTAGTCAGCGATATCTGACTCCTGGCCGTTAGATTTCTCAATGTTACCCAGTGTTTAGAGCAAAGCTCGACAATATGGCGCTGGCTATGCGGGTTCGGAATTTCAATAGTTCTCCGAACGCCTCCGGCCCGAGCGATACTAAACCGAACCGGCTCCGTCCAGGAATTCTTGCCATGTGTAGTGGTTTTGGATATGGATCCCACGCGACTCGCGAAATTTGCCGGTGAGAACGAGGGTGGAATTTCCTTTGGGAAATACCCACGTCCTAGGGAGGTCTCGATGTCCAAAGTCGACCTTTCACTCAAGAGATTGGAATCCGGGGTGGGAGAGCTGCGCTAGACTAGCCGCCTGCGTCGACTATTGATACATACCGAGCACAGGTCGCAGCAGAGGCCACGGCATGCCGTTCGATGGTAGCGGGGGAGTAGCCGAGAGTGTCGGCGAGTATCGCTGCTGGTGCAAGTTTGGTGAGTTCATGGAGGGTGCCAAGCCGAGCGGCGCGGGTGCTGAACGCCGCCTTCAGCCGGTTCCGTAGGTGAGCCGGATTGATGTGTTGGCCTGGGACGTAGCCGCGGAATACCCAATTAGTGGCCGGGTGCGCGGCGGTATTCGCGAGGTCGCGTTCTCCGGCGAGGTAGCGGAATGGCTCGTCGAGCGGGACTGGCAGGGCTATGGCGATGTCGCCAAGTGTGACGGTCACGAGGTCATCTGAGACTATGACGTGGTCCCAAGTGAGTTTGACGACGCGGTCAAATCTGCTGGCCGAAGACGAGCACTAAGATCGCTGCAGCTCTGTCACGCGGATTCAGCTCCAGTTGATTCGATGTAATGCCGTCGACGGCGTCTTGTTGGTCCTCGACGCTCATCTTCGGGCTACCACGCCGGTGGGGTGTCATCGTGAGGTCCGCAGCGACCAGTTTGGTCTTGATAGCCCATGCTAGGAAGCGGATGGCGAACTCGCGTGTGCTCGGTCCTTCGGCCTGCCATGCGTCCAGATGGGATTGGGACAAGTCACGGATCGAGGTATCTCGGGTGGTAAGCCAGTTCAGGAATTCGATTGTGACGGTGACGGTTTGCTTGGATCTTAGGAACGTTCCGTGTGTCACCGACTCCATGGAATGCATCTGCCGTAGGTGATGCCAGCGGATGTAGCGGTTGGCGACGTCGCGGTGTTCTGGCGATTCGAGCCGGTCGAGTGCTTCGTCTGACCAGTCGATGTAGCGGTGGAGCAGTCCGTCTCTGGGCGGCAGGATCTGGTGGGTGATCAGGAGTTCTCGAACGTAGTCTCGGGTGCGTGATCGGGGGAGTTCGTCGACCGCGTCGTGGGTGACGAGGGGCGTGCGGGCTAGTTCGGTGAGGAACGCCGTGACGTGCTTCTGTTTGATCCAGGTCAGGCCGCTGTTGGCTCGTTTCATCGATTTAAGTGCGGCTGCAAAGGGTTTTAACTCCTCGTTGATGACGCCAGTCTCGGGATTGGTCAGCAACCGGTCGACAGTCGTTCCCAGGACGCATCGCCAGCATCGGCCTTGGGCGTACAGTTCTTCCTCGGCGCCGCAGTCGCCGCAGTCGACGTTGAGTTTGATCCCCGCGCATTTGCGGCACGCCGGTTGGCCGTTGATGATTCCCGGCAGGACTCCCTCGTGACCGCACGCGCATATTCCTCGGGTTCGTTTGGCTGCTTGGTAGCAGTATCCGCATACCCCGAGGCCTTGCCAGGCGGCGACACATTCGCGGTGCTCGCCGCAGCGGTCGCACGGGACTTCCCACCGTTGTGGGTCTTCGGGTTTACGTGGTCGTGCCATCGTCACCATCGCTGCGGACGACTCGGATGCGGCGGGCGACGGTGCGCTTCTCGCCGAGGCCGAGGTCGGCCGGATTCGCCGGCGCGTCGGCAGTGGCCGCTGCGCGTATCTCGACGTACGGTTCGAACAGATCGTTGGGTGTGCAGTCGAGGATGTCGCACAGCGCCGCGAAGGTGCGGGCAGGGATCCGCTCAGGCGTACCGGTCACCAATCGATGCACCTGTGCATTCGAGAGGTTGATGCCGCGTGACTTCAGCAACGGGATGAGTTCGGTTGTCTTCCAAAGGTTGTGGTCAGCCATCCGCTGGCGCAGATTCCAGTGGTACCCGATTCGGCGTTGCTCGCTCACGTGTCTTTCCTAGCATTTCTTTCGTCACGTGTGACGATTCGTTGCTGGATCATCCGCTGGATGACCTTTTGTTTGAAGTCTGCCGAGACCGAGGTGTAGAGCGCGGTGGTGGATGAGTAGGCGTGACCGACTTGCTGCTGGACGAACATTGGGTCGTATCCGGCTTCCAGGAGGTGAGTGACGTAGGAGTGGCGCAGGCAGTGCATCTTCAACTCTGCCGGCAGTCCGGCGAGTTCGCGGACCGTGGTGAACGTGCGATTGAAGTTGCGGATGCCCGTGGCGCCGGCGCGTTCGGACGGCCACAATGATGCCGAGCGGTCGGCTGTGGCGAACTGCTCGCGTCCTTGTGGCGAGAGCCAATGGTCGAGAAGGTCGACTACCCAGTCGAATTCGGGCACGGTAAGGACAGTGCGTCGCCGTGGTCCTGAGCCCGACATGCCTTTGGCATAGCGGACCTGGACAGCGCCATAGCTGCCGTACTTGTCGACGTGCGGGTTTGGGCCGAAGTCGTGGTAGTCGAGCATGGCAAGCTCTCTGCGCCGCAGACCGTAGGCATAGCACACCTTGAACGCGGTGGAGTCTCGCATCAGTGGGAGCCAGCGCTTCGATCCCTTGGCGAACTCGCGGTCGACGAGGTCGTCGCAGACATCGAAGAACGTCTGCAACTCGGCTTGGGTGAAGCTACGCCGGTCAGCCGGTATGGCGTCATCGGTCTTGTGACGCGGGGTGTTCCACTCGAAAACGACTTGGGCGGGAACGTCATCAAATGCGTTGCTGCAGAACGCAGCCCACCCGTACCTTTCGTCAGTGACGTAATAGCAGAAGGCCCTGATCGTGCCGGCGTTCGCGCGCAGCGTCGACACCGAGACGGCTTTTGATCCGGTTCGTCGATCAGCCAGGAACTCATCGACGTGGACCGGCTGCCAGGCCCACGGGTACTCGTTGGAGTGCTCTTGGAAGCGAGACACCAGGCTGCACGACGATTGGATGAATGGCACACCGAGTCCACGAGCCAGCATTTGCGCTCGCCAGCCATCCAGCATCGCCTCGAAAACGCGGTCCTCGGGCCGCAGTAGACCGACGACGCCGCTCGACAGAAAGTCTGGTAGCCGACCCGGAACACTCTGCATGTACGCAAGTGTAGCGCGAGAATCTCTCATCTGTTTGCATAAACCGCTGCTGATCTGCATGTTGGGTTACCAGGTCACCGCGGCGTACGAACTCGACTGCGGTAGCGGCCAGCAGTTTTGCTCGAGATCCACTAGGACGAGTTCTCTCATCTGTTTGAACTCGCCTCCTTTGAGAGCCGATAAGATACATTATGTCAGGTAACCTGTGGCGGGTCGCAGGAGGTGCGCTTCGAACCCACCTCCATGACTGCGTGCCTGCACGCCGTTTCCGAGGCAGCGGTGGCCCATCTCGCTGGCGCTGGACACGCACTCAACCGCTAAATCGCAGCCCACAACGCTACGCCTTCGATTTCGCCGATGTCGCCGAGGGCTTCCGGCTGATGCAGACGAAGGAAGACGGGGTAATCAAGCCGCTGGTCAGGTTCTGATCCGGAGTGACTCACGCCGCCGAAAGTAGACGGCGCCCGCACCGCCCGAGCGGATTGACAGCCCCGCTCGGATGACGGGGTGGGCGCGCCGCCTTCGGTGATTCCCTAGCTGGTGATGCCGTAGCTTTTGATCTTTCGGTACAGGCTGCTTCGTGAGATCCCCACGCTCGCTGCAGCCGCCACCCGGTTGCCCTGATACTCCTGCAACGCCGCGATAATCGCATCACGCTCAGCGACCTGAATGGGTGAAAGGTTGTAACTCTTCGATTGTGTCAGGCAGTAACGGGGAAGGTCGTCGACCCCGATCTCACCCACCGGACGCGCCTTGAGAGCTTCTGTGACGGCGTCGCGTAGCTGAGCGATATTGCCTGGCCACCCGAATGCCGCAATCGTTCGTAATGCCGCCGGCGAGAATCGTACATGCCGGTGGGGCGCGAGATCCCCGATGATGCGGTCGAGGATGTACTCGATGTCTTCGGTCCGATGACGCAACGGCGGCAGGGCGATCGAGGACTTGAAGCACGACATCAGTTCGGAAGCCACGACGGAATCCTTGTCGTCGGATTCGATGGCTGCGGCGGTGGCGACAACCATGACATGGGTGGAGGCAAGTTCCGCCGCGTCCATCAACCTGCACAGGTTGGCCGATCCGGCCGGGCCGAGTTGATCGATGTCGCGGACGATGACCAGGGTCATACCGCTCGGTGTCTGTTCACGCAGCGCGGCCAAGTCAATCCCGACTCCCTCGTCGAGTTCGTGGGCGGCGATGCTCAGACTGCGGGCGCGGGGGTGATCGGCGTGAAACAGCTCGAGGACGAGTGTGAACCGACCCGACCCGGGCTCGCCGAAGACAATCGTGGGGAGACATGCGGCCATCGATTCACGCAGTTCTCCGCACGCCCGCACGCACGCCGGTGAGGCGCCACCGGCGGCCGCCGCCCGGTGTTCGCGCCGGATGGTGGTTACGAGGGTCTGGGTCTTGGCGCTGGCCACCGCCACATCGGGAAGCACTTTGTCGGAGAAGCTGCTCACCGCGCCGTCGGCAGCAATTGTCGCGGCCGGTGTCTGGATCGGCTCGGCGATCACCACGATTCCTGCCGCGATCTGCCCGCTGACGATACGCGTTCCGCGTACCCGCACGTGGCGCCCGGACGACAGAGCGAAGGTGTCCGACACCCGGTCACGGCGGGTCATCAGAAACGCCGCATGGTCACGGATAGCGGCTTGTTCGTCGTGGTCGAACAACGTCTGTGCCGCGGCATTGGCCATCGTCACCGACTCGGCGAACCCGAACACCGCACGCTTGGACGAGCGCGCGTCAGCCCGTAGGTAGGTGTTGAAGAGCACCTGCTGCGCCTGGCTGCGATCCAGCAGAAGGTTCCGTCCGATGTCTGTGGCGGCGGCGCGGACGAGGGTATGCATCAGCGGACTCCATGCCCGCGCCACGGTGGACACATCCAAGACGCCTTCGAGTCGACCGGTGATCGGATCGATGACGGGCGCCGCGGTGCACGCGAATTGCTGCAGCGATTCGGCGTAGTGCTCCGCACCGACGACCGAAACAGCCTTCCCCGACCCGATCACAGTCCCCACGCCATTGGTGCCCATCGTCTCCTCGGCGTAGCTGAAACCCGGCGCGAACTCGACGCGATCCACGAGTCGTCCCATCCCCACCGAGATGTCGAGGCGTTCGATCATACGCGCCTTGTTGTCGGTCAGGGCGATGACCAGGGCTATGTCGGAGATGTCGGCACCCAATTGATCGAGCACGGGACGCGCGCACCGCACCAGCCGCGATGAGGTGTCGATGTCGGCGACGTAGTCGGATTCCGGGCGATCCACATCGACACCAGCCGACCTGCTCCGCTCCCACGATGCGGTGAGAAGCTCGGGCACACCTGCTGCTGCGCGCTGGCCGTGTTCCAGAAAGTCAGCTCGCGCGGCCGCGACGGCATGCGGATGCCTACGCCCCGCGCTTTCCACATCTTGCGCACCTGTGACCTCGAACACATATCCATGGTGCCCGACGTACTGCGGCGTGCACAGTCCCGTCGCTGTCCCAAATTGGGACAGCGCGTTGCCACGTGGGGCCGGAATCCGACCGTCACGGTGATGCCGTTGGCCGGAGTGGGCGACATCCAAATTGTGTCAACTTGGGACACGCCATCGGGGTGGTATCGGGGACAGACTCATTGCCGTGACACCGATCACATGGTGTTTGGCCCATGAGTGCCTCATCGGACGCACTCGGGCCTGGGCTTGCGGAAGGGACAGATGACTGTGACACGGCTGGACGGCAAGAACGTTGTGATCACCGGCGCGGCCGGCGGGTTGGGCTCGGCGATAGCCCAGCACTGCGTCGACGAAGGGGCGCGAGTGGTCCTGCTCGACCGCGATCGAGACGCCGTGAGTGTGGTCGCGAAATCCCTTGGACAGGAGGCGTCGTACTCCTGCGACGTCACTGACGAGTCCGCGGTGCGCGACACCTTGGCGACCGCGGCGCAGGCCTGCGGCCATATCGACGTCGTCGTCAACAACGCTGGCATCGAGGGGCCGAACAAGCCCACTGACGCGTTCTCCCTCGACGAGTGGAATCGGGTGATGGCGGTGAACACGACCGCGGTATTCCTGGTCACCAAACATTCGATTCCGTTCCTGCGGGCAGCCGGTGGCGGCAGTGTCATCAACATCTCGTCCATCTACGGGCTGGTCGGCGGCGGCGACATCCCGCCTTATCACGCCTCCAAGGGTGCGGTGCGGCTGATGAGTAAGAACGACGCCCTGACCTATGCTCCCGACAACATCCGCGTCAACTCGATCCACCCAGGCTTCATCTTCACCGACATGGTCTACCGCTACGTCGAGGACAGCGGCATGGAGATCGACACCGCCCGCGAAGCCCTCGAGGCGGCACACCCGCTCGGCACCGGTAGCCCCGCCGATATCGCTTGGGCCGTGGTCTATCTCGCCTCCGATCAGGCACGTTGGATGACCGGAAGTGAACTCGTGATCGACGGTGGGTACACCGCCCGCTGAGATCCCACCACAGCTTTGACCCAACCGAACACCCGCCACATCCGAAGTACGACAGAAAGGTTTCCATCATGACCATCGCCGAAGCCGACCCCGGCACATCCACGAACGAAGCCACCCGGACACTCGACGCCCTGGTGATCGGCGCCGGCGTGGCCGGACTGTATCAGGTGTACCAACTGCGCGAGCTGGGCTTGAACGTCCATGGCTACGAGGCAGGTAGCGACGTCGGCGGAACGTGGTATTGGAATCGGTACCCCGGCGCCCGATTCGACTCGGAAGGCTATATCTACCAGTACATCTTCGACGAGGAACTCTACAAGAACTGGGGCTGGAGCCAGAAGTTCCCTGGGCAACCGGAGATCGAGAGGTGGCTCCATTATGTGACCGAAACCTTGGACGTACGCAAGGATTTCAGCTTCAGCACACGGATCGTCAGTGCCGTCTTCAACGAGGACACGGCACGATGGACGGTGACGACCGATACCGGTGAGGTCATCGACACCCGCTACGTCGTCACCTGCGCCGGCATGCTCTCGGCCCCATTGACCGGCATGTTCGAGGGGCAGGACGACTTCACGGGCGAGATCTTCCACACCTCACGCTGGCCTGCTGAGGGAGCCGATCTGGAAGGTAAGCGGGTCGGTGTCATCGGCACCGGCGCCACCGGTATCCAGGTGATCCAGACGGTCGCGCCGATCGTCGAGAAGCTCACCGTCTTCATCCGCACCCCGCAGTACACGCTGCCGATGAAGAACCCGGACTACGGCCCGAAAGAGCAGGCCTGGTATCACGACCGCTTCGACGAACTGCGCGAGGTCATTCCGAACACGTTCGCCGGGTTCGAATACGACTGGGAGGTCGAGTGGCACGCGTCGACCCCGGAGGAGCGTCTCGCGCGGCTGGAGAACATCTACGCCGACGGCTCGCTCAAGCTGTGGCTCGCCTCGTTCGGTGAGATGTTCTTCGAGCAGGACGTCAGCGATCAGATCTCCGCGTTCGTCCGCGAGAAGATTGTTGCGCGGCTGGAGAATCACCCGGAACTTGTCGAGTTGCTGGTGCCTCAGCAGGATGACTATGGCTTCGGTACACACCGAGTGCCGCTGGAGAACGGTTATTACGAGGCATTCCAACGAGACAACGTCGAGGCGGTCGGCGTACGGAACAACCCGATCAAGCGCATCGTCCCCGAGGGCGTGGAACTCGAAGACGGAACGCTCTATGAGCTCGATGTCATCGTGCTGGCTACCGGATTCGACGCCGGCACCGGAGCATTGACCCGGATCGACATCCGCGGCCGCGACGGCAAGTCGCTGTCGGAGGAGTGGTCGACGGAGATCCGCAGCACCATGGGTCTGATGATCGAGGGCTTCCCCAACCTCCTGACCACCGGCATCCCGCTCGCCCCATCGGCGGCGCTGTGCAACATGACCACCTGCCTGCAGCAACAGACCGAATGGATCACCGGACTCGTCGATCACATGCAGAAGGAGGGTGTGAGCGTCGTCGAACCGACAGCGGAGGGCGAGCGCGATTGGGTCGCCCACCATGACGAGGTCGCCAACGCCACCCTCGTCTCCAAGACCAACTCCTGGTACAACGGCGCCAACGTACCCGGCAAGCCCACCGGCCGGGTGCTGTCCTACATCGGTGGCGTCGGCGAATACCGCCGCCGGTGCACCGAGGAGGCCGACGCGAGCTACCCACACTTCACCTTCTCGTGAGCGTCCCAGCGAAATCAAGGAGTACCAGATCATGACCGAAAATCCGTTCTACAGCCACGAATTCCACGGTGACTACGACCTCATCAGCATTGGTCAGCTCGCCCTCGAAGAAGGGGGTGTCATTGCCGACTGCGAGCTCGCCGTCGCAACCTTCGGCACTCTCAACGAGGCGAAGGACAACGCCATCCTGATCCCCACCTGGTTTTCGGGCACCCATCAGATCTGGCGAGACGTGTACATCGGAGCAGACCACGCGCTGAACCCGGACAAGTACTTCATCATCTGCGTCAACCAGATCGGCAGCGGACTGTCGACGTCACCCAACAACGCCACCGGCGCGAATGCCGCGCTTGCGGGACCGAGGTTCCCGGATGTGCGCATCGGGGACAACGTCGTGGCACAAGAGCGGCTGCTGCGCGAGCACTACGGAATCGAGACACTCGCCCTCGTCGTGGGCGGCTCGATGGGTGCCCAGCAAACCTACGAATGGGCGGTTCGCTTCCCCGACAAGGTACTGCGTGCAGCACCGATCGCCGGAACGGCGCAGAACACCCCGGGCGACTACCTGATCGCGCAAGCGTTGCGCGAAGCACTCACCTCCGACCCAGGCTTCAGCGACGGCGACTACGCCTCGAACGCCGACGTCGTCGACGGTCTCGTCCGGCACGCCCACATCTGGGCCGTCGTCGGATTCTCCACCGAGTTCTGGAAGCAGGAGGTGTACCGGGCCTTGGAGTTCGACTCGAAGGAGGCGTTCCTGGCGGGTTTCCTCGAGCCCTACTTCACCGCCATGGATCCCAATGCACTGCTCACCCAGTCGTGGGCGTGGCAGCGCGGCGACGTCGCCCGCCACACCGGCGGCGACCTGGCGGCCGCCCTCGGGCGGATCACCGCCAAGACGTTCGTCATCCCGATCAACGAGGACCAGCTGTTTCCGGTCCGGGACTGCAGCCCGGAGCAGGAACTGATCAAGAACAGCGAGCTGCGCGTCGTCGACGACGTCCTCGGCCACCTGGGACTATTCGGTGTGGCACCGACCTACATGCCCCAGATCGACCAGCATCTCGGGGATCTGCTCGATACCGAGATCTGATCCCCCACAGTTCAGTTCTGCGACGTCAATTCGTCTGTCCACCAACGCATTCAGGAGAATCTCAGTGTCAGCGCATCATCTGATGGTTTGTTACGGCCATCCCACCGAACCGGCCGATTTCGACGAGTATTACACCACCACCCATCGACCGCTGGCCGACAAAATTCCGGGGGTGCGTACGTGGCACGCCGGGAAGGTCAGCACCCTCGACGCGGCAAAACCCCCCTACTATCTGGTGGCCGTTTTGAGTTTCGATTCCCGCGACGCCCTCGATGAAGGACTCGCCTCGCCCGAGGGTCAGGCTGCTGCCGCCGACATCGGCAACTTTGCGACGGGTGGGGCGACGCTGTTCGTCACCGACGACTTCATCCCTGCGGCCTGACCCGGACATCGCTCCACCCCCCTCAGACCGTGCACCCCCGCACGGCCTGAGGGCACGGGGCGTTCACACCACACCTCGGCGGGCTCCACCACACCGCCGGTGCGCATCGCTGCTCCCATGGCGCGTCGCCCCTCGGCTCTCGCCGTGCAGACATTGAAAGAGGTGCCCGCAATGGGTCCCACCTACGCTGATACCTATGCGGCAAGCCTGTCCGACCGACACCGCTTCTGGCTCGACGCCGCAACCGCGATCGACTGGATTCACCCCCCTCGCCGGGCGCTCGATGACACCCACCCCCCGTTCTACCGGTGGTTCCCCGACGGGGTCCTCAACACCTGCTACAACGCGCTGGACCGTCACGTCGAGGCCGGACGCGGCGATCAGCCGGCACTGATCTACCACTCCCCGGTCACCGGTGCCCAGAAGCAGTACACCTACGCCGAGTTGACGATCGAGGTAGCCCGTTTCGCCGGGGCACTGGCATCACTGGGAGTCAGCAAGGGTGACCGGGTGGTCATCTACATGCCGATGGTGCCGCAGGTGGCCATCGCCATGCTGGCCTGCGCGCGACTCGGGGCGGTGCATTCGGTGGTGTTCGGCGGATTCGGCGCCAAAGAGTTGGCTGCGCGGATCGCCGACGCCAAGCCGACCGTACTGGTGTGCGCCTCATGCGGTATCGAGCCGACGCGGATGGTGGCGTACAAACCGATTGTCGACGAGGCGATCGCATCTGTGGCGACCCCACCGCAACATGTCGTGGTGTTCCAGCGCGAACAAGCCCCGGCGACCATGACCGAACGAGACGTCGACTGGGACCAGCTGATGGCCCGCAGCGAACCGACCGACTGTGTGGATATCCCCGCCACCGATCCCCTGTATGTTCTCTACACCTCCGGCACCACCGGCAAACCCAAGGGAGTCGTTCGAGACAACGGCGGCCATGCCGTCGCGCTGGCCTGGTCGATGCGCAACATCTACAACATCCGGGCCGGCGATGTCTGGTTCACCGCATCGGATGTGGGGTGGGTGGTCGGCCACTCCTACATCGTGTACGCACCGCTGCTGGTAGGTGCGACGACGGTGCTCTACGAGGGCAAACCGGTCGGCACCCCGGACAGCGGCGCATTCTGGCGAGTCATCGCCGACTACAGAGTCAACGCCCTCTTCACTGCCCCGACCGCACTGCGTGCCATCCGAAAAGTGGATCCGACCGCAGCCGAGATGGCCAACTACGATCTGTCGAGCCTCCGGTCGTTGTTCCTCGCCGGTGAGCGGCTCGACCCCGACACCTACCAGTGGGCCACGTCCACGCTGGGCGTACCGGTGATAGATCACTGGTGGCAAACCGAGACCGGGTGGCCGATCGCGGCGAACTTGCGTGGCCTGGATCCGATGCCCATCAAAGCGGGTTCCCCATCGGTGCCAGTGCCCGGCTACGACGTGCAGATCCTGGACGAGGACGGCACCGAGGTGGAGCCGGGGCAAGAGGGCGCGGTTTGCGTGAAACTGCCTCTGCCGCCGGGTACGCTCCCCACCCTCTGGAACGACGACGACCGATACGTCGACTCATACCTGACCCGGTTCCCCGGCTACTACCTCACCGGCGATGGCGGATACCTCGACGCCGACGGCTACCTGTTCGTGATGGGACGCACCGACGACGTGATCAACGTTGCCGGACACCGACTCTCCCCAGGCGCGATGGAGGCCGTGCTGGCATCGCATCCCGCGGTGGCCGAGTGCGCTGTCATCGGTATCTCCGACCCGCTCAAAGGTCAGCTGCCACGCGGCTTCGTGGTCCTAAAAGACGGCATCGACATCACCCTCGACACCCTGCAGGACGAACTGATCGCCGCGATGCGTCGAGACATCGGGGCCGTCGCAGCATTCCGGCAGGTCACGATCGTAGAGGCACTACCGAAAACGCGGTCCGGCAAAATCCTGCGCAGATCGATGCGGGCCATCGCCGATCACCGCAACGAACCCGTCCCCTCGACCATTGAGGATCCCGCTGTACTTGAGGCGCTCCGACCGTTGCTGCGTGGCGACTGACGGCTATCACCGACAACGGGGGTGTCCGGTCGCTACCCCACCAAGCGATAGTCCCGCCGCCCTCGCAGGGTCGATGCCGGCGAAGTGTGTTGTCATTTGCCACCGTGAAGGGACCACCCTGGGCTGATTGTTTGCCATGGGGATGGGACCACCTGGATTGCCAGTTATGGGACCACCGGCGCGT
>NZ_JBITWL010000046.1:0-16136 GCF_044543825.1 Gordonia sp. NPDC062954 | reverse complement strand
GGCGATCGGCTTACCTGTCTCCTCGACGATCCGGACCGCCCCATCACGAAACTCCCGGTCGTACTTCTTCCGCTTCTCTGGCATCGTGCTCCTCACTATCGATGCCTCTACGGTTCGGGGGGAACCTCATTGACCGAGACCACGCAGAACGTCCCGACGACCCCGGCGATGCCCATCGGAATCAGCATCAGCAGATGGCGTCGAGGCGGCATGCGGTCCCAGCCGTAGAGGTAGATCCCGAGGAAGATCGCCTCGACGAAGAACGACAGCCCTTCGAACGCGAATGGCAATCCCAGCACGTCACCGAACCGGCCCATCAAACCGGGCCACAGCAGACCCATCTCGAAGCTGAGGATCGTGCCCGAGACCGCGCCGATCGCGAACAGCACTGCCGACACCTTGGCCCACCGTCGGGCCAGTCCCATTGCGACAGGGCCGTCGCGCACGATGCCGCGACGGCGCATCACGAAGATCATCGTCGGGAACGCCACCCCGAAACACGCAAGGACGATGTGCCAGCCCAGGGACACCGCCATCTGCTGCCGGGCCGGCATCAGACCCGGAGGTTGCTGACCCTCCGCCACAACCAGCAATGCCTCGGCCAGGTACACGGTCGTCACCGTCGAGCAGGGCCGGTTGTTCCAGCCCGACACGTCGTCATCTGTACCGAAGGTAATCGCACGCAGATGAGGTTCCCGCCGGGGGTGGCCGGTAAACGCCACTGCCCCGCCGCCGGCTCGAGCTCGTGTCCGCAACGACGAGGGTGGGTCCGAGTTGCTCGACGACGATGAACAGCGCGTCGGGGACGGTCCGGCGGGTCAAGTCAGCGGCGGGATACGGTGTACCGGAAACCCGATTTCCGGGTGAAAAACTTTGTTTCGTACTCTTTTCCCCGTGAATCCCGCTGCTGCCGATGCGTTCGTGACCGAAACCACTTCGAGTGTTTGCGTGTGGTGCTCGTCCACCGACGAAATCGCGGAGTTCCGCGGCGAGAGGCGCGGACGGTGCTCAACCAGACGCGCACGCAGACTCCCCCTGCTGCTTCCCGGCGGCGAAGCGTCGAACCGCGACGACGACTGCCCACGAAGGCAGGCGGGAAGGCGGTGGCCACCAAGCCGCAGAATGTCAGGTCCGGCGTCGCCGGGCCGGCGAACGTCTCACGACCCGACCGCGCCGAGCTCATGAGCCGGGCGCAGAGCCTCCTGGCGCAGCTCACCGAGATCGAGGAACGTCTGCAGGTCGCGCAGAAGGATGGCGGCTTGAGTGGCAAGGCCAAGGTGTCCGACCTGACCGCGAAGCGCGACTCCGTGTTGCGCACGCTCGCCGCGTTGGAGAAGGCCAAGCGGGCGCTCGAGCCGGCCTGAGGTGGACGCACCACACCCCGTACGCTTCGTGACGGGGCACCTCGCTGCGCGCGGTGCGTCAGCCGCGTAAGGCGGACGCAAAGAGCGACGGCAGCCGGGTGGCCTTCGGATCTGCCGCGAATGCAACCATCTTTCGGCCTACATGGTGCGCATGCGTGTTCCTGACGAACCACGCCGGCTTCGGCGTGATCGACAGCTGGCCGGTGATCAGAGATCGGCTCAGCGGGCGGAACGGGCCGGTCACGACCGTGCGCTCTGTGTCGTCCACCAGTGATGCGTTGTGTACCAATCCGATTCCGCTCTCGACATCGACGAGGGTCGCACCGGGAAAGCCGCCCCATGGTGCTGCTGCGGTGAGATAACCGACCCCCGTCCACGCGTTGATCGCAATCGTGCCGTAGCGGAGCGATTCCACGAACCACTCGAACTCTCGACCGAGCTTGCGGCGGTATCTCGGGTGCACCAAGACGTTGGCGCCGAGAGTGCCCTCGAGCCGCTCATTGACGAAGCGGCTCGCTGCCCGGAGGTAGGCAATCCCGTCTCCGGGGATCTCCACGACGGCCAGCACGGGCGAGAAGTACTCCACGGTGAAGGCCTCGGCCACCTGGTCCGGTGAGAGCCCCTCGATCAGCAGCCGGCCGTTCTCGCGTGCGTTGGCCGTGGCGTGCCGGTCGGCTGCCGCGGCGACCCGTTGGTCGCTTCCGGGGTAATAGGCTGGCCGCGCGGGAGCCTTGTCGATCTGGTCGCGGAGTTCCCGGAGGAACTCCCCTTTCTTGGACCACTCGGACGGGATCACGGCAACCTGGGCGGCGATGCAGTTGTAGCCGCCGTTGTGCAGACGCTGGGTGGCCAGGTGCTCCGCCTGGAAACGGATGTCCTTGGCCGACCACCCGGTGGGGACGACGACGGTGGGTGATACGCCGCCGAGTTCACTGGTGATGGTCTTGCCGAGCTTCGGTACGCCGGCCCGGCGACGGGCCTCGCCTTCCGGGCCGGTGCCGAAGACGATGGCGTCGTGACTTGCCGAGCTTCCGGTGATGTGGACATGCGCCACATTCGGGTGATCGACGAGATACGAGCCGACCTCGACACCGCCCCTGACGACCTCCACGAAGCCGCGCTCGGACAGGGGTCGCAGGACGGCGTTGATCGCGTCGAACATCTCGCCCAAGACGGGGTTCAGTTTGAGGATCACGACGCGATTGTGCGCGATCAGCTCGTACAGGGTGTCCAGCACGGCGATCGAGGTGATGTTGCCGGCGCCGAGGACGACTGACATGCCGTGCGTCGTCGCGGGGTCGAGTTGCGCCAATCCCGCCGCCGACCGCGCCTGGGTGACACTCACCCCCGGCTTCAGCCAGACCTTGGCCGAGACGCCCGACAGCAGTAGCCGATCCCAGATCTGATGGGGAAAGACGTCGAGCGCAACACGACCGCCGGGAGCGACGGAAGTCGGTACGTGGGCGATGGGACTGTCGCCGCAGCTCAGGTCGCGCAGAGAACGGGCCAGCGTGGCAGCGTTCGTGATGACCGGGTACGGCCCCGACAGCCATTCTTCGCCTGCGAGCGGCGATGAGGGCGAGATCCGCTTCGCACGGCACGCGGCCTCAACCCAATCCGATGCCTGCTCGGCCGCCTGGTGCGCCACCTGTTGCAGAAGGTCGGCGCGCCGGGTCAGCGGGAGGTCTGCCCACCGGCGCTCGCCTGCGCTGAGTCGTAGCAGCGCACTGTCGAGCTCCGCGACTGTGGTGAAATCGGTGGTGAGAGTCATGAGTTGTTCTCCATGGTGTGGTGTGGATGGCTCAGGGTTTCCGCGGCTACACCGGTGTGAATTCGGAGATCTTCCAGCGATCGCCGTCCTTGGCCATCTGGACGCGAATGCGGCTGCCGTCGAGTCGCGGCCCCTCAGCGTCCTTCTTGGACGTCGTCTGGTTGACGAAGAGCAGGACGGTTGCGTGATCGGCGTCCGACGCGACGAGTGCGGCGTCGACCACCTCGGCGTTCGTGACGATCTGCTCCTTCTTGGCAGCAGGTTGAATAACTGATTCGCCCAGTTGGGTGTATTCGTCGAGGAACCTGCCGGTCAGCATGGTCTCGGCAGCTTCGGGCAGCGCGGTGTCGACTGTTCGGTAGTCATAACTGAGCAGTTTGGGGATGTCGGTACGTGCCGATGCAAGCGCGGACTGCCCCGCCGATGCCTCCGTCGTCGCCGCGCTCGTCGCGAACCACACGTAGCCGAGTCCACCGGCGCCGGCGATCACGAGTGCCGCCAGCACCCTGACCAACCCGTTACGCGCCTTTGTCGAAAGTCTGGCGGGCCAGCTCACAACGACGGGGCCGAGTCGTTTGACATGACCGCCGCGCACCTTGTCCTGCTTCTCGGCGCCGTCGGTAGGCGCCGCGTCGGTGTCGACGTCGCGATCCACCTCCGCCTCGGCGAACTCGGATGAGATATCTTGCTCCACAACCTTGTTCATGGCTTCCTCCTCGGTTCTGCCGCCTTCGCGTCGGTCGACGCCTCTTGGTCCGCGCTCCCCGCGTTCATGACACGAACTCCACGTTGCTGACCTTCCACGCATGGTCGGCGGCCGTCAGATCCACCTTCATCCGATAGACGCGTTGCTGCCCGTCGGGTGCCTCGGTGTTCTTGACGATCGAGCTGACCGCGGCCAGGACCTGCGCGGCGTCGTCGTCGGCGGTGATGATCCCCGCCTCCTTGACCGATCCAGTCGAGAGGACCTCGCCGGAGGAAAGGACCTGCTCGAACGACGTCGCCAGCTGTTCAAACTGCTGCTGAAAGGATCCGGTGGCGACGGACTTGATCCGATCCAGGTCGGCCTTCGACCGGCGGTAGTCGAGGCTGACGAGTCCGGCGACCACCTCGCGGGTGACGTCGAGTACCTCAGAGTTCCGCTTCTCGTCCTGCTTGGCCTGATAGAGATCGGTGCCCTTCACGCCGAGCAGCGCGAGCACCGCCACGAGGGCCGCCACCAGCGCCCACACGGTGACCACGGACCGGAGTGGAGCAGTGCCCGCCCCTTCGCCGGCGCTCTCCGGGCCGACCGCGTCGTCGTCGACTTCCGGACCGGTGGCCTCTACTTGATCAGTAACGACTGCCATGTCGCCTTTCCTTTCGCCGAAGCTGAGTTGGTGGGTGTTCCCACGAAGTACGTCACCCCGTCGGGCCCTCGGAACCTTCCGGTGGTCTCCGAATACGGCACCGGCTTCGACGCTGTACGTAAGCGCTTCGGCACCCTCTTCGCCCCTGGGTCACCGCCGGCGTCGCCCATAGAGTGCGGACGCGACAACATCTCCGGCCACGTGGACGGAAGTCCCCCGGGGCAATCGGCCACTAAGGGAGTCCTCACGCGGGGGTCGGTCGCGCACGGGACGTTCCGGGCGCCACGCGCCACCTTCGGGTTGTCGGGGCGCGCGTCGCAGTACTGGTCCGGAACCACCGGCACAGTCCGCATGTCCGATGCGTCACGACGTCGGCTGCCGCCATATCCCTCGGTGCACGGGGGCGGGTTCAGCGTGTTTCCGAGCTTGATGTCGAGTGGAGCCTGCGGACTCTGGCCGAGCGCGTAGCCGTCGACCGAGTTCAGGGTTCCCGACGTGAACGCCGGATAGACGGTCAGGATGTGCCGGAGGTTGGGGACGTTGACGCGCAGCACCTGTCCCACGGACTGGAGGTCGGCGAGCAGCGTCGGCAGCGTAGGCGTCAGCTCGGTCAGGGTGGCCGACACCTGGTCGGCTGCCGACGGGGTCTGGGTCAGCAGAGTCCGCAAGTGTTCATCGCTCAGCGCGAGCTGATCGGTGAACGACGCGAGGTTCGCCACCGCAGAGGTCAGGTCGGCGGCCACCCGGTTGCCAGTGGTCAACAGCGGTTCGGCGTCGTCGATCAGCCGGGTGGTGGGGCCGATATCGATCTGCGCCAACTCGAGCAGCCGCTGTGATGCGTCGATCAACCGAGCCAGGCGATCACCGGTCTGTCCTAGCCCGTCGGACACCTCGTCGACGGTCGTCTCCAGATTCTGGGGCGAGATCGTCGCAACGAGGTTCATGGTCCTCTCCAGGACGTCTTTGGTGGGCGTGGGCGCCTCATTGCCCTTGGCCGACAACACGTCTCCGTCCGTCAGCGCGGGCCCGCCGTTGTCGCGGGGAATCAGATCCACGTATTGTTCCCCGACCGCAGACTGACTCCTGATGTGCGCCGCACTGTTTCGCGGGATCGTGTTGTCCGAATCGATGCGCAGGGTGATGCGAACCGGCGCCGACAAGTCGGCCAGATCGACGTCTACCGAATCCACCCGTCCCACGGTTACACCTCGATAGGTCACCAGTCCGGTCTCGTAAATGCCGCCGGCGGTGTCGAACTCGGCGACCACGCGATACGATCCGATGCCGGTGACCCGACCGATGCCGACGTAGGTGACAGTCCCGTAGACTACGCTGACCACGGTGAGGACAGCGAATACGACGAGCTGCCATCGCACCAGTCTGGTGAGTTTCATCGGGGGCCCCCCATCCCGGCGGGCTGCGGTGAGGTCTTTTTCGATGGGCTGTGATCCGTTGTGGGGGTGCGCAGTCCGAATGGAGCGCGGAGTGGGTCCGCGGCTTGCCGCGAGGTCGCCATCCTGGCCAGGGCCACCTTGGGAATACTGCCGAGCACCTTGTCGCGTATGGCGCCCACCGACAGGTCGAGGGTCAGGAAGAGGTTCTGGTAGTCACCCTTCATTCCCTTGTCGATGACGGTCACCGGGAACGGAACGGTGAGCCCGACGATGAGCGAGCCGACCAGGTCGTCGCCGGACTCCTCGAGCCCCTTCAGTGCGGGACGGAGTTCCGCGGCAATGGAGTTCAGATCGGCGTTGCTGCGTGCGATCACGCTGCCCACCTTTGCGCCGAACACTCCTACGCGATCGAGCATCGTGACCAGCTCCTCGCGTTGGTCCGCCAGCACGGTCAGGGCGGGTTCCAGGTTGTCGATGCCCTCCGCCACGGTCGAACTCTGATCGGCCAGCGTGGCGCTGAGCTTGCCGAGCGAATCGATGGCGCGGCCGATGTCATCACGTTGCTTGTGTAGTCCGGAGACGAAGGTCTTGAGTTGAGATATCGCTCGGTTGGCAGCGGCTGTGCGGCCATCGGTGGCGTCGTTGAGCTCGGTCATGATCGACCGGAGCTGTTCGAGGCCACTGCCGTTGAGGATCAGCGACAAGGCCGCCAGCACCGACTCGGTCGACGGATAGGCTGCGGAGCTGTTGACATCGAGTGTGTCGCCGGGCAACAGCTTGCCCGGCGTCTGCTCCGCGGGAGGAATGAACTCCAGGTACTGCGCGCCCAGCACCGAGGTCTGTGCCAGCTTCACGGTCGAACCGTTCGGGATCTCCACTCCCTCGGAGAGCTCCACGTCCACTTCGGCGAACGACTCGCGCACTGTGATGGACCGGATCTGCCCGACATTCGCGTTGTCGAGCTTGACCAGGGAGTTCGACACCAGGTTCTGCACGTCGGCTAACTGGACGGTGATGCTGTAGCTGTCACCGGAGACGGCGTCGCCTGGCAGTGACAACGAGTTGGCGCCGTCGAACCGACAGCCCGCCACCGTCGACATCGCGACGGCCGCCGCGATCAGTCCCGCGCCGACGTGAAAGCGCTTGTGTCCCATCAGCGTCCTCCCTCCTCGGGGCGACCGGTCGAGCGTGCCATCTCGGACGTGATGACCCGGGTCAGGGTGGTCTCGGCCTTCTGGCATTCCGACTTGGGAGCGTCCACGGTTGTCAGCAGTGCACAGATGAGCGACACCGGATCCGGGAAGTCGGCCACCGCGAGACCGGCCGTCAGTGAGTTCGAGTCCGGGTCGTAGATGTTGTAGAGGTTCGACAGCGCGGTCGGCGCCGTGTGCAGGATCTGAGCCAGATCGTCCTGCCTGTCGACGAGCAGTCGGGACACCCTGGTGAGGTCCTTGACGTCACGGCTTAGCGCACCCTGGTTCTGCTTCAAGTAGTCGCGCAGGCGTGGGGCCATCGAGTTGAGGGCACGGATCGCGGCATCGAGTTGCGTCCGATTGTCGTCGAGCACGGCCGACGCGTCGTCGAGTTGCGAGGCGAAACCGACGATCTGCTGGTCGGCGGTGCGCAGCGCGGTGACGACCTGCTGGAGATTGCGGACTGTGCTGAACAGGTCGGGGCCGGCCGCGGAGAGCGTCCTCATCGCGTCGGAGAGCGCATCGACCGACTTCCGGAGTGAGCCGCCGCTGGTGTCGAGCGCACCGGCCGAGGTGTCGATGAGTCGGCTGAGCGCCCCCTTCTCATCGCCGGTGGAAGGTCCGAGTTGGTGCGCGAGGTCGGTCACCTGCTTCTTGATCTCGTCGTACCCGACCGGGACCGCGGTCCGGCCGACCTCCACCACGGCATCGTCTTCCAGCGCACCAGCCGGCGATCGCTTGACCGGGTTGACGAACTGAACATACCGACCGGAGACGAGGGTCGGCGCCACGATCGCCGCCCGTGCCTCGGAGTCCACGTACGCCGAGTCGTCGTACGAGACCTCGACGCGAACCTTCGCCGGTGTGGCCTCCACTGCTTCGACAGTGCCGATGGTGACGCCGCGCATCTTGACCGGATCGCCGACGAACAGCCCGGTGCCGTCCGTGAACCAGATTGTGGCCCGTGAGGTGTGCGTGCTCTCCCATACCTTCGCCGCGGTCACGGCCACCATGGCGACGATGACGAGGGCGATGACCGCGGGCCCGCCGAGTCGGTTGACGGCTGATGACGTGCTCATCGCCCGCCTCCCGGACTGCCCGGCTGCTGGCCGCGGAGATTGGCCGGCGTGATGTTCTGGAGCAGTACTGAGAAGAACGGTCCGCTGCCCAGGACGTCGGCGAATTGCATGACGAATGTGCGCATCCCCTTGATCGACTTTTCGAGGTTGGCGTAGTTGGCGTTGAGCGTGGCCGTCACCTGACGGACCTCCTCGAGCATCTGTGGGGTGGACGATCCGGTGTCATGGACGAACGTCTCTATCTCGGTGGATACTGCGCGCAGGCTGGTGAGCAGCCTGCGGATCACCTCGGCCCGATCGACGAGGGTCTCGAACAGCACCGACCCGTCGTCGATGAGCCTGGTGATGTTGCCCTTTCGCTCGGCCAGCACGTCGGAAACCGAATCGGCCTTCTGCAGAAGCGTCCGGATTCCGGCATCGCGCGACGACACCGTCCGTGCCGCAGCGGCGACGTTCTCCAGGGAGCCGCCGATGTCGGACGGGAGATCGTTCATGACCTTGTCGAGGCTCTCGACCGCGTCGACGACGCTCTTCTTGTCGGTGTCTCCGACGGTCTCGGTGAGCTGGTCGAGTGACTCGGTGAGGTCGAAGCCGGAACTTGTCCGCGACACCGGGATTCGGTCGCCGAGCTCGCCGGGGCCGGCGGTCGTGAGTTGGACGAAGCGACGCCCGAGCGCGGTCTCGACCTTGATCGAGGCCGTGGTCTCGGAACCGAGCTTCTCCCAGCCGTCGGTGAGCCGCATCGTCACGTCGACGTGGTCCTCGGCGAGCTCGATCGACTGCACACTCCCCGCGGCCACGCCGGCGATGTGCACTTCGTCGTCGGGATTCAGGCCACTGGCGTCGGAGAACTCGGCGACCACGACGGTCACGCCGGGCAGGAACGGAATCGAGCGGTAGTTGAACGCGAGCGCGAGAACCGCGAGTATCGCGCCGATTCCGATTAGACCGGCCCGGATTCGACGGCGGGAGTCGTCAGATCTCATGATGTTTTGACCTCATCTGGTTGTCTCCCTCACTTACAGCGCCGAGCTGGGACTTGGACCATCGGTGTGTCCGCATGTCCGCCGTCGAGCGTCGGATAGCGGATCGCGAGGCCGCACACGAAGAAGTTCACAAAACTGCCGTAGCCCGACGACCTGCCCAGAAGCCGATAGGCCTCCGGCATCTTCGCGAGCAGCATGTTGATCGTTGAAGTGTTGCTGTTCAGGTTCTGGGCCAGACCGCGCAGATGCTCGATGTCGGAGGTGAGATCGGGGCGGGCTCGGGACAGCAGCTCGTCGAGCTCGGTGGTCGCGCCCGCGATGTTCGTGAGGCCGTCGGCGATCAGCCGGCGATCACCGGCAAGCTCGGAGACCAGCTCCTGCAACTGGACGACGACGCTGCCGAAGGCCTCCCGGCGATCCGCTACCGTTACGAGCACGGTGTTCAGATCGGTGACCACCGATCCGATCGTCGCGTCGCGATCGGCGATGGTTTCGCCGAGTTCACCCATTTGGGTGATCAGATCGCTGATATCGGCTGTGCGGCCGTTGAGTACCGAGACCAGCGCAGCGGACAGCTTGTTGGTCTGCTCTGGATTCACCCCGGTCAGTAGGGGTTTGAACCCGTTGACGAGTGCATCCATGTCGAGAGCCGGCTTGGTCTGCGATACCGGGATCACGCTGTCGGCTGACCGCCTCCTACCCACGTCTCCGGGGTCGGTCTTCAGCTCGAGGTACCGATCACCGATCAGGTTCTTGTACCTGATGTAGGCGTTGGTGGTGGTCGTCACCGGGATGTGGGAGTCGACGTCCATACGGACCTCTGCTCCCAGACCCGTCTGCGCAGCCGCACCGGAGTCCACGATGTCCACATCGGTGACCTTCCCGACCACCACACCGGCCACCTTGACGTCGTCGCCGGTCCGCAGGCCGGATGCGGACATGAACTGAGCGCGGAAAACCGTTGTCGGACCGAAACGCAGGTCGCCGACGATCACGAACAGAGCCGAGGTGATCAGCGAGCTGACAGCGAGAAAGATCCCCAGCTTGATGGCCGGTCCGGTGATTGTCATTTCGTCATTCCGTAGATCATCGAGGCGAACGGGTTTCCGATGACGTCTTCGATCGACTTCACATCGCGGTACGCGTGACTGCCGTCGTCGAAGTCGACGTGCCCCGGCCCCTTTTCGCCGGGTGCGCGCGGGTAGCCGTAGCAGCTCGGTCCCGCCGTTCCTGCCGTGTGTTCGGGCGCGTCGATGCCCGGTCGGTATGGCGGGTCGCCGATGAGCAGGGTGCCGACGATGTCGAGGCCCGGTCTCGCTCCGCCGAACGCCCGCTCGAGATATTTGCGGCTCGTGTTCAGTCCGTCCAGGAAGCACGGGTAGATCGGTCCGTAGTCTCCGAGCACCTGCGCCGGCGGCGCCAGGGCGTCGGCGGCCTTCACCAGTGGCGTGCCCGCGTTAGTCATGAACCGGTTGCCGGTGTTCCCGAACTCGGTGAAGCTCAACAGGAACGCAGTCAGCTGCGACTGGTTCTCCACAATCGTCTTCGAGGTGGTGGTGAGGTGACGGACGGTGGCCATCAGGTCCGGTGACAGTCCGGCGAATGTGTCGAGATTGTCCGCACCGAGCTCGAGATCCCGTTGCAGAGTTGGCAGTGACTTGTTGAAGGTCGCGAGGTAGGTGTTCACCGAGTCGACCAGCTCGCCGAGCTTCTCGCCCCGATCGACGGTGCCGGTCTGCACAGCGGTCAGGGTTGCATTCACCCGCGCCGGGTCCACACGGTCGAGAATTCCGACAAGCAACTCGAAAGTGTCGTAGACCTCGACCGGCGTTTGCGAGGTGTCGATGGTGGCACCGGCGCTCAACGTCGATGCCGCCGGCTGCTCCGGCATCGTCAGCGCGACGTACTTGCGGCCGAAGAGCGTGGTCGGCTCCATCTCCGCCCGGACGTTCGTCGGCAGATCGCCGAGCTGGTCTTCCTCCACCGCCAGCTCGATGCGAGCGTGATCGCCGTACACGTCGACAGATGCGACACGACCGATCACTACGCCGTACAGCTTGACGTCCGATCCAGGCACCAGCAGCAGCCCCGTGCGCGGGGCGTTCAGGTAGATGGACCCGGTGGCCTGGAACCTGCCGTTGTACGACATCAGCGCAGCCACGACGACGCCCACCACCACGGCGAAGGCGACGAACGCGTACAGCAGGTGTTGTCTGCGTGAGTGTTCGATCATCCCGACACCCGCACAGTCGCGTGGACGCCGCCGTACAAGGCGATACCGACGATGAAGTCGACCATCATGATGATGATCAGTGACGTGCGGACGGCGTGGCCGACAGCGACGCCGACCCCGGCCGGTCCACCGCTGGCGTTGTAGCCGTAGTAGCAGTGCACCGCCATCACGGCGACCGCCATGACGATCACCTTCAACAGTGAGATCGCGATGTCACCGGGCTGCAAGAACAGCCGGAAGTAGTGGTCGTAGGTGCCCGGCGACTGGTCCGACAGGAACACGCTCACGAACTTGGTGGCGGCGTACCCGGTGAAGAGGGCGATCGCGTACAGCGGCACCACAGCGGCGAGTCCCGCCGCGATCCGCGTCGACACCAGATAGGGCAGCGACTGAACCGACATCACCTCGAGCGCGTCGATCTCCTCGCTCACGCGCATGGCACCGAGTTGCGCAGTGAAACCGGAGCCCACCGTCGCCGTGAGTGCGACGCCAGCAATGACCGGGATCGCTTCGCGGGTGTTGAAGAAGGCGGAAATGAAGCCCGACATCGCTTCCACACCGACGCGCCCCAGTGAACTCGATCCCTGTTGACCGACCTCGTATCCGGCTGCAGCCGTGAGGAATCCGATGATCACGACGGTCCCGCCGATGATGGCGAGTGCACCTGCGCCGAGCGACACCTCAGCTAGCAGGCGCAAGGTCTCGCGACGATAGTGGGTCATCGCCTTGGGTACCGCCCGCAGCGCCACCCCGTAGAACGCCAGTTTCTCTCCGAAGGATTCGGCGGGCTTCAGCGCCTTCCCGGCGTCCAACCGGTCGGTCAGTCGCCGCGACGGTTCGGTGGGCATCTGAGTCGATGTCAACGTGGTCCCTGCTCTTGTGTTCGCGCAGTCATGTCGAGGCCTTCAGTGCAGTGCGAGCGTGGTGATGACCGCGTTCGCGAGGAACAGCAGCACAAAGCTGAAGACAACGGTCTGGTTCACGGCGTCGCCGACACCCTTCGGTCCGCCTCCCGCGTTGAAGCCGAGATGGCAGGCCACCAGTGCGGCCAGCAGACCGAAGATGCCGGCCTTGAGCTCGCTGATGAGTAGGTCGGGAATTCCGGTGAGGATCGGGATCGCGGTGATGTATTGACCCGGCGTGGCACCTTGGAGGAAGACGCCGTACACGTATCCCCCGGCCAGGCCGATGGCGGTCACCAGGCCGTTCAGGAACACCGCGACGCCGCAGGAGGCGATCACGCGCGGAACTGCGAGTCGCTGGATCGGGTCGATACCGAGCACCTTCATGGCGTCGATCTCTTCGCGGATGGTGCGCGAACCGAGATCGGCGCAGATCGCGGTGGCACCTGCGCCCGCGACGACGAGAACCGTGACGATGGGTCCGATCTCTCGGATGACGGCCACACCCGCGCCCGCACCGGACAGGTCGATCGCACCGATCTCGTTCAGCAGAACGTTGATCTGGAACACCACCATGACGCAGAACGGGATCGACATCAGCATGGTCGGGACAATCGATACGCTCGCGATGAACCACGCCTGCGCCACCAGCTCACGCCACTGGAAGGGACGCCGTGGGAGCATCTTGACGATGCCCCAGAAGGTGAGGAAGAAGTCGCCGACCATTTCGGTACCGTGGCGCGCCTTCTTGAGAACCGGTGCGAGCGTTGACGATTGGCGTCGTTCCGGGAGCGCTGTTTCGGGGGCGAGTGCGCTCATCGGGCGTCGGAGCTCTCACGCGTTGCGGCCCGCGAGATCTTCTCGTCTGCCACTCGACGGACAGGAATGATGGGCAGTCGCAGCGCTCCAGGCGCCGAGACCGGCACGATCGGCGACCGGGGTTCGGTGGGCTCGATGCGCCGATAACCCGAACCCTGGATCGGGCGAAGGTCCTTCTCCCCCTTGTTCGGCCACAACGCGGCGGCCCGCTCGGCCTGAGCAGCTATGGTCAGCGACGGGTTGACGCCCAGATTCGCGGACACGGCCGAACCGTCGACCACACTCAGCGACGGATAGCCGTACACGCGGTGATATGGGTCGATCACACCGTTGTCCTCATCGTCCCCGATCACGCATCCGCCGAGGAAGTGTGCGGTCATCGGCACGTTGAACACCTCGCCCCACGTTCCGGCGGAGGTGCCGCCGATCTTCTCGGCGATGCGCCGCGTGGCTTCGTTGCCCGCGGGGATCCAGGTGGGATTGGGCTCGCCGTGCCCCTGCTTGCTGGTGAGCCGGCGACCGAACAGACCGCGCTTTGTGAAAGTGGTGATCGAGTTGTCGAGGTTTTGCATCACCAGTGCGATCACGGTCCGCTCGCTCCAGCCCTTCACCGCCAGGACACGTGCTGTGGCGAGTGGATCCCGGAGCGCGACGCCGATGAATCGCAGCCATCGCGGCAACCGTCCGTCGCCGTCGGTCATCGGCGCCTGCAACAACCCCATCGCGTTGGAGCCCTTGCCGTATCGGACGGGTTCGACGTGGGTGTCCGGCGTGGGGTAGAACGACGACGTGATCGCCACGCCCTTGGTGAGGTCGAGGGATTCGTCGACGCGGTAACGGGTGGCCCCGAGGATCGACTCGGAGTTGGTCCTGGTCAACTCGCCCAGTCGCGTCGAGAGCTCAGGAAGGCGGCCGGAGTCCTTGAGCTTGTGCAGCAACTGCTGGGTACCCCAGGTACCCGCCGCGAAGACGACATTGTGAGCGGTGAACGCCTTCTCGCGCTTACGAATCCAGGCACCGGTCTTGACTGTGTCGACTGTCCAGGAGCCATCGGGTCGCTGACGCACGTCGGTGACGGTGGTCAGCGGATTCACCACCACTCCAGCGCGTTCGGCGAGCCCGAGGTAGTTCTTGAGCAGCGTGTTCTTGGCACCGTGACGGCAACCTGTCATGCACTCGCCGCACTCGATGCAGCCGGTGCGATCCGGTCCGACCCCACCGAAGTAGGGATCCGACACGGTACGACCGGGCTCGCCGAAGTACACCCCGACCGGAGTCTGGACAAACGTGTCGCCGACACTCATGTCGTCGGCCACCGACCGGATGATCTCGTCGGCAGGCGTCATGTGCGGGTTGGTGACCACGCCCAGCATGCGACGCGCCTGGTCGTAGTAGGGCGTCAGCTCGTCTTCCCAGTCTGTGATGTGCGCCCACTGCGGATCGCCGAAGAATGCTGATCCCGGCTGGTAAAGGGTGTTGGCGTAGTTGAGAGAGCCCCCCCCGACTCCCGCCCCGGCCAAGATGACACAGTCGCGAAGTAGGTGGATGCGCTGAATCCCGTACGCACCCAGCTTCGGCGCCCACAGGAATCGTCGAACGTCCCAGCTGGTCTTGGCGAAGTCCGCATCGTCGAATCTGCGGCCGGCTTCGAGAACGCCGACCCGGTAGCCCTTCTCTGCCAGGCGAAGGGCGGTGACGCTGCCGCCGAACCCGGAGCCGATCACCAGGACGTCGTAGTCGGTGTCTTTCTCGCTCGCCTCAGCGTTCATTGGATGCTCGCAATCGTCTGTGGGCGTGGGTATTACGTGGCTGATTGAGCCTCTACAGGAACACGTCCCTGTGATGACCGTGTGCCGGTCGCCGCTTCTGTCCGTCCTGGCCAAGCGGGGCGGTGCGGCCGGACACAGTGTGTTGACACTGTGAGATGAACTGTATTGTTTCTACACATAATTGCCTAATGTGTCAAACACTCAGGCGGGCGCCTTAGGCCTGCATGCCAATTCGGGCATGATGGACACATGGCTACGCCCCCGAGCTTCCACGACGAAGTACGCGACCTGCTGCGCGATCGCATACTCGACTCCGCTCGCGATCTCGTGGTGGAACGGGGATGGTCCGCGGTGAACATGTCCCGGGTGGCGCGCGAGGTCGGAATCAGCCGTACGACCCTCTACAACGAGGTCGGGACCAGGGATCAGCTTGCGGCATCGCTGATCGCACGCGAGGCAGACCGCTTCCTCCACGGGGTCGTCGAGGGCATCGCGGACGAACAGGACATCGTTGACGGACTCACAGCCGCCGCGGAGCGCACACTGACCCTTGGTGAGGACAACGAGCTTCTGATGTCGATCATCTCGGGCAGACTCCAGGGCGGCGAACTCCTGTCGCTGGTCACCGTCGACTCAGAGGTCGTCCTCGGGCGGGCGACGCAGGTGGTAGCCGATCAGATCCGTTCTCGGAAGCCCGATCTCGACGAATTCGCGCTGGAGTCGATCACCGAGATCTTCGTACGACTCACCGTGAGCCACCTGCTCCAGCTCCGGGGTTCGCGTGCCGAATCCGTCGTGCAGATCCACGCTGTCATTCTCGCCTTGTTCGCAAGCCCGCCAGCTCCCCCGGCGGGATGACGCGTGGACGGAACAAGCCAAGCCGAGCGCTTTGAGAACACTGATCCCCATCTTCGGGAATCGCTTGTGCAGCCAGGTGGCCAGCGCCATTCCCAGGGAAAGATGGCCTCACGCCGGTTGGTGCGTATCGCCCGGACAGTTCGTCGAGCGACGTCTTCGGGCTCCAGAACCGGAAACCACTGCGACATCCGGGGGTACCACCCCATGTCTGCATCGTTCCGTTCGAAGTAGTCGGTGTTGACCTCCGAAGGGCAGACGAGTGAGACTCCGATGCCATAACGACCGACTTCCTCGCCGAGACTGTTCGAGAACCCCACCATGGCGGCCATAACGGTGGCTAGAACGAACCGGCTGGTGTCCTCGGCGAGGCGGCAGACGTTGAGGTGTGGCTGAGAATTGCCGCGTAGGCGATGCTGGCT
>NZ_JBITWL010000045.1:0-17825 GCF_044543825.1 Gordonia sp. NPDC062954 | reverse complement strand
ACCGAGTTCATCACCCCCGAAGGCCTCGTCATCGCCGGCGATACCGAAAGCATGGAGAAACTGTTCCCCGGACTACGACGTATCCGATTCAAACCGCCACCACCGGCGGCCGACAAAAGCACCGACACACCGCCACCGCCGCCGACACCACCCACCCGCTCCACACCTCGGGTGGCAGCCAAACACGCCCGCCGACAGCAGGAACGCGAACGCAACCGACAACGACGAGAGGAGTTGGAAGCGAGGGAAACCGATCCGAACGACGACGACCCGATCGGTGGCTCGACCGACGAATCAGGCGGCGGGAGGCGGCGCCGGTGACACCGGCTCGGCGGGCGGCGGTGCCGGTGCGGGCTCCGCCGGCGGTACCGACTCCTGCGGTGCCGGTTCTGGCGGTGCCGAGGAGCCCGCCACCATCGTGCGGATCGGACCCAGTGCGGCGTAACCGAACTCACCGGGACAACTGGTGTTGTTGTAGTCGCGGTGGCCGCTGATCACCGGCAGATTGGTGACGGCGCCGACCGGGAACTTGCTGTCGGAGAAGTACTCCGCGGTCAGCTGCGCGTTGGTCGCGGGGTTCACCCCTGCCTTCCCGAGGCGCCAGCGCAGGAAGTTCGCCACCGACGAGATCATCGGTGTGGTCGGTGCGACCTCGTCGAGATTGCCGATCATCGACACCCCGACCGTGTTCTTGTTGAACCCGCCGGTGTGCGTGCCCTCCACGTTCCGGTCGAGACCACCGAACGCACCCTCGAAGATCTGACCGTACTTGTCGACCAGCACGTTGTAGCCGATGTCGCACCAGTTCAGCGTGCGTGCGTGATACGCGTAGATGCCGCGGACGATCTCCGCCGACTGCTCCGGCGTGTAAGCGTTGCTGCCCGCGGTGTGGTGGACCACGGCGCCGCGGACGTTCGGGGAGAACGTCGGCTGTGAGCACCGCATCGACTCGTCGGCGCCCCATTGTGCCCGCGCAACCACCTGCGGACCGCCGAGTAGAGGCGTCAGCAACGATGACCCGAGCGACAGCAGACCTTCCGGGCTGATGAGCGCCGCCGTCAACGCAGGCACCACGGTCTCGAGCAGCTCCGTGACGACGGTGCTGGCGGTGCCGATGCCGAGTTCGACCAGACCGCCGCCCTGCGGTTCGGCCGCCGGGATCGCGAGCCCGTCGTCGGACACCGCCACCTGGACCTCCTTGGCGTCACCCACCCACACCGGTTCGGTGCCCATCGGGTGCTCCGCTGAGACCGGGTAGGCCGTGTCGACCGGGTCGAGATCGAGCCAGTCCCCCCACGACCCGTCGTCGTTGCGGGCCCGCAGCATCATCGACGCATCGACCGCCCGGTCCCAGGTGAACGCGACCATCTTCAGCGGGTCGTCGCGGACGATGTGCTTGACCGCCACGCCAACCTCCCGGCCGTCGGCCATCCGCGGCGGTGCCGGCGGTGCCTCCGGCGCGGCCGACTTCGCACCGGGCGACGTCGGTGCCTGCGGCGCCGGTGACGCCTCCGGCTTCGGCTCGGATTCCGATTCGGCCGACGGTTCGGGATTCTGCTGCGGCGCCGGCTCGACCGGCTCGGACTCGGGGTCGGCAGGCGTCTCCGGCGCTGCCGGGCCCTGCACGCCGCTCAGGTCACGCAACCCGAATGCCGTCGGATCGATCTCGGGCAGCTTCAGCCCGGCCGCCGACAGCCCTGACTCGGCGAGATCGACCACCGCCGACGGCACATCGCCGAGCCCGATCTGATCGATTGCGGTCGGCGGCACTTCTCGATGGTTGTCGGTGGGTCGTGGCTCCGACCCGGTCACGATGATGGCGAACGGACTCGCGACGATCGCAGCGGTGATCGTCGCGAGCACGAACGACGGCCTGGGGCGGGCGTTGGGACGAACTCGGCGCATGGTTCGCCATCGTGGTGGTCGGATGCCTCGGACATCCGCACCGCGCGCCGCTTCTCAGTAACCCGTGATGCAGTTGTTATCTAGTGTGACTCGTGTGAATCACTCCGCCTGCTGATCGGCCTTGGTCAAGATCACGTACTGCGCCGAGATCTGCTGGTGCACGTCCTGCTCACTACTCGACGACACCGAGGCCACGTAGCGACCGTCACGCACGATGCACCAGAAGAACTGTGTCTTCGATTGGCAGTTCGCCACCGGCAGGCCCGCCGGGCTGTCGATGTCGGACCAGCCCTGATTGCGGTTCGAGGCGAGGAACGCGTCGACGATCTTCTGACCGCCCTCGGCCGTCTCGGCCCGGTACACGGTCGAGCGCTCGACGGCGTTGGCGGTGGACCCCGTCTCGGTGAGCACGTTGTAGTCGGTCACCGGATCGGTACTCGTGTGCGCCATCCCGCGCGGACCGTAGACCGCCCGCACGCTGCCGCCGGGCACGTTGACCTTGGCGTCTTTCAGTTCCTCGTCGCTGTAGGGCAGCGCGTAGATGAGGACATGGTCTTGGTCGATCTGTGGCGCGCTGGAGCCGGAGACGCCCCGCGCGGCCGCCTCGGCCTTGGTGGGTGTGGCGGGGAACTGATCGATCAGCGGTGTCTGCAATTGCAACGCCTTGCGGATCGTGGGTTCGAGGCGGTCCTGCTGAGTCGGCGTCGTCTCGTACCACTGGTAGAGCACATAGGTCTGATGCGGCGTGAACGCCATGATCTGCCGGTTGCCGCCGCTGGTGCCGCGAACCACCAGGGTGTCGGGCAGACCTGGCAGGGTGCTGGGGCGGGTGCCGGCGGATTTCGCGGCCGCGTCGGCCATCTGCTGTGCCGCGGCGGTGGCGTCACCTGCGGTCAGATACCGCACCACCAGGTTGTTGAGACTGCGCCGCTGACCAGCGCGCAGACTCTCGTCCGGGGTCGCCGCCGTCGAGACATAACCGCCGAGCATCTTCTCGTTGGCGGGCACGTTCGCGACCTCCGGGGACAATACCAGGCGCAGATTCGACTTCCCGGTGATCACCATCGTGGGCAGCCCGCTCTTCGTGAGATCGGCATCGATCTCGAACGGTACGACGATGAACTGCGCCATCCGCTGGCCTTCGACCTGCAGGATGTTGTCGGTGGTCGCCTTCCCGAACTCCGGCCGCGGCGCGGTCGGGTAGGCCCCGGTGTCCAGGGCGGCGAGATCCACCGAGGGCTCGGCGGCCGACGACACCGCCGCGACCTGTGTGCTCCTCGGCGTCCCGTCGGTGGTGCAGCCGGCGACCGCGATCAGCGCGGCGGCCAGCGCGCCGGAGGCCGCCAGCCACCGTCCTGCTCTCGCTCGTCCA
Organism: Gordonia sp. NPDC062954; assembly: GCF_044543825.1. Classification (NCBI taxonomy): domain Bacteria; kingdom Bacillati; phylum Actinomycetota; class Actinomycetes; order Mycobacteriales; family Gordoniaceae; genus Gordonia; species Gordonia sp. NPDC062954. The sequence goes on along the minus strand of NZ_JBITWL010000045.1, from coordinate 14,548 downwards.
CCTGGCGTCGGTGCGCACATCATCTTGTCGTTCCCCTCTCGCAGCATCCCGACCTGTAGCGGCGGGCTCACAACTGTGTCGTGGGTTCGATGCGGTGGCGACCGACGAATGTTCCCCCGAGCTTCGGATGCAGATTAGTGCACCGAAGGAATGACCAGCGCAGAATTCATCTCGGTAGACTACGGCCCCGGCAGGCAGCTGATATCCGTGCTCTGCTGTTTTCCGTGACCGAACATGACCGGGGGAAGCCATCGATGGGTGAGTCCACGCCGCAGGCAGTGGCCTCCGGAACCGCCCCTGCGGAGGTGTCCGCGGTGGTCGACGGTGCGGTCAAAGTGCTGCGCGCCTATCAGCTCGATGGGCTCGCCGACGTCGCGTTGGCCAAGCTCGATCGCGGTGTGCAGACGCGCACCGTGGTGGTGGTGGGCGAGGTGCAGCGCGGCAAGAGTTCGCTCGTCAACGCACTTGTCGGACAACGAGATCTCTGTCCGGTCGGGGTCGATGTGACGTCCTCGGTGGCGGTCGGCGTCACCCCCGAAGCCGGCCTCGAACAGGCGCGTGTGGCCGAGCTGTTCTTCCCGACCGGGTCGCGGCGGATCGATGTCGCGGAGTTGCCGCAGTGGGTGACCACCACGGGGACGCATGTGTGTGACCCGCGCGTCGACGAGCTGCCGACCGCCGCCGCACTGGCGGTGCGGGATGCCCGGATGGCCGACATGACCCTCGTCGACACCCCGGGGGTCGGGGGGCTCGACCCGAGGTTGGCGCGGCTGGCCGCCCAGTCGGCCGAACAGGCGTGCGTGCTCGTGTTGGTGTGTGATGCGTCGTCGCCGCTGACCGCCCCGGAGATGGCGTTCGTCCGGGAAGCGACGGCCACCGTGGACTCGGTGATCGTGGTGGTCACCAAGACCGACAAGAACCTGCGTCGCTGGCGCGAGATCGTCGCCGAGAACGAACAGATCCTGGCCACCGAGCTGGGACGGCCGGTGACCGTGCTGGGGGTGTCGAGCCTGCTCGCGGTGATCGCTGCCGACATCGACGACCCCACCGTCCGAGATCGCCTCGAAGAGGACAGCGGGATCACCACGCTGCGCACCGAGATCGGCCGACGGCTCGATGCCGCCGCCGAACTCCCACACCTCGATGCAGTGCGCACCTGCCTGGAAGGACTGCGGTCGGTCCGGAGCAGGGTGCGCCGCGAACTCGACGCAGTGGCGGCGGGCGCGGATGCGTTGCCCGACCTGACCGCCGACCTGAACCGCCTTGCCGAACTGCAGGAGCAGTCGCGGCAGTGGGAGCAGTACCTGGCGCGGGACCTGACGTTGCTGCGACAGTCGGCCATCGACGACCTCGAGCGCCGCCTCGACGAGATCCGCGACAAGTGGACGACATACGTCAACACCCATGGCATGGCCGTGCTGCGGCGCAGCGAGCAGAAGTTCACCGCGGACATGCAGGCCGACCTGCAACAGGCGATGGCACAGACACTGTCGACCTTCCTGGCCCGCCTGCACGATGAGATCATCGCCCCCCGGTTTGCCGACGACCCGAGTGTCTGGGAGGAACTCAGCGCGCGCATCGTCACGTCCATGCAGGACAAACGGATCGAGTCTCATCAGGTCGGCAACAAGCGCCACGGACTGCTCGATCCCACCCTGCTGACAATGGGTGTCGTGGGTGGCTCGACACTCGGCGGTTTGTTGGGTCTGTCCGCATTGATGGGCGTCGGCGTGGTGGTGGGCACGGTATGGGTGGGCGTCAATCTGAGCTACCGGGCCATCCGGGCAGGCAAGACCAATCTGCTCACCTGGCTGCGCGAGACGATCGCCACCACCAAGGCGGCCACCGGCCGGCTGCTGGAAAGTGCAGTGGCGCAGTCGCGCCCGGAGATCATCATCCGCTACCGCGATCACCTGCGGACCACCATCGAGCAGCTGCAGAAAACCATCAACGAGGTCCAAAAGGCGGCGTCGGCCGACGCCGCGGCCCGGGAGAAATCCACCGCCCGGCTGACCACGAACCTGCAGATCGTGGACAAACGGATCGCCGCGGCCGAACAACTGATGGCGGGAGTCGGCGCGTGACACATCCCGATCCGGTGCACGCCACCCTCGATCGCGGCCTGCATCAGCTCGCCGCGTTCGGCGGCGACCTGGCCGCACATGCCAACTCGATCGGCACCATCCTGTGGTCACCGCCGCGGGTGGTGATCGTCGGCCGGCTCAAAGCAGGCAAGTCGACACTGGTCAACGCACTGATCGGGGCGCCGGTGGCCGAGACCGCCGCGTTGGAGGCCACCAACACCGTGACCGTCTACCAGGACGGTTCGCCGTCGCGTGCTGAAGTTGTGGGCGTCGACGGGCGACGCCATCCGGTGACGGTTGGTCCGCATCAGCAGGTCCCGCTGCCGCTGGCCACCCCCGACATCGCCTACGTGGACCGGTGGTTGCCGTCGGCGGCGCTGCGTCGATTGACTCTCATCGACACTCCCGGCCTGTCGACGCTGACGGTGGCCAACGACACCGCCACCCGACGCGCCACCATCGACGGGTTCGAACAGACCCGCAGCGCATCGATCGACGCCGACGCTGCGGTCTTCCTCTTCGACGCGGCACCCCGGATCGACGAGATCGAGTTCCTCTCCCAGTTGCCGTTCACGCCGCTGAACATGCTCGGCGTGCTCTCGCGGGCCGACTCCTTCGGCGAGGGCGCGCTGGGCCGTCGCGACCCGCTCGGGCATGCCGCCGAGCACGCCGTGCGGATGGCACGACAGCTGTCGGCGACGGTCAGCACAGTAGTGCCGATCTCCGGGCTGATGGCCCAGACCAGCCACACCGGCATGCTGACCGAACACCATGCCGCAGCGCTCGGCCGGCTGCGCGGGATGCCGACGCTCGAGTTGATCCGCACCTTCGACGCCGACGACGCCGACGAGGTGTTGCCGCTGACAGTGCGCATCCAGCTGCTCGGCTTGCTCGGCGAATACGGCGTACTCAACGGGCGCGAGATCGCCGCAGGCGGTGCGGCGGCACTGAATGCATGGCTGACCGACCGATCTGGCATCGGCGGGCTGATGCGGGCTCTGGACGCGTCCACCACGCGCTTCGCCATCCTGCATCGCGCGCACCGCATCCTGGCGCGACTCGATCAGCTGTCCTTCACTCACCCGGCGCGAGAGCAGATCCGTTCGCTGGCAGCGCAATTGCGCGCAGCGCCGGCGCTGCAGATGGTGACCGTCCTGGAGGACTATCAGCGCATGCTGCGAACCGATCCGCAGGCGTCGATCACCGACGAGCTGCGCACCGTGCTCACCGCGACCACCCCGGCGGGACGTGTGGGATTGCCTGATGACGCACCGCCGCAGGCGGTGACCGCGGAGGCGGCCCGGCGGCTGGGGATGCTCCAGCAACGCTCGTTGGCCACCGGGTCGGCGGCCGAGGATGCCGCCATCGTCACCCTGATCCGCACCTACACCGCCCCTACTGTGCCGACCACCCCGACTCCGCCACCGGGCTGAGCCCGCCGCATCCGAGGAACCGAGACCCATGACCCCGCCGCCGATGAATCCGCACCCGATGCACCCGGGACCGATGACCCAGCAACCGATGACCCCGCCGCCCCCGACAGCGGCCGCGTGGACGCTGGCCGTCGACTTCGGCACTTCCAACTCCGCCGCCGCGCACTCCGGGGCGACCAGCGGTGGCATCGAGACGCTGGCGCTCTCGCACACCAGCAACCTGATGCCGTCGGCGGTGTACGTCGCCGGCAGCGGCGGCAACATCGCCGTCGGTGACGCGGCGATCAATGCCGCACAACAGAATCCGTCGGGCTTCGTGGCCTCTCCGAAACGTTTGATCGGTGCTGACCCGACCTGCACCGTCAACGGGCAGACCATGCCGACCTACGTCCTCGTGTCGGCGGTGATCCGGACGATCATCGCGCGTGGAATGGCCGCGCACGCCGGGACGCCGCCCGCGCAGGTGGTGCTCACCCATCCGGAAGCCTGGGCGCAGCAGCAGATACGGGTGCTGGTGGACGCGGCGGCCACGGCCGGGATCCACCCGGCGCGGATCGTCACCGTCTCCGAACCCCGTGCCGCCGCGGCGCACTACTCGCGATCGCACGCGATGCAACCGGGAGCGCGGATCGCGGTCTTCGACTTCGGTGGCGGCACACTGGATATCGCGGTGTTGACGGTGACCGCGCCCAACTCCTTCGAGGTGATCGCGGCCCGCGGCGACAACGGGCTCGGCGGCAAGAACCTCGACGCCCTCGTGCAGCGGTGGGTCGAGGAACGCCTGGCCGACCGTGATCCGGATGTCGTGACGTGGCTGCGCCGGCAGGCGTCCGTGGATGTGATGCAGAGCCTGCAGGATTCGATTCGGCACGCCAAGGAGTTGTTGTCGGAGGCGCCGTCGGCCACCATCACCGTGCCCACCCCCACCGGCCGCACCACCCTGCAGATCACCCGCGACGAATTCGACGAGCTCATCGCTCCGGCCGTGGGGCAGGCGATGCAGCTGACGCGTGCGGCGCTCGGTGACGCGGGAATCACTCACGCAGATCAGCTGTCGGCGCTGTATCTCACCGGCGGGTCGTCGCGCATCCCGATGATTCAGCAGCGGCTCACCGAACTCGGTCCCGTCGCCACGCTCGACGATCCGAAAACCGTGGTCGCCCAGGGTGCATTGGTAACCGCCATCGTCGAGGGCGCCCCGCGTACCAACGAACGGCCGGCCGGCGTGCCGTCAGCGTCCGATCGGATGCCGGCTCCCCCCGGTGCGGGCACCGGTCTGAACGCCGCGAAGTCGGTGGCACCGACCCCCTCGTCGTCGGGTGGTCGACGGTGGGGACGGATCGCCGCGATCGCCGTCGGGGTGATCGCCGTGGTGGGAATCGGTGCCGGCGCTGCCGCTCTGGTGAACTCTTCCGACGACGACAACCCGAATCCCGACGTCCCGTCGGCCTCCGGGACGCCCGACGCGTCAGGAGACACGGGGCAGGTGAGCGCCGCCGGCGAAACCGGCAAAGACGGTGGCCGAATCCTGACCGACGAGACCGCCCTGATGGCCGCGCTGCCCGGGCCGCTGCAGGCGTCAGTCGCCAACTGCCGCAAGACCGGCTTCAACAGCAACGACGCCGTCAAGATGCTGTGCGACATCGCCGAGGACAGCACGTTGGCCGAACTCGGCCAACCCGAGTCGCTGACCTACTTCATCTCGTTCCACGTGGACGACAACGAGGCCGACAGCACCATCGTCAACATCCGCAACGGCATCTACTCCGACGGCAAGGGTGAGCTGGTGGAGGATTCCGATCGTGTGTCCGCCGCGGATATCGCACCGCGCTCGAGTGCGGAGTCGAGCTACAAGATCGACTATGCCAACACCTCGACGGGGTTGCTGGTGGACGTGTTCGGCGTGGCAAGCGTCGATGACGCGAAGACCTTCCTCACCCGGTCGGGTCTGATGAACTAAAGCCTCGTTCGGCTCCTCCGGGAACATTGTCACCCTCCGCTGTCGTCAGATCTTTGACAACGCACACAGGCCCCGCCGAGCGGGGTGCGACGAAGGGTGAGAACCATGTCCGACAGCACCGCCACCAGCAACAGCAGCACCGCCACCACCAGCACCAGCACCACCGACAGTTCCGCGCCGGAGGGAACCACCCATAGCGCCGTCGACATCGACCGCGACGGCAACGTCGATGTGGTGCACGGCACCACCGCCGACGGCACCGCGATCAACTCCTACCTCGACGACACCGGCAACGTGGTGCTCGTCGAAGCAGACACCGACCACAACGGCACCTATGACACGCTGGTCTACGGCGGTCCGGACGGCACGACGATCGTCGAATCCGACTCGGACGACGACGGTTCCGCGGATGTGATCGCAAAGCTCTCCGCCGACGGCGACGTGATCCAGATCGACGGCCTCGACCACGGTCAGGTCGTGTCCTCGGCGATCGATGTGGACGGCGACGGCAATCTCGACGTGCAGCTCGTCGACACCGACCGCGACGGCGGTTTCGACACCACCGTCGTCGACGCCGACAACGACGGCTCCCCCGACACCGTGATCACCGACACGGATGGTGACGGTCAGGCCGACCGCATCGGCTATCTCGGTGGTGAGCCGCACGGCGAGAACGCCCCGTCGACGGCGCCGTCGGCCCCCGAGTCCGATGTCCCCGAAGCCGACACTGCAAACACTGATCCCGCAGACGCCTACGAACCGTACGCCGACACCACTCTCGACGCACACGACGCGTTCTGACCGGGCCTGCGGGTCACCGAGATGATGGCCACGATGATCCGCGGCACCGTGACGGTGGGCGCGACCGTCCACGAGCTCGGCGAGCATCCGCAGGTGAGCGTCGGGTCCGCGGTCGGCAACGACATCGTCGTCGATCACCCGCTGATCGCCGCCCGCCACGTGCAGATCGAGTGGCGGACCAACCGATGGTGGGTATCCGCGCAGGATCCCGCGATGCCGGCCTTCGTGGCCGGCATCGCGGTCACCGAGGTCATGGTCGCCGCGCCGACCGTGGTGCGTCTCTCCGACCCCGACGACGGTCCGTCGCTGGTGATCGACCTGGTCGTCGATCAACCCGACCGGTGGTCCGAGCGCGGGATCACGGTGCGCGGCATCACCACGATCGGACGCACCCCGGACAACGATGTGGTGGTCGAGGACATGCCGGCATCCCGTCATCACGCCCGGGTCGTCCGACAGGTCAACGAGGAGCTGATCATCGAAGACCTCGCCAGCAGCAACGGCACCTATGTCGACGGTCACCGAGTCGACCGGGCCGCGCTTCTCGACGGATCGGTGATCACGATCGGCAACACCGACCTCATGGTGAACGGCGATGTCCTCGCCCGTGATGGCGCACCCGCAGGAGCCTCCGACGGCCTGCACGTGCGTGGCGTCGGACTCACCCTCGATAGTGGCACCACGTTGCTGCGTGACGTCGAATTCACCGCCCGCCCCGGCACATTGACGGCGGTGATCGGACCATCCGGGGCGGGGAAGTCGACGGTGGCCCGGGTGGTCGCCGGCCTGAGCACCCCGTCGGCCGGCGTGGTGACCTTCGAGGGCCGCGACGTGCACGGCGAGTACGACGCGATGCACACCCGGATTGGGATGGTGCCGCAGAACGATGTGCTGCACCGGCGGCTCACCGTGCGCGAGGCGCTCGGCTACGCCGCCGAACTGCGGCTGCCGCCGGATCTGACCTCCGCCGATCGCGACCGTGTCGTCGCCGGGGTTCTCGCCGAACTGCAGCTGTCCGATCACCTCGACACCCGCATTGACCGACTGTCCGGCGGCCAGCGCAAACGTGCCTCGATGGCGATGGAGTTGCTGACCGGGCCCAGCCTGCTGATCCTCGACGAACCGACCTCGGGTCTCGATCCGGCACTCGACCGCCAGGTGATGGCCGCGCTGCGTCGCCTCGCCGACGCCGGGCGCGTGGTTCTGGTCGTCACGCACTCGCTGGCACATCTCGCGATGTGCGATCAAGTGCTTCTGCTGGCGCCCGGTGGCCGCACCGCCTTCGTCGGCCGCCCCGACCACATCCCGGCCGCGATGGGCAGCGCCGACTGGGCCGAGGTCTTCGCCTTCGTGACTGCGCACCCGGTGCTCGCCCATCGGGCCCACCTCGACCGCTCCCGGCGAGCGCCCGCCATCCCGGTTCGACGGCCCACCGGGCCGCTGATCGGTACGCCACAGGCGTCGGCGTTCCGGCAGTGTGACACCGTCATCCGCCGACAATTCCGACTCCTCGTCGCCGACCCCGGCTATCTGGCGTTCCTCGCGGCACTACCGCTGGTCCTCGGCCTGCTGACGCTGGTGATCCCGGGCTCGCGGGGATTCGCGGTCAACCAGAATCCCGAGACCGCCGGCGAAGCCCTGCAGATCCTGGTGATCCTGGTGGTCGGCGCGACCTTCATGGGCACGGCGCTCACCATCCGCGATCTCATCGGTGAGCGCGACGTCTTCGAACGAGAGCGGGCCGTCGGGTTGCGTCCCGGTGCCTACCTTGCGGCGAAGATCGTCGTGTTCTGCAGCGTGGCGGTGACCCAGTGCATGGTCATGATCACGATCACCTTCCTGGGCAAAGGGATTCCCGCCGGCGGTGTGTTCGGTACCGCTCCGCTGGAACTCGTGTGCGCGGTCAGTGCACTCGCCTGCGTCAGCACCGTCGTCGGTCTGGCCGTGTCGGTCACGGTGCGCTCCACCGAACAGACGATGCCGCCGCTGGTGGTGTTGATCATCGCGCAGCTGGTGTTCTGCGGCGGGCTGTTCCGTATCAGCACACCGGTGTTGGCCCAGCTGCCCTGGCTGTTCCCGTCCTACTGGGGATACGCGGCCGCAGCCGGTGCGGTCGAGGTGAACACGAACTCACCACTGGCCCCGCAGACCCGAGGCGCCGCCATCTGGAATGCCACTGGGTCGAACGTGGTACTCGCCTGCAGCGCAATGCTTTTGGTGGCGACTGTGCTGGTGACGTACACGATGTCGCGGTTGCAGCCGCAGCGTCGTCGGTAAGTGGGGTCGTCGGTGAGTGGCGAGCAGACGACAACGCCCCCGACCGCCGGGGTGGGCTGGTCGGGGGCGATGCGATGAGGGGTGCGATGAGTGGAGGTCAGAGCACCGTGTCGTCGGCGCCGTAGCCGCTGCCGTCCTCGGAGTGCGGGACCTGGTCCTGGCCGTAGGGGTCGCTGCCGTACGAGTCGCTGCCGTAGGAATCGCCACCACCGGAGTAGGAATCGGCCTGGCCGTCACCGTCGTTGTCGGCGACGTAGGTGTCGAGCTGTCCGTCGCCGTCCGTGTCGGCAGCGATGTAGTCGATGCGACCGTCACCGTCCCGGTCGTAGGAGATGCGGTCGGCGACACCGTCGCGGTCGGTGTCCTCGATGACGGTGTCCGGTGCGCCGTTTCCGTCCTGGTCGAGGGTCGAGGCCACGATCTGGCCGTTCTCCACGGTGTCGACGCGGGTGAGATCGCCGTCGCGGTCGACGTGCGCAATCGTGTCGATGCGGCCGTCGTCGTCGTGGCCGACCAGCGTGGTGCCGTCGGCGGTGGACACCGCGGCAGTGTCGTAGCGCCCGTCGCCGTCGGTGTCGACCTCCACGAGAGAGACATTGCCCGCCGCGTCGTAGTGGACCGCGACGTCGTTGCCCTGCGCATCGGTGGTGTGGCGCACGCCGCCCTCGGTGGCGGTGCCGGGGGTGCTGGAGGTGCCGTGATCGTTGGGGAGCATGGTGGGGCCTTCCTGGTCGATGTGGTCGAGCTGTCACGTGTCTGATGTGCCCGGTCGCCCTAAATGTTCCCCAGTTCTGCCTGCTCTTGTCCCCAGCCGACGTTTTGTCGTCACTCGCTGACCGCCACAGGCGGACGACATGGGCCACGCGTGCGCTTGGACTCGCCGACCCCGCGCGCAGGCGCGCGCACGCCCAAACGCACCCGCCTCGCGGAAGCGAGCTGCCCTACGGTGCCGCCGACACCGACAACGTCACCGGCGCTGAGCACACAGTGTCGCGTGCGGATGTCGACGAGTGGGATGGCGTGTAGATGCCGGCGATCTCGTCGGGTGCGCGGATGAACGGTCTGGTGATGTATCTGGCCGGTCCGGGCAAGGCCAACGAGCACACCAACCCGCATGGGTGGCGGCCTCGACGCGGGAGGTGTTCACCGCCGGCGGTGGTGGTGCGGCGATGACGCGTGAGTCGGCGATGGTGTTGGGACAGAGTCTCGATGAGGCGCGGGTGGTGTTCGGTACCGAGGTCACCCGCCGTGACACCGCGGCGCTCAAGGCCGCTCAGGAACGCGGCACGACCGGGCATGCGGCGATCGCGGAAGCCACGCGGCATGAGAATGTGTGGCATGGCACTGCACCGTGGGAATCCTTCTGGGCCCCTAAACGAAGGGCAGCGCTGCCACCGCAGCCCACGGGCGCTACTACGCCGACATCGTCACTTATCCGCGCGACCGTCAGCTCCCGTGCTCGACAGGGTACTAGCCTCGATCTTTCACGTGGCCGGCGTTTGTGGTGGTCAGCGGGTCAGCGTGGGGTGAGCAGGGACGATTCCCGGCGTTCGGTCGCCGGCTGTTCGAGGTCCTTGGTTGTTCGGGTGGGAGCGACGGCTCAGGCGGTCTGCAAGGTGGTCCAGGCGGTGTCGAGGAGGTCGAGGTAGGGCCAGTCTCGGGGGAGGTGCAGTCGCCGTCGCCGCCCGGTATGCACGATGCGTCCAGCGACCGAGAACAGACGCAGGCGCAGCTTCTTGGGTGCCCATCGGCGTACCGGACTGTGTTCGTGGAATCCCAATGTTTGGGTCCAAGCGATCAGTTCTGCGGCCAGGGACACGATTTCGAGCCACAGCTGGTTGTGCGCGAAACCGTGGAAAGGCAGATTACGCATCCCGGTGTCTTTGAGGCTGCGGATACGGTCCTCGGCACGGGCACGCTGGCGGTGACGCACCTCGAGCATTGGCAGTGTCCAGCCTGGTCCTCGGGTGTTGGTGGCAAAGCAGGTGATATGCCAGCCGTCTTCGTCGGTGAGTCGTAGTTGCGCGCCGGGGTGGGGGCGTTCGCGGCGCGCGATAATCCGCATCCCGACAGGCCACACGTTAAGGCCGGTGAGGTGATCGCGGGTCGTGGTGGGCATCCAGGCGGTCAGTTCGGCGACCTGGGCTCCGTCGCGAGCCTCGCCGTCACCGTTGAGTGCTGCGCGCCACGCCTGCACAGGGATCGTGGCGATTGCAGCGCGGATCGGGTCGCTGACCCCGAATCCGATGGAGTACTGCAACCCGGCGTCGGTGATGTGATGCAAAAACGCTTTCGAACAGCCACCGGTGTCGGTACGCACCAGCACCTGGGCACGGTCGGTGGCCGGTAACTGGGCCAGCGCTGCATCGAGGACAGCGATGTGGTCAGCAGCACCCATCGCGGAGGCATGTCCCGCTCGCAACGTCAGCACCAGGGGTTCTCCGGTGCCGTGTTCGCCATGGTCGACCAACGCACACATCGGATGAAACCCGAACGTGCGTTTATAGGTCGGTGCAGCCGACTCTTTCTCGGAGTGCGCGGTCACCACGGTGGCATCGACATCGACGATGACCTGCCCCGAAAGGCTGGAACCGAGCGGACGGCGCTGTGACCACACCCGGTCGCGAGCCCGCACCCGCGCGTCGCGGATCGCCGAGAGCGCCTCGTCCCCGCCGGCCGCCAATGCCGACAGCACCCGCGATGCCGTCGCATCCGAGGCCACCGTGCCGAACACCCCGGGTTGTGCGCGCAGCACCGCCAGATCAGCCATGCAGTCACCACCCAATGCCAGCACCATCGCCTCATCGACGAGGACCTTCGCAGGATCGTGCAGAGCGCGATCGGACCGCCATGGCGCCAGCGCGTCTGAGAGCACCGCGTCCAGCCCCGAGAGCCGAACCGCCTCGCGTAACAACACTGCCCCCGACGAGGAGACCAGCGACTCGTGGCCGCGTCCAACAACCAACCGTGGATACCAGCTACCCTTCACCTGCGGAGTGCCTCTCTGCTCGGCGGACCTTGACCTTCGACAAGCCAAGAATCCCCCAGCAGACAGGCACTTTCGCGTATCACACGCCGCCCATCACCCAGCCACGTGAAAGATCGAGGCTAGAGACGCGCTTTGCCACACGGTTCTCGCGATCGGCTACGACGGCCGGGAGTGGAGGTTGTGTGGCTCGGATGTCGCGGTGCGGCCGTTCGTTGTGTCGGGCGGGGTCGTCGCGTGGTCGGGTTGGCCGGCGACCAGTGCGAGTGCCAGCTTGCTCTCGTCGTCGCTGCCGGGGACGACGGTGTAGATGACGATCTTGAGGTCGGTGTCGCTGTCGGTGAGGACGTCGCAGTCAACCGTGATTTCGCCGACGTCGGGGCGGATGATCGTCTTTCGGTCCTCGCGGTGGCCGCGGACCTCAGCTTGAGCCCAGAGTCGGGCGAAGCGTGGGTTGCCGGCTGTGGTGCGGGAGATTAGGTTGGCCAGGCGCGGATCGTTCGGATACCGGGCGGATGCTTGGCGCAGGTCGGCGACGACCGCGAGGTCGGATTCGTCGGGGTTGTCTGCGCGCACCGGCCAGAGAGCGACGGTGCCGCGGGTGCCGGGCACGGGGAGCCGGGAGGCGACCAGGTTGCGTTCTTGCGGCAGTACCCCCTGGGGGGCGCCCAGCAGCGCGGCCCAGGCGCGGTTCCACCAGATCAGCCGCCAGTCTGCCGCATAGACCGACACCGGGGTGTCGCCGAGACGGTCGAGGACGCGATGGATGCCCGGCGGGATGTGGTCGTCGATCATCCCCGCGCCCGGCGGGAGTAGACCGGCCAGCCGGTGGAGATGGTCGCGTTCGGGGTGGGTGAGCTGCAGCGCCCGCGCCAGCGCCCCGGTGATCTGCGCGGACGGGGCGACGGCGCGTCCCTGCTCCAGCCGCACCACGTAGTCGACCGACACCCCGGCGAGCTCTGCCAGCTCCTCCCGGCGCAGTCCGGGAGCTCTGCGGCCGTGCCGGGCTGGCAGTCCCGCCGCGGCCGGGCTCAGTCGGTCGCGCCATGCGCGCAGCGTCGCTCCGAGACTGGTTTCCTGTGCATCCACCCCTTCATTGTCGGCCGTCGCCGGCCCGGCAGGGTGGTACGTGTCGTCCTACCTTCCAGCGATCCCTGGCTACCGTCCTCGCCGTGGATGACACTCGAAGCATGACCGACATTATTTTCATCACCGGCGCCAACAAGGGTCTCGGATTCGAGACCGCACGCCGGCTCACCGATCTGGGGCACACTGTCGTCATCGGCGCGCGGGACCAGACGCGCGGTCGTGAGGCCGCCGAGAAGCTCGGGGTCCGGCTGGTCCCGATCGACGTTACCGACGACGTGTCCGTAGCGGCGGCCGCGGCAGATCTGCAGGAGCACGAGGGACGTGTCGATACGCTCATCAACAACGCTGGCATCGTCGGCAGCCGGGCAGCGGCCGATGACCTCACCGGCGCCGACGCGCTGGAGACGTTCAACACGAACGTCGCCAGCGTCGTGCGGGTCACCCACGCGTTCCTGCCGCTGCTTCGACGGGCCGAGCGCCCCCGCGTTGTCAACGTCTCCAGCGGCATGGGCTCCTTCGCCCTCACCCATGACCCCGACCGGGTCGAGTCGGCGGTCATCGGCCCGCTCTATACCTCGTCCAAGGCGGCCGTCACCATGCTCACAACCCAGTACGCCAAAGCGATCCCCGATATCCGGTTCAACGCCGCCGACCCGGGCTACACCGCCACCGACTTCAACGACCACCGCGGCACCCAGACCATCACCGAGGGCACCGACGCCATCATCACCCTCGCCACCGAGGGCCCCTCCGCCGGGACCGGCCGGTTCATCGACCGCCACGGACCGGTCGCCTGGTGAAGCCGATCCGCACCACCCCAGAGGAGGTCGTCACCGCTCTACGGTCACCGGCCGCGGCGACGCGCACCCGGCGCACTTGCAGCGTCGGGTGCGAACCAGCAGCGTGGTCGGGCGGTGTCCGAACGGTTCGTGCGCGAGCTGCCGAATGTCGGTCCCGCGAGATAGCGCCACGCCGCTGCAGCCCCGGCACCACGGGTCCGGCTCGGCGTCCCCGGCACTCGAGGTGGCGAGGGCGGCGGATCGCGGACCATTTTCCGAGTGGCTGGATTCGGAACGCCTGGTGGTGAACATCGCGCGCAGATCTTTGCGGATATGACCGCGCTGCGCGGCGGGCCGATCCACACATGCGCACGACGGGAATGGCAAACTTTCCCTGGAGAGCCGACATGAGCACCGAGATCGCGGGGCTGCAGTGAGTTCAGGATGGCAGTATCAGATGAGATAAGCAGGGACGGTTGTTTGTGCGGTGACCCATTGGGTTTCGGTGAACGCATCGAGGTTCGCTGCAATCCCGCCTACCCGTCCACCGTTACCCGATGCGCCTAATCCGCCGAAGGGTACCGTTGCCTCGTCTCCGACCGTCTGGTCGTTGATGTGTACGAGACCAGCGGGAATCCGCTGGGCAACTTCTAGGCCTCTCATCGCATCAGAGGTCAAGATGCTAAGCGCAAGACCGTATTCGGAATTGTTGGCAATCGCGATCGCGTCTTCGACGGTGCCGAACGAAGCTACAGGGGCGACTGGGCCGAACACCTCGTTGGCGAACGCGGGGACGTGTAGTGGAGTCTGGGAAAGGACAGTGGGGCGATACAGAAGGTCGTCATAAGCGCCGCCGGCTGCTAGCACCGCGCCTGCTTCGATCGAACCGGTGACCAAGGAGTGGATACTGTCGCGCTGGCGAGCGTCGATAATTGGCCCCAGCGCGACGTCGCTGCTGAACGGGTCCCCTACACGGAGATTGGGGCTCCCCCGAAAAAGTGGACACGGTTAGCTTGATTGCTGACTTGTCAGTGATGTGACCTTGAAGTCGATAGGCGAGATCATCCCCAGCGAGCTGTGCCTCCTGTCATGATTGTAGAATCGGATGTAATTGTCAAGTCCTGCAGTAAGATTCGCGT
>NZ_JBITWL010000044.1:0-20619 GCF_044543825.1 Gordonia sp. NPDC062954 | reverse complement strand
GCCGCAGAGCGATTTCTAGGGCGGTGTCGTCATCGAGAGGGGCCGCCGACACGGGCGCACAGCAGATCGGGGCACTGATGTCGACCATCGGCAGGTCCACTCCAGCGAGACCGTGCATGGCGAGATTGCCCGCCTCGCAGGCGAAGGGCTGTTCACTGAGGAGCAGATCAACACCACCTGCTGCTTCGCTACCCAGGACAAGGTGTGGGTCGGTGCCCCCGACGGCGAACGCTGGGAGGTCTACACAGTCCTGGCCGACTCCAATACGTTCGGCGAGGCCCCTGCCCTCGCCTCGGAGGGCTCTGACCTCGGCCTGACGCAGGATTCGCAAGGCTCGTCGGCGTGCTGCACACCGGCCTCCTCGTGCTGTTGACGCCGGGTTAACCCGTCCCGGGGAGGGCGCCGCCCAACTGGGCGGCGCCCTTCGTGTTGCGGACCATATAGATATACGTCAATATTGATGTATGTCTAAGCCGCTGGGGATTGAGACCTCGCCAGTACGGTGCTCGCCGCTAGTGCGTGAGCCGTTGACACCTGAACAGTCGGTACAGGCGACCGTGGTGTTCAAGGCACTCGCCGATCCGGTACGATTGCAGCTATTCAGTCTGATCGCCAGTCACGACGGCGGCCAGGCGTGCGTGTGCGACATCTCGCCAGCGGTCGATGTCTCGCAGCCGACGGTCTCGCATCACTTGAAAGTCCTGCGAACCGCCGGGCTCCTCGAGTCCGAGCGGCGCGGATCGTGGATGCACTACCGGGTCGTTCCGGACGCCCTCGACGCCGTCGCCGCAATCGTGGCGCCTCTGACTGCGCAGGCCACGGCGTGAGCGTCCAGACGTCCAGCCGCAGCGTTGCCGGAAAGTTGTCGACGCTCGATCGGTTCCTTCCGGTGTGGATCGGGTTGTCGATGGTCGCCGGGCTGCTACTCGGCCGCCTAATACCCGGCCTGAACACCGCTATCGACAAGATCCAGGTCGACGGGATCTCACTGCCGATCGCACTCGGGTTGCTGATCATGATGTACCCGGTGCTGGCGAAGGTCCGCTACGACCGCCTCGACACCGTCACCGGCGATCGACGCCTGCTGATCGGATCGCTGGTATTGAACTGGGTCGTCGGCCCGGCACTGATGTTCGCTCTCGCCTGGCTACTTCTGCCCGACCTCCCCGAATACCGCACCGGTCTGATCATTGTCGGCCTCGCCCGCTGCATCGCGATGGTGATCATCTGGAACGACCTCGCCTGCGGTGATCGCGAGGCCGCCGCCGTGCTGGTGGCAATCAACTCGGTGTTCCAGGTCGTGATGTTCGCTGTGCTCGGCTGGTTCTACCTATCCGTGATGCCCGGCTGGCTGGGTTTGGAGCAGACCACTATCGATGCCTCGCCGTGGCAGATCGCGAAATCGGTGTTGATATTCCTGGGCATCCCCCTACTCGCCGGATACCTGAGCCGCAGAATCGGGGAACGCAGCCGCGGCCATGACTGGTACGAGGAGACCTTCCTACCTCGGATCGGGCCGTGGGCCCTCTACGGGCTGCTGTTCACGATCGTGCTGCTGTTCAGCCTGCAAGGCGACCAGATCACCTCCCGCCCCGGCGACGTCGCCCGCATTGCATTGCCACTGCTGGCGTACTTCGCGATCATGTGGGGCGGCGGTTACCTCCTCGGCACCTTCCTTTGCCTGGGCTATGAGCGCACTACTACCCTCGCATTCACCGCCGCAGGCAACAACTTCGAGCTGGCGATCGCCGTCGCGATCGGCACCTACGGCGCCACCTCCGGCCAAGCCTTGGCCGGCGTCGTCGGACCACTCATCGAAGTCCCGGTCCTGGTCGCCCTGGTCTACGTCTCCCTCGCACTCCGACACCGTTTCACCCCCAGCGCTCGGCCCACCGACAGGGACTTGCCATGACGCCGTCCGTGTTGTTCGTCTGCGTCAAGAACGGCGGCAAGTCCGTGATGGCTGAAGGCCTCCTACGACAAGCCGCAGGCAACGCGATCGAGGTTCACTCAGCCGGCACTCGCCCCGGCACTGCGGTCAACACACTCTCCGCTCAAGCGCTTTCCGAAGTCGGCGTCGACATCACAGGCCATACCCCGGCCGGAATCGACCCAGCCTTACTCGCCCGCGTCGACAAGGTCATCACCCTGGGACGCGAAGCGGTCGTCGACGTCCCCGGCGTCACCGTCATCAACTGGGACACCGACGAGCCCTCCGAACGCGGCATCGACGGCATCGACCGAATGCGCCTCGTCCGCGACGACATCACCGCCCGCGCACACAAGCTCACCACTGAACTACTTCATAAACGATCGTCTGAATAGACGACCGAAGAGTCGCCAACGCGCGGCCCGATCTGGCAGCTATACGCACGAAGTCAATACGCAGGGTATTCAGTAAGCCCCTGCATATTGCATCAGATGCAACACGTGGCCTGAGATCCGTCATTTGGATGTCAGTTGGCGACCTGGGGATTCGTCACTCGTGTCAGTAGCGCTCGTCACCGGAGTCATCTACCCGTGCGTATCTCGAGCGCGCACCGCCACCCTGACTCTCGATCTGTAGATCAGCGGATGCCTTCGGCCGCCAGGCCCTCGCGCTGCTGGGTGGCGTCGATGCTGAATGCGCCGCCGTGGATCAGCTCACCGAGGCCACTACCGAGGCATTCCAGCAGTACCCCGACTACGCGGTGATCACCAGTTTTCCTGGCCTGGCTGACCTCTCCGGCGCTCGGGTGCTCGGCGAGATCGGCGACGACCGCGAGCGGTTCACCGACGCCCGTTCGCTGAAGGACCTACGCCGGTTCTGTGCTGATCACGCGGGCCTCCGGGCGCAGCATCTCGATTACCCGCCGCGTGGTGAAGAACAACCGACTCAACGCTGCAGGATTCCTTTGGGCGTTCGCCGCGATGGCGAAAGCCGGCGCACCCCAAGACCATTAACGCCGAGGACGCGACCGCGGCGATCGGCACGCCGCTGCGCTTCGGCACCTCTTCGACCGCTTGCTCGGGCAGCTCCACTACTGCTTGCAAACCGGTCAGCACTACGACCCGATCAAGGCGTTCGGGCCCGCTCAGGACGCGTCCTTCGAGATCGCGGCTTGACCTCTTGGTGTGATCGGAGGTCTTCTTCGGCGCGTTCAAGACCGATATCGACGCCGAACTCGCCCAGCTCGGCCCGACCGGGTACCGGCCCTTGTGGGTGCGCGACACCCTGTTCTGAGTCAGCAGCACGGCGCCTCGCCGGCCGGGTCGATGAGCGCCTCGGCCAGTGGGCGTGCGAGCTGGGTGTAGGCGTCGGCGACCGGTAGCACGGTCATCCCAGGATGCTCGGATCGCCACTGCTCGGCGGCGTCGGGAGTGGCCAGGAACATCTGCGGATTGCAGCAGGTGGCGCGGACCTGCCCGCCCCGGATCCCGGCGGGGTCGACGAAGGCCACCATCGCGGCGGCCGGTTGCAGGTCGGTGACTCCCGTGACTGGATCGACGGTCAATCGCACGGCGCTGACGGTAACCGGGCACTCGGATTCGACGTGTGCGCTCGCCCCGATCACGGCGGGGAAGACGAGCGTGTCGGGCGCACACCAGGTGTAGAGCTGATGGCCTGCGACGGTGAATCGGTGCGGGGTCGGATTCAGGGTCAATCCCCACCCGAGGACCCGGCCCTGCTCGTCGTATTCGATGTCGGCGCCGATCGGTGTCTCTTCGAGATCTCCGGCGTCGACACCGGCTGCGGCCGCCAACTCCGTGACGGTGACCGGCGCTCCGTGGGCCAGCAGCCGCAGCGCGGCCCGCAGCAGCGCCCGGTCACGGTCGGCTGGTGCGATCGTGGCGAAAACGTCGGCGGGAATGGAGTCGGTGCTCATGAGAGTCAGCCTTTCCGAGAATGCGTCGGGTGCGATGTCGATGACGGTAGGGTCTGCCCCCGGGGGCAGAGTCAAGCCCGCGTCGGGCATCGGCACGGACCTCGGTCCAGCACACATCGTCGGCGGCCCACCGCGCACGGTGGATGCTGGTGAAGTCGTCGATGCGGTCGAGGATCTGCTGGGCGTCGCTGATCCGGCGGTGCAGCCGCTGTCGCGACCGCTCCAGTAGCTCGGCCAGACGCGCGCCGACCGCTCCGTCTCCACTATCGACGGCGTCATCGGTGAGCTGGCAGATCTCGGCGATGGTGAGCCCAAGCCCGCGCAGCTCGCCGATGAACCGCACACACCACAGTGCGTCATCGGTGTACAGGCGGTAGCCGGCCGCGCTGCGCCCCAGGGTGTGGATGAGCCCGAGGTCGGTGTATTCACGCAACGCCTTCACCCTCACCCCGGTCCGCGCCGACAACACGCCGATCGTCATGTGCCCGTTCATCTCGGCCTTTCCTGGAGGAGATCGTCAGCCTGCGCAGCAGGACAGTTTCGTCACGTCGGTGGTGAAGGTCTGGGCGGTCAGTTTCAACGCTTCGGCCATGGTCAGATACGGCGCCCAGCTGTGGGCGAGCCGGTCGACGGTCATACCCGCGGTCATCGCGTATCCGGCGGCGGTGATCAGGTCTCCGGCACCCTCGGCCAGCGCGTGCACGCCCAAGATCCGGCCGGTATCGGCGTCGGCGACGATCTTGGCCAGGCCACGGGTATCGCGATTGACCAGCGCCCGCGCCACACTCGACAACGCCAGCGTCCGGCACCGGCACCGGTATCCGGCCGTCACCGCCTCGGCCTCGGTGAGCCCCACGGCGGCGATGGCGGGGCTGGTGAACGTCAGCCGCGGCACTGTGGCGTAGTCCAGGACCCGATCCGCGTCGGCGAACGCGTTGTCGGCCACCAGCGTTCCCTGCGCGGCGGCCACATACACGAACTGCGGGCCCCCGGCCACGTCCCCGGCCGCCCAGATCCGGGCATTGTCGGTGCGCTGACGGTCATCGACGATCACCGCGCCGCGCCCGTCGACACCGACCCCGACCGCCTCCAGGCCCAGCCCCGCGGTGTTCGGGCGGCGACCGGTCGCGACCAACACGTGTTCGGCCCGCAGCTCGCTGACCCCGGCCCGAGTGCGCACGCTCACCAGCTTGTGGCCGCCACCGGCCAGGACCTTCTCGACGGTGGCCGCGGTCAACACGGCGATATGCTCATCGGCGAAGACAGCCTCGATCGCGGCCGAGATTTCCGGTTCCTCGCCCGGCGCCAGCCGCCCCAGGGCCTCGATCACCGTCACCCGGGTGCCGAGGCGGGCGAACAACTGGGCTTGTTCGAGCCCGACAGTGTTGCCGCCGATCACGATCAGCGACTCCGGGAGCCGCTTCAGGTCCATGGCGGTGGTCGAGGTCAGATACCCGGCCTCGACCAGACCGTCGATCGGCGGGATCCACGGCGTCGCACCGGTCGCGATCAGGTAATGGCCAGCCTCGATCACCCGGGTCCCGCCGTCGTTCGCTCCGACCCGCAACCCCGGCGCCGCACTCGTGCCGTCGAACACTGCCGTGCCGGAGACGATCTCCCACCCGTACTCGCCCGCCAGCTCGATGTACTTGTTTGCCCGCAGCTGCGCGACCAGCGCGTCCTTACCGGCGATCAGGCCCGGAAAATCCAGCGGCACCGCAGCGGCACCCAGGCCGGGAAACCGGTCGGCGGCGGCTGCGGCGTGGCGGGCCTCCGCGGCGGCCAGCAACGTCTTCGACGGCACACACCCGACGTTCACGCAGGTGCCACCGACGGTGTCGCGCTCGATCATCACCACGGACCTGCCGTGGCCGACCGCGGCGATAGCGGCGGCGAACGCCGCCGAACCGGACCCGACGATCGCCAGATCCGGACGGGATTGTGTCGTGGCCACGCCTGCCTCCTGAGGGGTTGAGCAACCGCGTCGCCAGCCAACGGCTGCTATTCGCATTGACGAATACCTACAGGGCTCATACTATGCGCTTAAGCGAATAGTTCAAGTGGTGTGGAGGTGCCCCATGTCCCGGTCCACGACCGCCGTGCCCGGCGACGAGCTGGCGTGCACACATCTGGATACGACGGCGAAGTTCTTTCGCGCCCTGTCGGATCCGACCCGGTTGAAGCTGCTGGAATACATCCTCGCCGGCGAACGCACCTCGGCCGACTGCGTCGCCCACGCCGGCATCTCCCAGCCGCGGGTGTCGGTGCACCTGTCGTGTCTGGCCGATTGCGGATACATCGTCGCGCGCCGCGACGGCAAGAAGCTGCGGTACACGGTCGGAGACCCGCGCGTGGCCGAACTGGTGCTGCTCGCCCGGTTGCTCGCGGCCGACAACGCCGCCGCCCTGACGTGCTGCACCCGCATCGACCAGGTACCGGACGGTGACCGGACATGAACGCCCTCGACAGCCCTCACGTCTCGGCAGCCGCTCACCGTCGGCGGGTTCACCGCGGCTGGGACTGGGTGTCAAGCTCGCCGAGGTCGATGCCGAGCTCGCCGAACTCACCGCGGTCCGGCGACACCCTGGCCGCCGCGCTGGCGGCCGGACGCGAAGACCTGCTCGAGCGCAGCGAATCCCCCTGCTGCCCTGCCCATCGACACCGAACCCAGCGCCAGGCAGCGGTGGCTCGGCGAGCTGCGGGGGAGGCCGTTGTGGCTGCTGCGACCTAGACACGCCGCTGGCGGGCTTGCATCGGGACCGCGGCACTGCTGCCTGGGCTGTTGCGCGGTGGTGCCCCGCTGCTGATCGCGGCCGTAGCACTGAGCAGCGGCACGCTGCTGGTGAGCCTGTCATGGCTCCAACCGCTCGGATTCGCCCATCGGACTCGGGCTCCTCGGACTGATCTGGTCCCGCCAATGACTCGCGCCCGCGGCTGCGATGAGGGCTGCGCAGCCACACCTTCCGGCGACGCGGGCACTCCGGCCCGCACCACCGCCGCGACCTGGCTCAGGCCGTCACCGAGTTTGGCGCCTGCGAGGCCACCACGGTGATCAGCACCGTAGCCATCAACGGCGCCATCGCCGGTGCTCACCGCGCGCCGAGACCCGCTGCCCGGTCCCGGCGCGCGGTACACCTGGGGTGAGCCACGCCAGCGTCAGTGGGATGACGATCAACACGAGGAACGCTTCCAGGAACGGTCCGGCCTCCACGAACTCGGCCAGATCCGACGTAGAGCCGCAGCTGGTGGCAGGGACACCGCTCCGCCGCGCCAGCTGGGTAATACGCATCATCACCACCCCGCGACCCTGAACCTTCGACTCGACTCGAAGGTCAGACCGGCCGTGACGGTTGCCCCCGAGGGCGGTGTGGCCCCGGCGGCCGGTCCCGTGTCCGCGACGAATCAACCTGGTCTGATCGCCGCGCTACTCAGCGGCGGCCCGTGGTGCGCGAGTGTTGGGTGGGCGAAACCTGAGGGCGGGCAGCCACCAGTTCCAGCCGCCGAGCAGGCGCATGAGGGCGGGGACGAGGACGAGGCGGATGAGGACGGCGTCGATGGCGACGGCGACGGCAAGGGCGAGTCCGAGTTGTTTGAGTTCGAGGATGTCGGCGGTGAGGAAGCTTGCGAAGATGGCGATCATGATCGCGGCGGCCGCGGTGATGGGGCGTGCGGTGTGGGTGAGCCCGGCCGCGACGGCGCGCTGGTTGTCGCCGCTGGCGTCCCAGTATTCGCGGATGCGACGAATCAGGAACACCTCGTAGTCCATCGAGAGCCCGAACAGTAGCGCGAACACCACGGTGGGTAGGTAGACCTGCACGAATCCGGGGCTGGTGAAGTCGAGGACGTTCTCGCCCAGACCCCACTGGAACACCGCGACGGTGATACCGAGGGCGGCGCCGGTGGCGAGCAGGTTCATCGCGATGGCCTTGAGGGGTAAGGCGATACTGCGGAAAGCGGCGATGAGGAAGACCAGCGAGGCGGTCAGCACCAGGGCTACGACCAGCGGAAGTTTGGTGGTCATTTCGTCGGAGAGATCGACGAATTCGGCGGTGCTGCCGCCGATGCGGATCTCGGCTCCGGCTGCGCCGGCGGCTGTGTTGCGCAGGTCGCGGACGAGGTCGGTGGCGGCCATCGAGTCGAAGGTGACCGAGGGGATCGCCATCGCGAGCATTCGACCGTCATTGAGCTGGGCGGGCAGGACGGTGTCGATGCGGGCGTCGCCGTCGATCTCGGTCAGGAATCGGTTGACCCGTGCTTCGGCGTCTGCGGTGAGTGGGGTGTCGCTGGGGCCGGTGGCGATGATCTCGACCGGGGAGAGTGCTCCGGGCGGGAAGTTGGTGTTCAATGCGGTGCTGGCGCGTCCGGTCGGGGTGTCGTCGAGGGCGGTGGTGCCCATGTCGAGGCCGTAGCGGATCCCGAATACCGGCAGCGCGGCGAGGACCAGCACCGCTGCGGCCGCGGTGCCGAAGAGGACGGGTCGGCGCATGACGAGATACGCCCAGCGCGCCCAGCGGCCACCGAGAACGCCGGGAGCGTCGGTGGCGCTGTCGGCAGGGCGCCAGCGGGCCGGGAGACTACCGCGGTTGACAGCCGGGCCCAAGGCGGCGAGCAGGGCGGGTAGCAGGGTGACGGCGACGGTGAGCATACTGGTGACGGCGGTGGCGACGCCGATGGCGATGCCACGGAAGATCGGTGCCTGGATGATGATCAACGCGCACAGCGAGATCATCACCACCAAGCCCGAGACCAGAATCGTTTTGCCTGCTGTGGCGAGGGAGCGACCGACGGCGCCGCTGATCGCGGCATGGTCTGGCCCGGTGTGGTGGGTGAGTTCTTCGCGGAAGCGGCTGACGATGAACATCGCGTAGTCGATACCGACGCCGAGGCCCACCATGGTGGCCATGGCCACGGTCAGCGAATCGAACGCGGTCACAGCAGTGAGGGTGAACAACACTCCGACCGCGGTCAGCATCCCGGCGATGGCCACTGCGATCGGGACCGCCGCTGCGGCCAGGGCGCCGAGGGCGAGGACGAGCAGGACCAGCGCGACCGGGATGCCGATTGCCTCGGCGCGGGCCAGGTCGGCGTTCTGCAGTTCGGTGGCCGCGTTCTGTACCGCCGAGTACCCGGTGACCCCTACGTCGATGGAATCGTCGCCGGTGGTGGCGATGGCGTCTTGCAGGTCGCGCGCGACTTTCGCGCGTTCGGCCATGTCGCCGTCCATGCCGGCGAGCGCGATCGCGACGTGACCGTCGGCCGAGATCTGGGATCCGGGCAGCCCGTCGTAGGGGCCGACGACGTCGACCACGCCCTCGACCGCGGTGGCGGCGGTGATCGTGCGAGCCACCGCTGCACGGAACTCGGCGTCGGTGGCGGTGACCGCGCCAGACTGCAGCACGATGACCGCCTGTTCCGTACCGAACTGCGGGAAGTGCCGGGCAACCAGGCGATCCACCTCGGTGGACTCCGAGCCCTCGACACCGAAATCCATCGCACCGAGCCGGTTCTCGAGCAGCGGGTAGGCCACCGCGCACACCACCAGCAGCAGTCCCCAGACCGCCAGGACCGCACGTCTGCGCCGGGCCATCAGAACGCCCCACCGATATAGCACTCCGGGCGAGCCCGGCGGCGATGGTTGCTGAGGCGAGTTCTCGACGACGGCGGACTTCTGCTGGTTCACGCGTTCTCCCTCCGTAGCGACCACGAATTGATCGCCATATCACGATGTAATCGTTGAAACGAGATTAATCACACTCTCACTCGATATCAATAGCTTTCGCCGCTATCATCGCTTTATGGCGATTAATGATGGCGGGGGTTGCCTCGTCGAGACGCAGGGGTTGGATCCGGCGGTGGCCCTGTTCCACAGCCTCTCCGATGCGACACGGTTGGCGATCGTGCACCGGCTGGCGTGCGGGGAAGCGCGGGTCTTGGACCTGATGGCCGGGCTCGGACTGGCTCAGTCAACGGTATCGGCGCACGTAGCGTGCCTGCGCGACTGCGGGCTGGTCGTGGGCCGCCCGCAAGGGCGGCAGGTGTTCTACAGCCTGGCCCGCCCGGAGTTGATGGACCTACTCGCCTCGGCAGAGACCTTGCTCGCGGCGACAGGCAATGCGGTGGCGTTGTGCCCGAACTACGGCACCGACTCCACCACCGAGACGGAGAGCGCGGAGGTACGAGCATGAGCGACGCATGCGGCTGCGGCCACGACGAACCCGCCGGTGACGGCGAGGCCGAGGAACGCGAACCCGAAAAGCTCTGGGAAGTCAGTGAACTGCGCGCCGCCGCGGTCGCCGGAGTGCTGCTGGTCGCGGCACTGATCGTCGGCTGGACCGGCGGCCCACGCGCCGTCGAGTTGGGGTTGGAGATCGCCGCACTGCTCGTCGGTGCATACACCTTCGTCCCCTCCACGCTCAAACGGCTGGCCAAGGGCAAGATCGGTGTCGGCACGCTGATGACGATCGCCGCGATCGGCGCGGTGATCCTCGGCGAGGTCGGCGAAGCCGCCATGCTGGCGTTCCTGTTCTCCATCAGCGAGGGCCTCGAGGAGTACGCGGTCGCGCGCACCCGCCGCGGGCTGCGCGCCCTGTTGAACCTGGTACCGGACCGGGCCACCGTGCTACGCGACGGCACCGAAACCGTCATCGCCCCTGCCGAGCTGCGCGTCGGGGATCGGATGCTGGTGCGCCCCGGTGAGCGGGTCGCGACCGACGGGGTGATCGTCGACGGGCGTAGCGCGCTGGATGTTTCGGCGATCACCGGCGAATCGGTACCGGTAGAAGCCGGGCCGGGCGCGGAGGTGTTCGCCGGGGCGATCAACGGCACCGGTGTGCTGACCGTCGAGGTCACCACGACCGCCGAGGACAACTCCCTGGCACGGATCGTGCGGATCGTGGAGGCCGAGCAGGCCCGCAAGGGCGACGCTCAACGCTTGGCCGACAAGATCGCCAAACCGCTGGTGCCCGGCATCATGATCGCCGCCACAGCCATCGCGGTGATTGGCGCGCTCTTCGGGGATCCGGTCACCTGGATCGAACGTGCGCTGGTGGTGCTGGTCGCCGCCTCACCGTGCGCGCTGGCGATCTCGGTGCCGGTGACCGTGGTCGCCGCGATCGGTGCGGCGAGCAAGCTGGGTGTGCTGGTCAAGGGCGGTGCCGCACTCGAGGCGATGGGCCGGGTGCGCGAGGTCGCGCTGGACAAGACCGGCACGCTGACGGCGAACAAGCCTGCCGTCGTCGAGATCGCCGCCACCGGCGGTGTGCACGGGGACCGGGTGCTGGCGGTCGCGGCCGCGCTGGAATCGCGCAGTGAACATCCCCTCGCCCGCGCCATCCTCGCCGCCGTCGACACCGTCACTCCCGCCACCGACGTCGAGGCGGTCACCGGTGCCGGGTTGACCGGCCGCGTCGACGGACGCCGGGCGCGGCTGGGCCGTCCGGGCTGGATCGAACCGGGTGTTCTGGCCGCCGATGTGGAACGGATGCAGCACGCGGGGGCGACCGCGGTGCTGATCGAGCTCGACGGCCAGGTGATCGGTGCGATCGCTGTGCGCGACGAACTGCGGCCCGAGGCACACGAGGTCATCGACCGATTGCACGCGCTGGGAATCCGGGTCTCGATGCTCACCGGTGACAACGCCCGCACCGCCGCCGCTCTGGCCGCTGAGGCGGGGATCGAGGACGTGCACGCGGATCTGCGCCCGGAGGACAAGGCCCACATCGTGGGCGAACTGCGCAGCGACCGGTTCACCGCGATGGTCGGCGACGGCGTCAACGACGCCCCCGCACTGGCAACCGCCGACCTCGGTGTGGCGATGGGCGCGATGGGCACCGATGTCGCTATCGAAACCGCGGATGTGGCGTTGATGGGTGAGGACCTGCGGCACCTGCCGCGGGCTCTCGAGCACGCTCGTCGGGCTCGCCGGATCATGTTGCAAAACGTCGGTTTGTCGTTGGGGTTGATCACGATCTTGATCCCGCTCGCGCTGTTCGGGATTCTCGGGTTGGCGGCGGTGGTGCTGGTGCACGAACTCGCCGAGATCGTCGTCATCGCCAACGGTGTCCGCGCCGGACGCACCAAACCCCTGGCCTCGCTGACCGATTCGGCGGCAAAGCCCGCACCGGTACTGGCCGGAGCGCCCGCGTGACCGCCACCGCGTCGTCTGCTCCCACCGTGTCGCGGTGGGGGCGGCGACTGCGGTGGGTCGCTGCCGCGGCCGCGCTGGCCGGTATCGACCTCACGCTCAAAGCGTGGGCGCAGACCACGCTGGCCGGGGCCCCGATCGAGGCGGGTCCGGTGGACCTTAAGTTGGCGTTCAACCCGGGAGCGGCGTTCTCGATCGCCGCCGACGCACCGAGCTGGGTGATGCTCACGCTCACCACGGTGATCACCACCGCGGTCGCGGTCGGCGGATGGGTGGTCGCGCCGCGCGCGAACCTGCTCACCCGCGTCGCGCTCGCCGCGATCCTGGGCGGTGCCGCCGCCAACGTCATCGACCGGGCCCCCGACGGTGTGGTCACCGACTACCTGCACACCGGCTGGTGGCCCACCTTCAACCTCGCCGACACCTTCATCGTGCTCGGCGCGACCGCCCTCATCATCGCCACTCTGATCGGAAACTCCGATGAGCGAGAACCACTCTCACCCGAACACCACGCCGACGACCGGGACTGAGCCGGGCCCGTCACGTCGGTGGGCAGGGCTGGCGGCGCTGGTCGTCGCCCTGCTCACCGTCGGGCTGGACCTGATGGTTCTCAACGTCGCCCTGCCCACCCTGGCCCAAGACCTCGGCGCGAGCACCACCCAGTTGCAGTGGATCGTCAACGCCTACACCCTGGTCTTCGCCGCGCTCATGCTGCCCGCCGGCGGCTTCGGTGACCGCTACGGTCGCAAACGGCTGCTGCTGATAGGTTTGGTCGCCTTCGTCGCCGCCTCGGCCTGGGCCGCTTTCAGCGGGTCCACCGGCTCGCTGATCGCCGCCCGCGCGGTCATGGGCATCGGGGCCGCGATCATCGTGCCGCTGTCGCTGGGGATCCTGCCGACCCTGTTCGGCCCCGACCAGCGTCGCCGCGCGATCGCGGTGTGGGTCGGTGCACTGGGTGTCGGGTTGCCGCTGGGGCCGATCGTCGGTGGCTGGCTGCTGCAGCATTTCTGGTGGGGCTCGGTGTTTCTGATCAACGTCCCGGTCGGTGTCGCCGCCCTGGTTGCCTGTGTGGTGCTGTTGCCCGAATCGGTCGACCCGCATGCACCGGCGTTGGACTGGCTCGGGATCCTCACCGCCGTGCCCGGTACGGCGGCGCTGGTATTCGGCATCATCCAGGCTCCCGCGTACGGGTGGACCGATCCCGTCGTGCTCGCGGCTCTGGCGGCCGGTGTGTGGCTGATCGCGGGATTTCTGGTGTGGGAAAGCCGTGCCCGCGACCCATTGGTCGATCTGGCACTGTTCACCAATCCGGCCTTCACCTGGCCCACCCTGGCCGCAACCGCGGGCACCTTCACCCTGGTCGGCGTGCTGTTCGTGCTGCCGCAATACCTGCAGATACTGCGCTACCACGACGCCTTCGGCACCGGCCTGCGCTTGGTGCCTCTGGTGCTGGCGATCATCGTCGCCGCAGCCGCTGTGGACAAGATCGTGACCCGACTCGGCGCCAAAATCCCGATCGCCACCGGCATGGTGATCGCCGCGGCCGGATTCGTGCTCGCATCCCGCATCACCGTCGACTCCGGCTACGGCTTCGTCGCGGTGTGCCTGGCGACCGTGGGCCTGGGAGCCGGGCTGGCGTTGGCGCCGGCTGTCGACGCGGTCATGGCGAGCCTGCCCGAGCATCGCAGCGCCGCAGGAGCTGGGTTGCTGATGGCCATTCGACAGGTCGGTGCCGCGTTCAGCGTCGCGATCCTGGGCACCCTGCTCACCGTCGTTTACACCCGCGACCTCGACCCCCACCTGAGCGGCCTGCCCGAACCAGTGGTCAGCGCGGCGCGTGACAACATCGCCGGAGCGCAACTTGCCGCGACCCAGATTCCCGGCCCAGCGGGCGCCGATCTGGCCGCGTCCAGCGCCCACGCCTACAGCCACGCCATGTCCGCAGTGTTCCTTGCCAGCGCCGCCATCAGCGCACTACTGGCCGCGGCCATCGCCGCCAAACTCCCCAACCACACTCCTGCGCCCGCGCCGACATCACCGGCGCGTGATCGAAACTGAAATAGCCACTCCCATGACAGCGGCTACGGCACGCGACACAACTGCGTGTCAGCCGAGCAGCAGTGCACTCCCAGAGAAAGGGCATCCGCCGGAATGGTTACCTCGATCCTGCAGGCCATCGGACTCTTCCTGGTGACCAACATCGACGACATCATCGTGCTTTCGCTGTTCTTCGCCCGCGGCGCGGGAACCCGCGGAACAACGGCCGCCATCGCGACCGGACAATATCTCGGTTTCGGAGCGATCCTCGCCGCGTCGGTCCTCGTAGCGCTGGGAGTCACGGCGCTGCTGCCCGAAGAAGCCATCGCCTACTTCGGGCTCATTCCTCTGCTGCTCGGTCTGCTCGCCGCCTGGAGAGCATGGCGCAACAACGGCGACGACGATGAACGGTTCGAGGGCAAGAAGGTCGCGGTCTGGACGGTGGCGGCGGTGACCTTCGCCAACGGCGGCGACAACATCGGCGTCTACGTCCCGGTCTTCGCGACCGTGGGTACAGCGGCGATCGTCGCCTACTCGGTCGTGTTCCTGCTCTTGGTCGCCGTGCTGGTGTTCACCGCGAAGTTCCTCACCACCCGCAAGGCCATCGCCGAGATCTTGGAACGGTGGGAACACATCCTGTTCCCGCTCGTGCTGATCGTTCTCGGAATCGTCATCCTCGTCAGCGGCGGCGCATTCGGCCTCTGACCGTCGTCCCGGTCTGCACGGCCCAGATCACGGAGGACAGCGGCGATCGGCTCCAAAGAATGAAGTGCTATTCGAGGCCGTAACCGGTAGACAGCCGTCCTTCGGTTGGTCCATGGTTGTGCTCAGGGGCGCTGCACCGTTGTGGCACTACTACCACTGTGGCACTACTACCATCGACGTAGTTCAAGGCCTCCGGCAACGTGGGGCTTCTACCGCGCCTAGCGGGGTCGCTCGTGCAAACGCTTTAGTCGGGCGCTGTCATCGTTGCGAACTGTTTCCGCCCCAGGTCCGTGAGTCACGGGTCCACCATGGTCGACGGCGTGGACTACGAGGTCGTCGAGATCGGCCGGCGGCCGAACGATGATCGTCGTCGGCCGTCGGCCGAGATTGTCGGCTGGTTGTTGCGGTGCGATTGCGCCAGCCGGTCCAGTTCCGCGGTGTCGACCTGGACCGATCCGGTGCAGTGGGCGCGGGTGCCCTCAGCGTCCCTCGAGGACCTCGCCCGGCATCGCGTGTTCGCCCCCGACAGCGACGTCGATGCCGACGATCGGCCTGAGGTCGCGGAGGCCGCACGCGCGGTGTGGCAGCGTGACCATCTCGACCCTCTCGATGTCGAGGCCGAGATCCGCGCCGCCGCGGATGCCCGCAGGGAGGCTGACGCGCGACTCGACGTCGCGGTGGCTAGGGCTCGCCGTTTGGGCCGGTCATGGGCTGACATCGGGGCAGCGGCCGGGATGACACGGCAGTCGGCGAACGAGCGCTGGAGGGACAGGGTGTGACAAGCCTTCACGGCGTCGGGCGTGGGTGGCGTGTAGCCACGTAGTGAGGCTACAATCGGAGCCGTAGCCAGCCCATTGCGGTGGGTTTGGAAGTGAGCCACAGGATTACTCGCCGGACGACGAGGCCTGTGGCTCGCGGTCTTTTAGGGGCCGATGGTGTGTATTTCGACTCCGGCGCCGAGTATGTCGAGGTAGTCCCCGCGGCCGCAGCGATGTTGCACGACGGCGCCGCACACGATATCGGCAACCCACAGGGCCGGTTCGTTACGACCGACAGCATGATCGATCCGCAGTGTCGAGGCCACGGCGCGTTGCGCGCGGAGCTTTTGCAGCATGTCCATATCGCTGGCGTCCTGTTGACCGCGTGATTCGAGAGTGATCGTGGAGCACGGCATATCAGCGAGATGTGGGAGTAGGAACTCCATACACTTTCGTCGGTGTCGCCGATCCGAGGAGTCCTTGTCAACGTGCACAACAACGAACCCGGTCAGAGGGAGCTGCGCGACCGCAGTGACGAGCTCAGTTCGGCGTTGTTCGCTGCTGCCGTGCCAGTGCACTTTAGGCTCGGCTAGGCGTAGAGCTTCCATCCTGTGACGGAGGGCGTCTACGTCTTCTTCATCGCACAGGGCGGCCGACATCAAGTACGCGCCGGGGTCCATGTCCGGCCGCGACCCGCTTTCGTCGGCCCAGGCTGTCAGCATGGGGAACAACCTTATGCGAGGGGTCCGACGCGGCCTGAAAACGTCGAGACGGCTACCGGACGTGACGACGCCACTTCTGCGGCAACCGACCGTCGAGGGAGGGCGGCAGAGCGCACCGGAGACGGGTTTACGACTTACGCGAGCCGGTCGACCCGTCCTCCGGTCTGGTCGGCGTGCGCCTGGGCCTGGGCCTGGGCCTCGTCGAGCTCATCAGCGGTGTAGTACGGAGCTCCCGGCGGGTTGGCCGGGTGGCCGCCCGCACGATGAGGGCCAGGTCGCCAGCTCGACGCGGCCGCGTTGCCGAGGTTCCCACCGCAACACGATCCCGCCGCCTCTACATCAGCTACGGATCGGCGACCGGCTCCTCGCACTGATAGCGAGTCGCGAAGCGCACCGCCGGACGCCTACATGCCCAATCCGCCGGGTTACCAACGCCGGATCGACAGAAATCTGAGATCACCTCAATGGTCTTGTCGCGAAACAAGCGACTACGCGTATCTGCAAAATCGAGGTGTGGCATCTCGCATCAGCGTCGCATAAGTGTCGCACTTAGCATCGCACTAAGTATCGCATTCCCTATGAGATGGAACGGCACCGCAATCGGCAGGCTTCCGATCCGGATTCGATAGGTTCCCGTTTCGTGGCAAGCTGACGCTCATGGACAAGCAAAATCCGGCGTCTGGATCTGGCACGGTCCCCTCGCCTCCCCCACCCGCACCGAGCCCAGGTGCGACGCGGGAGAAGTTGCTCTCTTGGTCGCCGCGCAGGTACTCAGTCAACCGGTTTGTCCTCGTCCAACAGCCTGATGAGACGAAGCCGCGGCCGAGCACGGTGGGCGTGCTGACGAAGGGTCGGCATCACCGCGCGCTGGTCCTCTATCTGCTGCTGCTGACGTGGTGGCCGTGGCTCTCCTTGCGACACACTCCGCTGGCGGCCGAGGTGTGGGTTCGCGCACTGACCGCGGAGGGGCCGGGGACAGCGAACGCGCTCACCTGGTCGCCGTCTACGTTGTCGCGAACGTGGGGCGAGCTCGAGGAACTGGGACTGGTCGAACGTAAAAGGGAAGGGCGACTGACCCGCATCGTCCCGCGTCGCGAGGACGGGAAGGACGACTACGTTGCACCGGCTGGTCAGAAGAAGGATTGGTACAACGCCTACTTCACCCTCCCTCATGAGTTCTGGACAGAGCAGCACTTCGCGACGCTGAGTCCTGCCGCCCTCGCGGTGCTGCTGATCGTCTTGAAGGAGACAACGAAGAAGCCTGACGTCGAGCTCCTCCGGGAGAAGATGCAGGACTGGTACGGGATCTCAGGCAAGACGGTGACAAAGGGTATCCAGGAGCTGATGGCCGCTGGCCTGATAGAGGAGCGACTGCGGTGGGAGGAAGACCTGTCCGCGAAGCTCGGGTACGTCAAGCATCACCACTATGGGTTGACGGGTGTTTTCAGCACCGAGGAGAGGGCGGCGCGACGACGCGTAGCGCGGCGCAAGCGCAGGTTGAACGAACGCAAGAAGTCCAAAAAGGCTGCCCAGGAGGCGAAATCATGACTGCGAGCACACCGCCACCGTGGCCGCCGCACACGTGGTCGAAGTACGCATGGAAAACGATCGGCCAGGCGATGCGGTCGACGGCCACAACCGTCCGTTTCGTGGCGATCTTGGCAGCGATCTTCGTGCTGCCCAGCGTTGCCGCTGCGATCTCGTTCGTGATCGTCCGTTCCGTGTACTTCTAGGACTGGAACCGATGACGCTGATCCGGGGTGCTGATCGAGTGAGCTGGAGAGCTTCGAATGAGTAGTTATGAGGAGCGGTTCGAGGCCGGGCTCGCGCATCTGCATCGCTACGTCGCCGCGCACGGTTCGAGCTCGCCGCCGCACGGTTCGACGATCGACGGATTTCTGATCGGGAGTTGGGTCGGCAGCCGGCGCACCGAGTACCGCAGGGGCCGGTTATCGGCCGAGCGGATCCGCCGTATCGAGACCGAGTTCCCGGACTGGCGGTGGAACGTACGGGAGGCGATGTTCGACGTCGGCCTGGCGCATCTGCGCCGCTACGTCGCCACCCATGGGACGAGCCGCGTGGGTTACGACGAGGTGGTCGACGGATTCCCGTTGGGGCAGTGGACGAGGGATCGTCGCGCCGACTTCCGCACAGGCCGACTGTCTGCGGAGCGGATCGAGGTGTTTGAGCGCGAATTCCCTGACTGGCAATGGACCCCTCAGACCGCAGTATTCGCGGCCGCGTTCGAGACCGGGATCGGGCACCTGCATCGGTATGTCGCCGCGCACGGCACCCCCAACGCCCCCCGGCGTGATGTGATCGACGGATTCCCGATCGGCACCTGGATCCAGAGCCGCCGCGCCGACTACCGCAAAGGCCGGTTGTCGGCCGAGCGGATCCGCCGTATCGAGACCGAGTTCCCGGACTGGCAGTGGACCATCCGAACCAGCTCGACTCAGGGCACGATCGGTGGCCTGTAATGGGTGGTCCTGATGACCGACGGTTCGAGGTCGGGCTCGCGCATCTGCATCGCTACGTCGCCGCACAGGGTTCGAGCTCTCCCCCGCGCGGCGCAAGGATCGACGGGTTCCCGATCGACGTGTGGGTGGCCAGCAGACGCACCGACTACCGCAAGGGCCGACTGTCGGCCGAGCGGATCGAACGGCTCGCGACCGAGTTCCCGGACTGGCAGTGGAGTGTGCGCGACGCGCAGTTCGACGTCGGCCTGGCGCATCTGCGCCGCTACGTCGCCGCACATGGGACGAGCACCGTGAGTCAGCATGAGGTGTTCGACGGATTCGCCCTCGGACAGTGGGTGACGAATCGTCGCGCCGACTACCGCAAAGGCCGACTGTCGGCGGAGCGGATCGAGGTGTTTGAGCGCGAGTTTCCTGACTGGCAGTGGTCGCCTCAGGCCACGGCGGCGGCCGCCGCATTCGAGGTCGGGATCGCGCACCTGCATCGGTATGTCGCCGCGCACGGCACCAGCAACGCCCGAAATCGGGCGGTGATCGAAGGATTCGCGATCGGACAGTGGGTCGCCAACCGCCGCGCCGACTACCGTAGAGGTCAGCTCGCCACCGAGCGGATCCGCCGCATCGAGGCCGAGTTCCCGGACTGGCAGTGGACCGCACAACGCCGCTCCTGATCCGACATACGGCGCGCGGTGAGGCAACGGATTCAAAACCCGTCCAGTGTCAGTTCGAGTCTGACCGGGGGCACCAGGGCCCTCGCAGGCAAGCGCACATCGCTCGCACCAAATTCTCCTGGGAAACCTATTGATCTCCGGCATGTGACGTGCTAAGTTTCACATCCCTCTTTCTATGAGGGCTTCCCTCCAACTCTGAGGGTCTGATTGTGGTCACAGGTCCAGGCGGAGCTATATCCGCACCCAGGGCCCACGTGGTTCAGCCACTCAGACCTTCGGAAGGGGGTGAAAATGGAAGCGATGGTCATCCTCGGGATCATCCAGATCCTCATCGCAACAGCCCATCTCGTTGTAGACATCCTCAGCTAGCCCCAGCGAGGGGGCCGGGCACTCGCCCGGCCCCTCGCCTCGCCTGGCGGCATCCTTCGTGGAAAGGCTTGCGTACCGACAAAACCCCGGGCTGCGAATCGCCCACCTGCACAACGCAACCACGATGGCCCTGTGGCAACCGACCCGCCGGGGAGGGCGGCAGCGCAGCGCCAGCGGAGTCAGCTCGTGGCTTCCCCGAGTCGTTCGACCTGTCCGCCAACCTCGTCGGCGTACGCCTGAGCCTCGGTCGCCTCATTGTCGGTGTAGACCCGGACGTCTGCCGGCCTACCGGCCGGCCGCACGATCAACGTCAGCTCCCCTATCGCGACGCGACCGCGTTTAGGTGCGACGCGATTGGTGGGCCCGGCCCCGGCATCGTTGTTCTCGGTCATCGCTCGGCGGCGTCCTGTCTCGGTTGCAGCGCCTCGGGCGGCACCCACATGGTGATCGTGGCCGAGGAGACGCGGTTGGCGCTCTCGACTGGCATCTGACATATCCCGCGCCAGAGGCCGTTTGAAGTTTGGAGCCACGCTAAGAGAAGCGCGTTCATGGTGGGTTCGATCCGGGCACCGGATGCGCGGACTCGCAGTGACACTCCCCCACCGGCGGCATACGAGCGTCCGCAGGACGGGTCAGCGATCGCCATGTCGATCAGCACGGGCCTCGGTGGGTCGACCACGCGTAGTGTTCGGGTGTCGGGCCAGTGGTCGAACATGCCATCAGTGTCATCTCGCAAGACATCGGTGACAGTTCTGCATCAGGCCATAGGTGACAGAGTGAGGGGTCTTGGTGGTGACACTTCTTCATTTGGTTTCCGCCACGCACCGCTATGTGCCTTGCGTTGCGTGGCGCGGTTGCCGATGAGGGGGGG
>NZ_JBITWL010000043.1:0-22923 GCF_044543825.1 Gordonia sp. NPDC062954 | reverse complement strand
ACGCGAATCTTACTGCAGGACTTGACAATTACATCCGATTCTACAATCATGACAGGAGGCACAGCTCGCTGGGGATGATCTCGCCTATCGACTTCGAGGTCACATCACTGACAAGTCAGCAATCAAGCTAACCGTGTCCACTTTTTCGGGGGAGCCCCAGTCGACGACATTGCTTAACCGTAGCCGTCACAGCTCCGCGGGGAGACGTCGCAAAAACGTTGATCGTGAGGTAGGACGGGCTAGGAACGAAGTCAGCGCGTAGCGGGTGGCAGCGGGTTGAACGCGTCGTGAGCCATGATTCGTGGTCGAGTTCGATGTCCCAGGCTTCCAAATCGGGGGCGAGGACCAACTCATCGATGCAGGCGGCGGTCCCACCGACGAAGAAGATAGAGCTACTCCCCCTCCGTCAGCGCCCTCCAGCCCACCTAAACTACTATCTAGCATAGTTTCAAGGTTGGCTGTTGGAGGCGTGGTGATCGCAAACATTGTGGCCCAAGGGACACTCCTGGGACTGTTCGGTGCGGTCGTAGCGTGTGGTGTCGCCGCTGCCCGCCAGCCGGATCGAGGTGGGGAGGCGTGGCGGGCGCTTGTTTCGTGTGCGGTGGCCGTGAGTGCGGCCGTCGGCGTGATGGTGGTTGCTCCCCAGGGCGATTTCTCGTCGGCGATCGGAGCTCAATCGAACCCCGAGGTGGTCCCGCACAGGCAGTGTGATCGCGATCTTCGGTCTGGTGGCCGCGATAGTCTTCCGCCTGGCCCGGCCGGCCTCCCGCGGTGATGGCTTCGACGCCCTCGTTCCCGGCGCCCACGCCCGATTCCCACAAAATACGAAGGTGGTTAGTAGAAGTGGGGCGTGATGCGAGTGTGCGGAGGAGGTGGTGGGCATGACTGACGGTGTCGAGGTGCCGCGTACGGATCGGTTCGGCCCGCGCGGTCCTGCCCGTACGATCTCTCGTGCGGTGGGCCTTGCCGTGGTGATGTTTGAGGCGGTTGCCGCGTTCTGGCTGGTGATGCTGCTCCGAACGTCGGATCTCGTGCCATCCGACCCGTCAGGAGTCGGGCGCGGTGATCAGGTCGAGCTGCGGATGCTGACCGCGGTGGATGTGCACGACTGGGTGTCGGCGCTGAGTGCTGCGGCCTTCGCTGCGGGTGTGGCCGGTGCGCTGGCGGCGCATCTACTTCCCGCAGTCAAGGGGCGCGCGCCGGTTGAGTAGTCGGGCCGGGATTTCGACTCTTGGAACGTTTCTGTGGCTTAGGCTTTGGTGCCGCCGCCGCGGGTGTGGCGAGGTTTGCGGCTGAGGTATTCGCTGAGCACTTCCCGCTCGGCGGGTGTCACGGTCTGGGCGAAGTGCATCAGTACTGCCGCGGAGTCTCCGCTGGCGTCGAGGACCTGACGCAAGGTGCGTGAGGTGGCCTCCTCGCGGGTCTGCATGGGGAAGTACCGGTAGGCGCGGCTGACTTTTTCTCGACCGACGAACCCTTTTTTGTGCAGGTTGGTGACGACGGTGAGCACTGTGGTGTAGGCCGGTTCGCGGTCGTGGAGTTCCTCGACTAGGTCGTGCACCGACATCGCCGCACCGGCCGACCACAGCACGTCCATCACTGCGCGTTCCAGCGAACCCAGCCCAGTCATTTTCACCCACCATCTCTAGATGCGGGTCAATCTTACGACGGACTACCTCAGTTAGTAGCTCGGTCCCGTTGGAGCGCATCGGCAGCGCCGCGAGGCGGGCGGTGTTCGATGGCTGCGGAGAATTCGGTTCCAGGGGTGCTGCGGTGGATGTGACGTCGTGTTGTGGTCGGCAACGTGATGGTGAAGGTGGCTCCGTGCCCGGTTCCCAGGCTTTCGGCGAGCAAGGTGCCCCCATGGTCTTCGACGATGGAGCGGGCGATGGTGAGTCCGATACCGCTGCCGCCGGCGTCTCGGGTCCGTGAGGAGTCGGTGCGGTAGAAGCGGTCAAAGATGTGTGGAAGGTGTTGAGCGGGAATCCCGTCCCCGCAGTCGACGACGCTGATGCGCACCGCGTGTGCCGGGGCGGTGTCGGCTTTCACTACGACCCGCTGGCCCGGGGAGCTGTGTCGCAGCGCGTTAGTGAGCAGATTGAGCAGTACTTGGCTCATTCGTTCGGCATCGACATCGATGTGTACGCGCGCGGCGGTGGTGACGATGCCCAGCGTGACGCCGGCGTCGGTGAACAGCTCGGCGGCTTCTTCGTAGGTCGCGATGAGCAGTTCGTTGACAGTGATCGTCGAGGGTTGCAATGGCATCTGGTGCTCGTCGGCGCTGGATACGGTCGCGATGTCCTCGGCGAGGCGCTGCAACCGGGTGGTGGCGGTGCGCACGACGTCGAAGGTGTGGGAGTCGGGCGCGCGGACACCGTCCTCGAGGGCGTCGGTGATCGCGCCGATGGTGGTCAACGGGGTGCGCAGTTCGTGGGCGAGGTCTGACAGCATCCGCTTGCGGATGTCTTCCTGGGAGTTCAAACGTTGTGCCAGCTGGTTGATGGCTCGGCTGAGCTGGGTGAACTCAGTGCCGAGCTGGCGATCGGGAACACGGGTGCGGTAGTTGCCTGCGCCGATCGCCACAGCCGAGCGCGCGACGCTGGCGACTGACTGTTGTACGCGGCGAGCCAGGAACCAGCTGACGGCCGTGGCCAGGATCGTCGAGGTGACCAGGGCTGCGGTCATCGAGACGACGATGGAGAAGGTGAATGCGGCCTCGACGTGTTCGGCCTGTGCTGATCCCGGTTCGAGGCTGGACTGGCCGAGGTGATCGTGGAAGGTGTGCGGCGCGACGAACAGTGCCACGATCGCGACGCTGATGCCGCCGCCGCCGATCACGATGGCCTGGGCCAGCATCAACCGGGAGCCGAAGCTGCCCGGGATACGTGCCCGTCGTCGATCACCGTTCATGGCTGTCTCCTCGAGGTTGGCCGTCACCCATCCGGTAGCCCACGCCGCGCACGGTACGGATGAATCGACCGGCCGCGGCGCTGTCGCCGAGTTTGCGGCGCAGGCTGGCGATATGAACTTCGACAACGTGGGCATCGCCGACCCAGTTGGGTCCCCAGATTTCGGTGAGCAGTTGTTCTCGACTGAACACCACACCGGGCCGTCGGCTCAGGGCTTCCAGAACGTCGAATTCGGTGCGGGTCAGTTCCACGAGTGTGTCTTCTACCCGCACTTCACGGCCTTGTGGGTCCAGGGTCAGCTCCCCCAGTGTCCGCGGGTGTGCTGTGTCTACCGCCGAGGTCGGGCGCGGACGGCGCAGCATGGCGTCGATGCGCGCCATCAGCTCACGAGGACGAAACGGTTTGGTGAGGTAGTCGTCGGCTCCAACCGCGAGACCGATGATGGTGTCGACCTCGTCGGCGCGGGCGGTGACCATCACGATGTAGGCGTCGGTGAAGGTGCGTAACTGCCGACACACCTCGACGCCGTCGATCGAGGGCAAACCCAGATCGAGGATGACTACCGCAGGACTCACCGTGCGTGCGGCGGCGATCCCCTCTTGGCCGTCGTGGGCGATGGTGACCACAAATCCGCTGCGCTGCAGGTAGTCGGCGACAACCTCGGCGATGTCAGGCTCATCTTCGATGACCAGCGCGTGTAGCCCGTGCGGTGGTCGGGCCGCCGGCCCACGAAGGTCGTCGTCGACGATGACGCGGTCATGAGGCACGTCCCTATGGTGGCGGTGGTTTACACGACCATCCAACCCCGCGGGCATTCTTGAGCAGATCTTGATCCCGACCGCCGATCAGCCTTGAGGTTGAGTGGGCAAGGTGGCGGTGTCGCCGCGCCGAACGATATGTCCCAGTTCCCTCTCACACTGTTGATCTGCTTTCGGCCCGGCGACATCCTGTCCATCGATGCAGAGGATGCCCGTGTGACTGTCTCCTACAGCCTCACCACCAGTGATCCATTCGCCACCACCTTCCCTGCCGAGGCCACATCGCGCCGTGCTGGGCTGAGTCGTCAGCTGGTCGGCGGCACCCCGGTACTGCGGATCGAAGAACCCTTTGCCGAGCACGGGCACGGTTTCTGGGCCAAGCTGGAGGGCTTCAACCCCGGTGGCATGAAAGACCGGCCGGCGCTGCACATGGTCGAACGCGCCCGCGCCCGCGGCGAGCTGGCCCCGGGGGCGCAGATCATCGAATCAACGAGCGGCACACTGGGATTGGGGTTAGCGCTAGCGGGCATTGTGTTCGGTCATCCGGTGACCTTGGTGACCGACCCCGGACTGGAACCGATCCTGCGGCAAATGCTCGCCGCCTACGGCGCCCGGGTCGATGTCGTCAGCGAGCCCCACCCGGTCGGGGGTTGGCAACAAGCCCGCCGCGACCGTGTGCGCGCCCTGCTCGCACTCGACGAGGCTGCGTGGTGTCCCGACCAGTATTCCAACCCCGACAACGTGACCGGTTACAGCTCACTGGGTGTGGAGCTGATCGCGCAGCTGCGCCATATCGATGTCCTGGTGTGTTCGGTGGGCACCGGTGGGCACTCAGCCGGTGTGGCTCATACTCTGCGGCAGTTCAACCCTGAGCTGGAAGTCGTGGGCGTAGACACCATCGGCTCGACGATCTTCGGCCAGCCCGCACAGTCACGGATCATGCGGGGACTCGGCTCGAGCATCTACCCCCGCAACGTCGCCTACGACCAGTTCAGTGAGGTGCACTGGGTGGCGCCGGCCGAAGCAGTCTGGGCATGCCGCACCCTGGCCGCCACGCAGTACGCCACCGGCGGCTGGAGCGTGGGCGCGGTGGCCCTGGTCTCGGGCTGGCTGGCTCGCACTCGTTCGGCCGATACGCGCATCGCGGCGGTCTTCCCCGATGGCCCCGCCCGCTACTACGGAACCATCTACAACGACGAGTACTGCCAAGCTCACGACCTGATGGACGCCCCAGCGCCCACTGCCCCCCACACCATCAACGATCCGCTGACCCAGGTCGCGAGTAGCTGGACCCGGTGCCCCACCATCATCGACCCCACTCACATGCCGCACACCGAGCCCACGAGCTGACCTATGCGACGCCTCTACCGCAGTTTCCGCAGCTTCGATCGCCCCAGCCAAGTGCTGATGGTCAACCAGTTCACCATCAACCTCGGCTTCTACATGCTCATGCCCTATCTCGCCGCCTATCTCGCCGGCCCGCTGGCCCTGGCGGCATGGGCAGTGGGCCTGGTCCTGGGGATACGCAACTTCTCCCAGCAGGGCATGTTCCTGATCGGGGGAACACTCGCTGACCGCTGGGGGTACAAACCGCTCATCATCGCCGGATGCCTGATGCGGGTCATCGGATTCATCCTACTGGCCCTGGCCAGTTCGCTGCCCGCGATCCTGATCGCCTCGGCGGCAACGGGATTCGCCGGGGCGCTGTTCAACCCCGCCGTCCGCGCCTACCTGGCCGCCGACGCCGGTGAACGTCGCATCGAAGCATTCGCCGTGTTCAACGTCTTCTACCAGGCCGGCATCCTGCTCGGGCCGCTGGTCGGACTGGCGTTGACCGCTTTGGATTTTCGGCTCACCTCCCTGTGTGCGGCAGCAGTTTTCGCGGTCCTGACCCTCGTGCAGATCAAAGCGCTACCCGCAACAACACCAGCCCCAAGCAACACCTCGATCATTCAGGACTGGCGCAGCGTCGTACGTAACCGGCGATTCCTGCTCTTCGCTGTGGCGATGGCCAGCTCGTATGTGCTGTCCTTTCAGGTCTACCTCGCGCTGCCCCTGCACGCCGACCGCATAGCGGACAACCCCACCCTCGCCACCAGCATTGTCACCGCAATGTTTGTGGTGACCGGTCTGGTGGCCATCGCCGGACAGCTACGCATCACCGCATGGTTCGGCAACCGCTGGGGCAGTACCGGCAGCCTGAGCGTGGGAATGACACTGATGGCTGCAGCTTTCCTGCCCCTAGTCGCCAGCGCCGCAACGCATCAGCGCAACATCGCCCTCAACATCGCCGCACTGCTACTCACCGCAGCCCTGCTCGCCGCCGCCACCGCAGCAGTGTTCCCATTCGAAATGGACACTGTGGTGGGACTGGCCCGCGGCACGCTTGTCGCCACCCACTACGGGCTCTACAACACCATCGTCGGGATCGGGATTCTGCTCGGCAATGCCGCGACCGGGTGGCTGTTCAGCGCGGCCACCACCCGCGACATGCCCGAACTGGTGTGGATCGCTTTGGTCCTCACCGGCATAGCGGCGGCGTCCGCCCTGTTGATGTTGCACCGCCGCGGATGGCTCAGCGTCTCCGCCCCCACCGAAGCTCAACCCACCTCCACCCATTGATTACCCTAGGGGGGTAGGGTATAAAGGTGGTGTGGCGAGACGCCACAGCGACAGGCCTCCTGAGGGTCGTCGGCACCACTGCTGTACCGAAAGGGCACATCTCATGAGCACATCGACAGTGATCGTCTCCGGAATGACGTGTGGGCACTGCGCGTCGTCGGTGCGTGAAGAAGTCGGAGCACTGGCCGGCGTGACCGACGTCGAGGTCGACGTGGCCAGCGGGCAAGTCACCATCTCCAGCTCGGCCCCGATCGAGCCCGACGCGATCCGCGTCGCGGTCGAAGAGGCCGGCTACCACCTGGCGCAGTAGCCGATGAGGGGCTGAAGTGTCTGCCCACTGGCGACTTCAGCCCTTCTCCGGGCGGCGTGTGTGTCGCCACCACCGATGACAGGAATCCAGCGATGAATGTTCCAACCAAGCTCGGCGTCTTCGCTGCGGCTCTGCTGATAGTTTTCGCCGCGGCCTATGCCATCGCCGCGGGTGTCGCACCCGATCGGCCACGACCGTCGTCGGCCGAGTCCACCCATGTCGGCCACACTGCCCAACCGTCATCATCTGCGTCCCCCGGTGCCGATCAGGTTCGCGGGGTTTCGCTGGCAGCAGGCGGCTTCATCCTGGGAAATGTGGTGGCACCCCATGCGCCCGGGATGCAAGCACCGCTGAGCTTTGAGATCCTCGACGCCGCCGGGGCCGCGGTCACCGACTTCGCCACCGAGCACGACAAGCAGCTGCACCTGATCGTCGTCCGCGCGGATGGCGCCTACTTTCGACACGTGCACCCCACTCTCTCGCCCGAAGGGCGCTGGTCGCTGCCCTGGCAGTGGGCGACGGGAGGCAGCTACCGGATCTATGCCGACTTCGTGCCCGCCGCCACCGGTCAACCCCTCACCCTGACCAGCACCGTCGAAGTCAGCGGTGACTACCAGCCGGCCCCAGCCGCCGCCGAATCACGACAGTCATCCGTCGACGGGTTCGACATCGAGCTGGCCGGGCACCT
The DNA here is from genome assembly GCF_044543825.1 of Gordonia sp. NPDC062954. Lineage (NCBI taxonomy): Bacteria > Bacillati > Actinomycetota > Actinomycetes > Mycobacteriales > Gordoniaceae > Gordonia > Gordonia sp. NPDC062954. The sequence goes on along the minus strand of NZ_JBITWL010000043.1, from coordinate 15,636 downwards.
GCGCGCGGGAGCCGAGTCCGAATTGACCGTCACCGTGCGGCGAGCAGGACAACCGGTCACTACCTTGCAGCCGTATCTGGGCGCTTTCGGTCACTTGGTGGCTCTGCGTCAGGGCGACCTGGCCTACCTGCATGTTCACCCTGAGGGCGCGGCACCGACCGCCGGTCAACTCGCGGGACCACAGGTCCGCTTCGCCACCACCGCCCCCACCCCGGGCCGCTATCTGCTCTACCTCGACTTCCAGGTCGACGGCGCTGTGCACACCGCCACCTTCGTTCTCGACGCCCCCACCGGCGCCCCGGCCCCGACAACCAACTCCACGGCCCCCTCGGCCGATCCGCACGCCGGACACTAACTCGCTAACCAGCGCCACCCCGGGGCCACTGCACCGAGGCACTGCGCCGAGGCGCTCACCCTTCGAGGAACTTCCCCATGACCACCTCAGCTCCGATCCACCCACCTGCGGCCACCGCCGAGCAGACAGGCACCGTCGATGTCGAACTCGCCGTGTCGGGCATGACGTGTGCCTCGTGCGCGGCACGCATCGAACGCACACTGAACAAACTCGACGGAGTGAGCGCCTCGGTGAACTACGCCACCGAAAAAGCTCACGTCAGCGCACGCGCCGGTGTCGACCCCCACCTGCTGATCGAGACCATCGAACAGGCCGGGTACCGCGCTGCGCTGCCCGCCATTCCCACAGGCGCCGACCCCGACGACGACCCTTCGGACGACGACGGGGAGCTCGTGGCCTTGCGTCACCGACTGATCGGTGCGGTGGTTCTCTCGGTACCGGTGATCGCGCTGGCAATGGTCCCGACGTTGCAGTTCACCTACTGGCAGTGGGCGTCGTTGACGTTGGCCGCGCCGGTGATCGTGTGGGCGGCCTGGCCGTTTCATCGCGCCGCGTTGCTCAACCTGCGCCACGGCGCGGCCACGATGGACACCCTGATCTCGGTCGGCACCACCGCGGCGCTGTTGTGGTCGTTGTATGCGTTGTTCTTCGGCACCGCCGGACAACCAGGCATGACCCACGGATTCACCTTGACGGTCGGCGCCTCTGACGGTGCAGGCAACATCTACCTCGAGGTCGCCGCGGGGGTCACGATGTTCGTCCTGGCCGGCCGATACTTCGAGAAGCGGTCCAAACGGCAAGCCGGTGCGGCGTTGCGGGCCTTGTTGGAGCTGGGCGCCAAAGACGTCACGGTGGTCAGGGACGGCCACCAGCATCGGATACCGATCGGCGAGCTCGCCGTCGACGACGAGTTCATTGTGCGGCCCGGCGAGAAGATCGCCAGCGACGGTGTGGTGGTGTCTGGCACCTCGGCAGTTGACGCCAGCATGGTCACCGGCGAGTCGATGCCAGTCCAGGTTGCCCCCGCCGACACCGTGACCGGCGGAACGGTCAACGCCGGCGGGCACCTGCGGGTGCGGGCGACCCGCGTGGGAGCGGACACCCAACTCGCGCAAATGGCCGCGATGGTCGAACGCGCCCAGACCGGCAAAGCCCACGCCCAGCGACTGGCCGACCGGATCTCAAGTGTCTTCGTGCCGGTGGTCATCGCCGTCGCCATCGCTGTCCTCGGCGCGTGGATCGGCGCCGGCTATCCCCTGCAAGCGGCGTTCACCGCCGCGGTCGCTGTGCTGATCATCGCCTGCCCCTGCGCTCTGGGACTGGCCACCCCGACCGCACTTCTGGTCGGTACCGGCCGCGGAGCCCAACTCGGCATCGTGATCAAAGGCCCCGAAGTCCTGGAATCCACCCGAACCGTCGACACCGTTGTCCTCGACAAAACCGGCACGGTCACCACGGGACAGATGACACTCGTCCAGGTCACCACTGCTCCCTCCACCACTCGCGAAGACGTGCTCGCCCTCGCGGGGGCGGTGGAGAATGCCTCCGAGCACCCCGTCGCGGCCGCCATCGCTGCTGGTGCAGCCGCCGAAGTCGGGCCGCTCGACGAGGTCGACGACTTCCGCAACTTCGAAGGTCGAGGCGTGCGCGGTCTGGTCCAGGGACGTGTGGTCACCGTCGGGCGTCCGACGCTGCTGGCCGAACACGGCATCGCCGTGTATGACCCTCACCTCAACGAGGCGCAAGCCGCCGCCGAAGAAGCCGGACAGACCGCCGTACTCGTCGCCTGGGACGGCCGCGCCCATGCGGTCCTGGCGGTCGCCGATGCGATCAAACCCACCAGCGCACACGCCATCGCCCGGCTCGCCGCACTGGGTATGACGCCCATCCTGTTGACCGGCGACAACCAGACCGTCGCCGATGCCGTGGCCGCTGAGGTCGGTATCGACACCGTCATCGCTAACGTCTTGCCGGCCGACAAAGCCGCCGTCATCACCGACCTGCAATCCGACGGCAAGGTTGTGGCCATGATCGGCGACGGCGTCAACGACGCCGCTGCCCTGGCCCACGCCGATCTCGGGCTGGCGATGGGCACCGGCACCGACGCCGCCATGCATGCCGCTGACATCACCCTGGTCCGCGGCGACCTCAACGCTGCCGCCGACGCGATCGCCTTGGCACGCACCACTCTGAAAACGATCAAAATGAACCTGTTCTGGGCATTCGCCTACAACGTCGCCGCGATACCGCTGGCCGCGCTGGGACTGCTCAACCCCATGCTGGCTGGGGCCGCCATGGCGTTGTCCAGCGTGTTCGTCGTCAGCAACAGCCTGCGGCTGCGCGCCTTCACCAGCCCGCCCCACTCATCGTCCACAGTTCCACCCACCAACCCCTCGACATATACCCCCCAGGGGTATAAGGTAGCGGCATGAACGAGCACTCTTCCCCTGAGCACGTCGGTCACGACGCCGCCGATGAACGCCACCACGGCCAACTCGCCGCAGCGTCACACAACCACCACGATCACCATGCTGAGCGCGCCCGCGCAGACCATGATCACGCTGGGCATGGGGGGCATGGTGATCACGTCGGGCAGTTCCGGCGGCTGTTCTGGATCATGCTGGCCCTGGCTGTGCCGGTCGTGGCCTTTTCGCCCATGTTCGCGATGCTCATCGGCTATGACCTACCCGATGGTGAAGTGTTGAAGTGGGTCTCACCGGTGCTGGGTACGGTGATGTACTGCTGGGGTGGGCGGCCGTTCCTGGTAGGCGCCTATTCAGAACTGCGGTCGCGTGCACCGGGAATGATGCTGTTGATCGCCTTGGCGATCACGGTGGCCTTCGTGGCGTCCTGGGGTGCGAGCATCGGTGTGTTGCACCACGAACTGGACTTCTGGTGGGAACTGGCGCTGCTCATCGTGATCATGCTGTTGGGGCATTGGATCGAGATGCGGTCGCTGGCCCAGACGACCTCGGCCCTGGACTCGCTGGCCGCGCTGCTGCCCGATGAGGCCGAACGCGTCGATGGCGACCAGATCACCACGGTTGCTCCCAGTGAGCTGCAGGTCGGAGATGTGGTGATCGTGCGCCCGGGGGCCAGCGTGCCGGCCGACGGTCGCGTCGTAGACGGCTCGGCCGAGCTCGATGAATCCATGGTCACCGGAGAATCGCGCACGGTGCGCCGCGGCATCGGCGATCAGGTGGTGGCCGGCACGGTGGCCACCGACTCGGGGCTGCGGGTCCAGATCACCGCCACCGGCGATGACACGGCGCTGGCCGGGATTCAGCGCCTGGTGGCAGACGCGCAGAACTCCACCTCCCGCGCCCAGCGGCTGGCCGATTCCGCTGCAGCGCTGCTGTTCTGGTTCGCGCTCGGCTCAGCGATCATCACCGCCATCGTGTGGACGGTCATCGGCCAACCCGACCAGGCGGTGATTCGAACCATCACCGTGCTGGTCATCGCCTGCCCGCACGCACTCGGCTTGGCTATCCCCCTGGTGGTGGCCATTGCCACCGAACGCGCCGCCCGCGGCGGCGTGCTGGTTAAAGACCGGTCGGCACTTGAGGCCATGCGCACTGTGGATGCGGTGCTGTTCGACAAGACCGGAACCCTGACCAAGGGTGAGCCCACGGTCATCGAGATCGCGGCCGCCGACGGCGTCGATGAGGACACCGTGCTCGCCCTGGCCGCCAGCGCCGAAGCCGACAGTGAGCACCCGTTGGCGCGAGCGATTGTCGCAGCTGCCGGAGACCGCGCGCGGCCGGTGCCGGCGGCCACCGACTTCACCTCGTCACCGGCGGTCGGTGTGACCGCTCGCGTCGAGGGCGCCACAGTGCGGGTGGGCGGGCCCCGCATGCTCGAGGAACAGGGCCATCAGGAACTGGCCATCGCTGATCGCTGGCGCGCCGACGGCGCAATCATCCTGCATGTCACCCGCGACACTGAGCTGATTGGAGCTCTCAAACTTGCTGATGAGGTGCGCGGGGAATCCCGCCAAGCCGTCGAGGTGCTGCACGCCCGCGGGGTCGAGGTTGTGATGATTACCGGCGACGCCGAAGCAGTGGCGCACACCGTCGCTCACGACCTCGGTATCGATCGGGTGTTCGCCGGTGTACGGCCGGAAGACAAAGCCAGCAAGGTGGCCGAACTGCAGCACGAAGGCCGCAAGGTGGCGATGGTGGGCGACGGCGTCAACGACGCCCCCGCCCTGGCCCAGGCCGATGTGGGCATCGCGATCGGGGCCGGCACCGACGTCGCGATCGCCTCGGCCGGGGTCATCCTCGCCAGCGACGACCCCCGCTCGGTGCTGTCGGTCATCGAGCTGTCGGACGCCAGCTACCGAAAAATGAAGCAGAACCTGTGGTGGGCAGCGGGATACAACCTGATCTCTGTACCGCTGGCCGCCGGAATTCTCGCGCCCATCGGGTTCGTCCTGCCGATGTCGGTCGGAGCGATTCTGATGTCAGCCTCGACGGTCGTGGTCGCACTCAACGCGCAACTGTTACGCCGACTCGACCTGCAGCCAGGCGCGAGTACAGTGCGTGGACTGCAGCACAACCGACCGAGATCCATTGAGAAGGTGAGTCCATGACCGCTGCGTCCGCACCGGGACAATCCTCCACCCCGGAAGAATCCTCTGCCTCGGAACACTCTTCCCACGGTTACATCAGCGATAAGGGCAAATACCTGGCCCGCCTCAAGCGCATCGAAGGCCAATCCCGAGGTATCCACCGGATGGTCGACGAGGAGCAGTACTGCATCGACATCCTGACCCAGATCTCGGCGCTGACCAAGGCACTGGAGGGGGTCGCGCTGGGCTTGCTCGACGACCACCTCACCCACTGCGTGCTCGATGCCGCCCACTCCGGCGGCGACGAGGCACAGGAGAAGATCGCTGAAGCCTCGGCGGCCATCGCTCGCCTCGTTCGTTCCTGACCCACCACACCGCGCTGGCTCGTCACAGGCGTCGTTCGCCGACCCACTGCGGCACCACCGGCCCCGGCGCGCGGGCGTCGGCATCAGCGGCCATCGCCAGAACCACCCCACGATCGGCCAGCCACTGTGCCGGATCGACGTTGACTCCCGTCGGGTCGAGAACCTCGAAATGCAGATGCGGGCCGGTCGAGACCCCACGGTTGCCCACCGTGGCGATCGATTGGCCCATCCGTACTCGCGCGCCCTGCTCGAGCAGATTCTCGTCGTTGTGGCCGTAGGTGGTGATCGTGCCGTCATCGTGCCGGATCCGCATCCACAACCCGAACCCCTCGGCAGGTCCGGAGGTGATGACCTCCCCGTCAGCTACCGCGACAATGGGCGCGCCCAGATCATTGCCGATATCAATGCCCTGATGGCCCCGTCCGTCACCGAAGGTGGACGTGATCTCGCCCGCAGTCGGCGCCACCGCACCGCCACTACCGGGCAGCAGCGGTGTCGGCGTTCCGGGTTCCTGCGGCTGGGGGCCATGCGGCTCGTTCGGATCGTGCGGCACGATTGCGGCGATCAGGGTGGCTACCAGCCGAGCCAGCGGTAACGCGTCGATGATCCGGAACCCGTCTATCGGATCAATGAGCGAAAACGTGCCGAAGCACTGCAGTGCGGCTGCACTGCCCGCATCGCCGACGCTGCCCGACTGGGCCTGAGCGCCCAGGCAGGACGCCGTCTGCGTGATCGGCTTCCCCAAATTCGCCGCCGCGGCACCACCCAAAGCGGCCTTCACCGAGTCCTGCACGATCGCGATCAGCTCCCCGGCCACATGTCCATCGGTTGAGGCCGCCGCCGGTGCGGTGGCAATCACAGGCGCAACGCCCACGCACACCGCCGCTGCCACCCCCAGCGCTTTGGGGCCCCACTGCTGCCCCGCCTTGACCCGTAGCGATGTCAACACCATCTGCATGCGGTCGGACCTTTCCCGCGGACGTCGTAGACCCACGCACGAGTGCCATGCGTGTACCCGCGAGATCACACCACAAGTCACTTGTGCCCCACCAGTCACACGCGGCTCCACTACGAAGCGAACTAATCAGGCATTAGCGGCTTTGTTTGCGCAGTTCACCGCCCGTTTTGTGGGTGCCGGGCAGGCGACTAACTACTATCGGTGTTAGTAGAATTGTTATCGAAGCGCCGCCGGGCGGTGGCGAAGTATCACTCTTGAGGAGGAGATCGATGAGAGTCACACGAACCGGTGTCGTCGTTGCTGCCGCGGCGGCTGTTCTGACAGTGGTGGCCGCGTGTTCGGACACCTCGACTGAGGATCATTCCTCGATGTCGGGGATGGGTACCAGCACGGTCAGTACCGAATCGTCAGCGGCGGCCTCTGCCGAACACAACAGCGCGGACATCTCGTTCGCCCAGCAGATGATCCCGCACCACACCCAGGCGATCATGATGAGCGACATCCTGTTGGAGAAGGATAACATCAACCCCCAGGTCGTCAGTCTGGCCCAGCAGATCAAAGACGCTCAGCAGCCCGAGATCGAGCAGATGCAGTCGTGGCTGAAGCAATGGGGAGCCCCACTCGAGGGCCAGGGGCACAACATGGACATAGGTACCTCGATGGCACCGGGTACCTCCCCGATGCCGTCGATGATGGGCATGATGTCGCCAGAACAGATGCAGCAGCTACGCGACGCGCAAGGCGCCGAGGCGTCGCGCCTGTTCCTGACCCAGATGATCGAACACCACCGCGGCGCCATCGCCATGGCCAAGACCGAGATTCAAGACGGCCAATCGCCCGAGGCGATCGCGCTGGCACGCCAGATCGTCACTGACCAGGAAAGTGAAATCGCCAGGATGCAGCAGCTTCTCAACAACCCCTAGCGGCCCGACCCGCCCGGGTTTGCCTCGGCTACACACACATCGCGATCACCATCGCCGCGACGACACCGGATGCCGCCAGCGTGGTCGGTACCGCCACCACACCAGCCACCGCCGCGGCGGCACCCACATGATGACGCCGCGACCGGCACCGGTGACCGGAGTCCAAGCGGCTCAGCCGCGGCCCCACGGACGACGAATCGCTGATCGACAACACACCCACCGGGCCCGCCACGGGCCCCGAACGGGCCAACGTTCCCAACGCCGAGCAGACCGCCCGCGCACCCACCAGCTGGGCGGCGCGGGCATCGGCGGCTTGCTCGACCAAGCCGGCGACCTCACGGCCCGCGCGGCTGAACAACGGAATCAGCGGAAACGCACGCCCGAGAGCGCGGGCCGCCAACACCACGGTGTGATGACGTTGCCGCCGGTGCGCGCGCTCATGGGCAACGACGGCATCGAGTTCCTCACCGGACAACGCCGCCTGTAACCCAGTCGTGGCGGCGATCCCGGCATCCTTACCCGGCAGACAAAACGCCATCGGCCGCCCGTCGGCGAGCCACCACACGTCGGGATAGCGCTCACTGCGGGCGCCCACCAACCGCAACGACTGCAGATACTCCTCACGAGCACCACGCATCCGCACCGCCGATCGCACCGCGATCGTCACCGCTCGGACAATCGCTGCCCCGGTCACCACCGCCAGCACGCCACCGGAGATCGCCTCCACCCGCGGGGATGCGCCGTGTGACAACACCCGCAGACACGACACCACCTCGGACAACGAATGGATGCCGAAATGGCCGGGAACCGCCAGCGTCACAACAGCTCCCACCCACAACATCGCAAACACGACCTGCGCGGCCGGCCAGGCCACCAACACCCAACGAGCATCGATACGGCCCTGCACCCGAACCATCCATCGAGGCCACAACCAGCCCAGCACACCCGCGGCAACAACTAACACCACCGCTGCACTCATGGATGCTCACCCATCGTTCGCCTCGATCCTCGACGCCCCGCCGTCAGCTCGCTGAGACCCACACTCAACACACCTTCCCGGCGACCCACCACCTGCACCACCAGCCAGTATGCCCCAGAAGTTCGTCGGTGACGCCGCAACTCAGGCACCGACCGCGCCGCCAATTACTAGGTTTTATAGTAGTTAGTTGACGCGGGTTGACCCGGCCTGCGCGTACCAGTCCGAGGAATGCGCCGTGACCGAGAACCCGAAGGAGACGCACTCGCCCCCCGACGACCACCGTCGTCAGTATCTGCATGCCATGCGAGACGTCTACCGAGCACCCACGCCATACTCGACCCACCAGTTTTTCCACCGCGCCCACCACCTCAGCGTCACCTCGAACCGACGCCGCCACCTCGCCGCACACATCGGTCTCGTCCGCCACCTCGCTGCGATCGGCGACCTCTCCGGGGCACGTCACCACCTCGGCAACGTCCTCATCTCCCTCGTCCTCCAAAAGCATTGCGGCCAAAAGCCTTCACAGCCTTCCACCCCCATCCAGAAGTCGTGACCACGACACCCCCAGAGGGTTAGGGCGGCTCCTACCCGGTCTCGCCACCACCCCGATCACCACACCACCCACGCCCGAACTCAGTCCTACCCACACGAAAGTCCTAGCCGCTTGCCTGCCTCAAACCCGTCCAACCGCACCGCTGCGGTCGTCCTCGCAGTCATCGCCACGCTGATTGTGCTAACCGGCTGCTCCACCCGGGAACAACCCACATCCCCACCACCGTCGGCAACCTCAGCAGAGAGCGCAACACTGACCCCAGAACTCGACCACCTCCACGCCCTGCACATCCGCGCCGACGGCACTATCCTCGCCGGAACTCACACCGGCGTAATCGCCCTCACCGCAGATGGAACCACCAGCCGGGTCGGCGTCTCCGACGACGACTTCATGGGACTGGCCGGGGTAACCGGCTCTGATCGGATCTTCGCCTCCGGCCATCCCGGCCCGCGGAGCTCGGCACCCAACCCGCTGGGACTCGTCGCCAGCGAAGATGGCGGGCAGACATGGACACCGAGATCGGTGGCCGGCGACATCGACTTCCACGCGCTCGCCACCAACGGACAACTACTCGTAGGCTTCGACGGAATCAACGGCCTGCTCGTATCGACCGATGACGGGAGAAGCTGGACCCCCGGCGCGCCCCTGGCCGCAGCAGCACTCGCGATCACCGACCGCGGCGTATGGGCGACTACCCCAGATGGCCTGCAACACAGCACCGACGACGCCCAGACCTTCACAACCGTTCCCGATGCGCCGGCCCTAGCTCTCCTGGCGGCCGCACCCGATGGCACGCTCTGGGGCATCGACACCGCCGACACCGTCTGGCGCAGCCCAGACGGCACACACTGGGAACAACGCAGCACCATCAATAGTGTCAACGCGCTGGTCGCCAGAAACGCCGAAAATGCATACGCCGCAAACGAACAATTGCTCTACACGCTCAGCTAACGGACTCGTGTGGAGCAACGAAGGAAGGAGGCGACTCAGATCCGGACGCGCTTTTGATCACGTCCACTCCACCCACTCCACGAGCAGGATCTGACAGACGGTGGCACCCGGCCGACCTGGGTGGTCACTCTCGACCACCTGACGGCACCCAGAAACGCCACGTCTTCGAAGACGTCACTGTCGTTATCGATGAGACGAGCAGCCCCGACTACCCCACGAACTTGCTGCGCGTGTCACAGCTGCGTGAGCACACCGAACCCGCGACCTCAAAGATCGCCTTGGGCGGGGACGGTTATCGAAGGCCGCCGGCTTCGGGCTGTGGATGCGAGTGCTGCAAGACGACGGCACGATCGGCGTGTATGGGCACATCAGCGAGACACTGGTGAGCGTCTGGCAGCGAGTCCTGGCCGGCGCGCAGATCGCAACGGTAGGAAACCGCGGCTACTCCACCGGCCCACACCTGCACTACAAGGTGTGGCAGCAAGATGGACCCAAACTCGATCCTGCACCGTGGTTGAGAACCCGGGGAGTCTACGTCGTCGGACGACCCGCCTTATCGGCGCGCGGGAGGTATGAGGACGAGTGGTCCCGCAGGTGTCGCGAGAGTTGTCGCACCACGGCCTCGACGTCGGCGAGCGGTGGCGAACACGCATCGGCGGGGACTACCTGTGGGGTGTCGCCACACGGCAATAATGAGGTCGACGTGACCGCTCGGCGGTCGCCCACCACGAAGACGTTTCGAACCTTCTCTCGCGCTGTGCAGCGGGTAGAGGAGCGCACAGCATTCAACTACTATCGTGGATAGTAAACCTAGTCCAGGCGCCGAGTGAGAGGGTTCGCCACAATCGATGGGCCGCGTAAGAAGGACTCGAGCTATCGAAGAGCCACGTGATCTCTTGGCGGCTTACGGTGCGCAGCCGCAGTGCTCGAGCGCTCGTGGATGCCGCGGGTCGGTCCGGGCAGGTATTCCGCGACTGCTGATGCTCGCAGCCCTGACGGCTGTGGTGATGTTATTGACCTCGTGCAGCTCAACCGGAGGCGCCGCCTACAGCAACGAGATTCAGGCCGTTGACAGCTTCGCCGACATCGCACAGCCTTCCATTGCTGTGGCCACCGAAGGTGGCGGTCGACTCGCGCCCAACGCGGTTGTCGAACCTGGGCTTCCTATTGTTGTCACGGCCAGCCGCGGCGCGTTGACAAACGTCCGTATCCCCACAGCCAGCGGCCGTCCCTTGGCGGGCTCACTGAGCGAGGACGGCTCAACGTGGACAAGCACCCAACCCCTGGGATATTCGAAGCGGTATTCCGTTCAAGCCGAGGCCGTGGGCGTGGGCGGTCGATCGGTCGTCTCGCAGCGCTTCACCACGACCTCACCGGAGTCACTGACCAGCGCTGCCATCCTCGGCGAGAAAACCGTCGGGATCGCCCACACAGTCGGGGTGCGGTTCGCCGATCCCATCCCCGACCGAAAGAAGGCACAGGCGGCGATCACCGTGTCGTCTGACCCCCAGATGCGGGGTGCGTTCTATTGGATCAGCGACTCCGAAGTCCGGTGGAGGCCCGAACGCTTCTGGACGCCGGGCACCAAAGTCAGTGTCGCCGTCAACATTTACGGAGTCGACCTCGGCGACGGGCTCTACGGCGACGAGAACTTGTCCTACGACTTCACGATTGGCCGAGCTCAGGAAATCGTTGCCGACGACAACACCAAAACGATAGTCGTCAAACAAGACGGCAAGGTCATCCGCACGATGCCGACCTCGTTCGGCAAAGACAGCACTCCGACGCCCCGCGGTATCTACATGATCGGAGATCGCGTCGAGCACATCATCATGGACTCGTCCACCTACGGAGTGCCTGTCGAGTCCGCAGCGGGATACCGCACACCCGTTCAATGGGCGGTGCAAATGTCCTACAGCGGCATTTACATGCACGGCGCACCGTGGTCGATGTCGGCGCAAGGCAGCAGCAACGTCAGCAACGGTTGCCCAAACCTGAGTCCCACTGACGCGGAATGGCTCGTGAAGAACACCCTGCGCGGTGACCCCGTCACGGTCAAGAACACCAACGCCGACACACTGCCGGGAGTTGATGGACTCGGCGATTGGAACATCCCGTGGCCACAATGGAAGAACGGCAACGCAGACACCTAGGCGCCCCCGCCTGGCTGGAGTTCGTCGACGCTCAGCACGTTCTTCCGACCATGCACGGCCGGGGCGAGTTCACGACGGGCTCACCCGCTCACTGTCTCAGGCGCTTCTCGCGGTGTACAGAACTTCGCTCGAATGCAGCACACCACCACTCGCGACGAGTGCTACTACCGGTCACCCACTGAGCCAGGGGTTAATTCACGAGGGCCGTTGGTCAGTCATGTCGAGACCCTGTGCGGGCGAACCGGTGCCGTGAGGATCAACATCAATAACGAGCAGCGGCGGCATAGCGTCCGTCGGTACTACCTGTGCGAGGCGAGGCTGATCTGGCCGCGTGGGACGACAACCACGCCGCGCGCCGTTCGGGTCTTCTTGGCCGATCCCGGCGTTCGTTTGGCCGGCGGACCGTGCACGGAGTGTCGTCAGAGACGTCAACCCGCACTTCGCCACCTTCGGTGCCAGCTCCCTTGCGGTTACCAACATTCTCGCCGACCCGCACGTCGACACCATCGACGACGACCCTACGGTCGATCCACCGCGCTACCTCTGATGGCCGAGCATTTCGGAGAGGACCCTAAAGACCTTGTTGTTGATGCGGTCGATGACCGGTGCGGCGATGGGCTAACCCCACTTTCCGGCTTCATATCCAGCATCCGCCCAAATGTCCATAATAGGTTCGTTGACAGGATGTGCGCCAGTTGTGGGGTAAATGAGCCATTCTGAAACGAATTAAAGCGACCTTTGCCGTCCGGTGTCACGATCTCATCGGAGTCTGGGTAGGCCAGGTATCCGCACTGAGCTTCGAGGCCACCCGCCGTGGCTTCTACGTCAGTACTGATCGACTCGGCATCCGCCGCCGCACCCACCACGAGGGCGTGAGCGCCACGAGATGCGCCCACTTTCAAAGACGACGTTGTGCTGCCGCGACACCGAGCCCTACCGCGGCCCGCGTCGCTCCCGCACAATCACCCCGACTGCCTTGTGCGTCCGGTGTGCCCGACCTCCCGAGACGAGGTCGCCGGCCCCGACCGGTTGCGGTTTGTCTGCCGGCTGCGCCGTCACCTCATCGGAGCGGCTACGCCGCGCCCTGAGCCCTTCGGGCTGAGTTGGTTTGCGTTGCCCTGCCGCATTCTCTTACCTCCACTCGCGGCCCGCAAGGGCGTGAAAAACTAACCCGCCCTACGGGTTTGCAGGCCTACGGCCCGGATGACTTTTTCACTTCCTCCCTTGCAGCCCACTCCCTCCGGCAAAGAGATGGCCAGTGCAAACGCAAACCAGCACTCACAACGGGAGGGGTCACCATGACCAGCGCCACCACCACCGCCTACCAGCTGTGCAACAGCTGCGCGGTCGCCGTCGCCTACGGAGACATGACCGCCCTCAACACCGAGAGCACCGCCCAGGTCCTGGCGTTCATGGCCGATCACGGTTACCTGACCCAGGCCGACGACATCGACCCACCCGGCTACTGGCTCTGCGAATGCTGCGGAATCGACCAACTCGGCGCAGGCCGCACCTTCACCCACGACTAACCCGCACAACAACCCGAAAGGACCCACCGACATGAACGCCTGGATCGCCACCAAGGACCCCGCCAACGTCGACGCCGCCGCCGACCAGATCGCCCAGCACGAACCGAACCGCCTCACCGAGGCCGACGGCGACCGCGAATTCGCCGTGTGGATGTACGGAGTCGACCGAGCAATCCGCAGACGCACCAACGGATTCAGCCACCGCGACCTGCCCGATTTCGGCTGGAAAGACGCATACAACAACGACCTGTCCCCCGCCCTCGCCGCCGCCGACGCGATCGCCCACTGGGAAGAGATCGGCGACCTGTAAAAGAAGCTTCCGCGTCGCAATCCGGTACGCGGACAAAAGAAAACCCGGCCAGGGTCAAGCTGGCCGGGGTCTCACCCACCACAGTAAGGGAGAAACCCCATGACACACAACACCACCACCGAGACCGTCACCGCGACGGGCGAGCTGCGCCACCTCAACCCGGCCGATCTGGTCATCGACACCAACATTCGCACCGAGGCCGAGGCCACCCTGACCGCCGAGTTCGTCGATTCGATCCGCGACGGCGTGCGCCAACCCATCCTCGCTGTCGAGGTCGACGGCGAGGTCCGGGTGCGCGACGGGCAGCGCCGGACCCTGGCCGCGCGTAAGAACGCCCTTCCCACCGTTCCGGTCTACGTGGTCCCGGTCGCGACCGACGCCGACGACAAGGCCCTGACGGTGGATCGAATCGTGGAGCAGCTGGCCAGTTTCGAGCGCGAAGGCCTCCGCAACCGTGACCGCGTGGCCGCAATCGAACAACTCGCGCTTGCCGGGATGTCGGCGACGAAGATCGCCAAGGCCACTCGCACGAAGAAGAAGGACGTGGACGCCACCCTCGCGCTGGCGAAGTCCGAAACGACCCTGGATTTGATCGAGCGGGGCGCAGCGCTGACGTTGGAGCAGTCCGCGACCGTCGCGGCCTACGACCACGACCCCGAAGCGCAGCAATGGCTCCTTGACGCCGCCGCATCCGGTGTGTTTGAGCATCAGGCCAAACTGTTGGCCGACAACGCCGACCAGCGGGCCGAGGTACTGGCCCAGGTCGCGATCTACACCGCCGACGGCATCGAGACCGTCACCCGCGAACCCGACTACCGGCACACCCGCGCCCGTCTGGAACGCCTCGTCACCGCCGACGGCACGCCCGCACAGGTCGACGACGTGCCAACCGACCAGCGCCTCGCCTACGTGTGGGCCGACGTGACCGAATGGTGGACCGACGCCGAGGGCAACACCATCGACGAGGACCTGATCGACTGGGACCTCACAGAGGAGGACACCCCCGCCGACGCCCAGCCCGACGAGGGATTGCACGACCCTCGTGCCCTCACCCGCCACGAGAACCGGTCGATCGAAACCACCTGGTACGTCAACGAGTTCCGTGACCTCGGGATGAGCTTCCGCACCTACAGCGGCAGCACGGCGACCAGCTCGGCCACGACCACCCCCGCCGAGGAGGACCCCGCTGAGAAGGAGGCACGCAAGCAGGAACGCCGCCGGGTGCGGGTCCTCAACGCCGCCAGCCTCACCGCCCGCGAGGTGCGGATCGAGAAGCTGACCGCATGGCTGGCCCGCAAGACCCTGCCCAAGGGCAGCGCCCCGACGGTCGCGAAATTCATCGCGACCGCGATGCGCGCCCATCACGACATGTTCGGCGCGAACAGCAGCCAGGGCAACGCCGCCGAGATCGCGGCCACGATCCTCGGCGGCGACCCCGCCGAATTGATCGAGCAGGCCACCACCGCCGACCGCGCCCAGATCATCGGACTCGGCATCGCCCTGGCATCGCGGGAAGCGCACATGTGGAAAGACGCCTGGCGCAACGTCGGTGACCGCCACTACCTCGGCGGCAGCCAGGTCAGCGCCCGCGCTGGCTACCTGCACTTCCTCGTGGAGGTGACCGGCTACACCCTCTCCGACGTCGAGCAGGTCATCGCCGGTGACAAGCAGGCAGCCGACGTGCCACTCGACTAGACCAGCTGTGCGGTGGGCCGCGAACCTTCACGGTCGCGGCCCACCGCCCCCGGCCACGCTCACACCCGCCACCTCGAGGAAACATCGTGACCATCACCGGCGAACTGCTCCCCCGCTGCGCCCTCCCAGGCTGCGCCAACCCCACCGACACCCAAGGCCACCCCTGCGGACAGTGCCGCCGCGACTTCGGCCCCTTCCTGTGAACCTCCCCAGTTTGAGTGGACACCTGAGATAGCGGGACGAAGGGTCCTGCTGGGAGGATGTCTACATGTCCAGGACGCGTCGGTCGTTTACG
>NZ_JBITWL010000042.1:0-23712 GCF_044543825.1 Gordonia sp. NPDC062954 | reverse complement strand
ACCGCCCCATCACGAAACTCCCGGTCGTACTTCTTCCGCTTCTCTGGCATCGTGCTCCTCATTATCGATGCCTCTACGGTTCGGGGGGAACCTCATCGTGCTGTCTGACGGCATCAGCCGCCGCCAGCAGTTCCAGGGCGGCCACATCTACTGGTCGCCGGCTACCGGAGCGCACTCGATCCAGGGCGCCATCTACGACAAGTGGACAGCCCTCGGCGCCGAGACCGGGGTGCTGAAGTTCCCGACCTCGGACGAGGTCGTCGCGCCCGACGGCACGGGCCGCTTCACCACCTTCCAGGGCGGAGCCATCTATTGGCACCCCACCACCGGGGCGCACCCGGTGTACGGGCCGCTGCACATGTTCTGGGGTCTCTCGGGCTATGAAGCCGGACCGTACGGTTACCCGACAGGTGACCCGGTCTACACCGGCGATAACGTCTCGCAGACATTCCAACGAGGAACGATCCAACTGTGGGACGGCCAGCTCGGCGGCGTTCACCAGGTCGACGAGTCCGATGAGTTGACCCTCGATGACACCTGGATTTTCCCGGAGTATCCCGCGTGGCCGCCCACGCCAGACACCTTCGCGGACTGGAACACCGTCGATGATCCCGACGGCTCTCTGGCTGAGCAGAATCGCCAGGAAGCGGTCATGGTCGACAACGCCCTGGCCACCTTGGGGGGTTATGAAGTTACCCGGTACCTGTGGAAGCACATGTACGAAGACCCGGGCATCGCCGTCACACTGGCACCGAGCACCATCGACGAGTGGATGGAAGAGTCGTTCACCGGGATCGACGGTTTCACTGCACCCGCGCTGGTGCGGTCTGCCAATCGTGACCGGACTGTCGCCACCGCCATCGAATATGCCGATCGGCTCAACAAGCCCTTCAAAGCGACCTTCATCGCGATCGACAAGGATGATGAGGGAGTTGAGCGCAAGCGCTGGATTCTGACCCGAGGGCTGTCGGGCAGTGATCAGTGGTACGCGGCCGGCAGGTACTCGATGTCGGCGTGCACATCGGTCATCGCACGGCCGGGTCCGGCGGGCCAGCATCCGATCAAGCTGGTGCAGCAGGCACACACCTACGATGTCTACGATTTCGACCCCGAGTACACCAACTCGCTTCCGGTCGATTTCGCCACGGAGATCGCGTTGCGCGGGTTCCGGCTCGGCATCAACAAGTGGTTCCAGGTCTTCGGACATGGCAGTCAGATCGCGTGGGAAGGCCTGCGCTAGCAAGCCAGTAGCCGAGTCGCCGGTTGCGCACCGGTGGCTCGGCTACGTCCCGCTGTAGACCACGAACACCTGTGTATGTGACGGGGTGGAGTTCAGGACAATTGCCTGTTCAGCCTGGGTCAGAGATTGGTCGGGATTGCGGGCACTCTGGGACCGGCTGATCCGCGCGCCACCGCCGGCGGGGCAAGCCAAACCGAGCTCGGTGAGATCGTCGCCGGCCCACGGTGAGGGAATAGACGCGCACGGCAGATCCTCGAACTGCGACAGCCCGCTAGTGAAGTCCGCTGCTTGCAACGTCCGGAACTGATCGGTAGGCCCGTCGTACCGGATGGCGAACGCTGAGGAGCCGACCGAAGCCACCGGCCAGACATATCCTTGGGCGAACTCGAAGCCGTCGGGGACGTGCATACCTCGTCGTTCGATGCGTTCGGCAGCGCCGTTCGCGTCGATGCTCTTGCGGTACGGCGTTTCTTGAAACCCACATGCTGCTACAAGGGTTCCGGCAACCACAGTACAAATGAGGAACATCAGGGCCGAACGAGTTCGACGGTAGAGGCGCAATCTCTCTCCTGAGTAGGTAGCGAATCGGCGGGTGTCAGCGGGGTAGGTGGTCGGGGTTGGTGTGCAGCCACAGTGTCCAGGCGGCGGTGGTGGTTGTGGTGAGCCACAGTAGTGCGATGTCGTCGGTGGCGAACCAGTGGCCGCCGCGTAGGGCGTGGGCGGTGGCTGGGGTGGCCGGCAGGTGGCGCAATAGGTGGGCGAGGTCGTCGACGGCGGTCAGTTCGTGGTCGGTGAGGTCGTAGATGTCGGTGTGCAGGGTGCGCAGTCTGGTGCGTAGGAAGTCCGGTGCGCGGCCGAGGTGTTCGCCGAGGATGGTCCAGAACTCGTCTTTGGGTGAGCGCAGCGGCAGGTAGGTCAGCAGGCGGCCGAGTTGATAGAGCGCGGCTGCGGCGTCGGGGTCGCTGCGGAGTCGTCCCTGGTGCACCGAGGTGGGGTCGACGTCGTCGATGCCGTGGTGGGCCAGTGCGGTGACCAGGCTGGTGGCGGTGGCCGGTTTGGGGGCGTTACCGCCCTCGATCGAGGCGACGGTCATGCGGTGCACGCCGGCGGCGGTGGCCAGTTGTTGTTGGGTGAGGCCAGCCTCGGTGCGGGCGTGCTCGAGGTAGGTAATCACCGGTCGCTGTGCTCGCCGTCGATAGGCTCACCGTCGCGGGGGTCGGCGGCCGGTAGCGGGGTGACGTCAATGCTCCAGCCGGTGCCGTCCGGGCCACAGAGCACCATGCCCTCGGGATAGGTATCGAGGATGTACTGGGCGGCTGCGGCGATCGCGGAGTGGGTGACATCGCGTTTACCGGCGAGGAAGGCATTGCCGGCGGCGTTGAGTGTGCCGGCGTAGATCTTCTGCGAGAGCGGTTGATAGCTGACAGCGACCTGGCGGGACGTACTCACGGTGCTGGTCCTTTCCGGGGTGGTGGGGTGGATTATGCCGCCACCGTGGTGGGGCTGGTGGACAGGCTGGCGGCGACGCGGTGGCCGAGGAAGGTGGCGACCGGTACGGCTACGGCGTTGCCGATCTGGCGTTTGACCACTTTGGCTTGGGTGGTGGCGGGGTCGCGCTAGGACACGGCCCACCATTGCGTGACACCGTCTGCGCGGCATCCTCGGCCACCTCCCGATCAGCGTGGGCAGACATCGCATCGATCGGCCGCGCGGTGTCAATCGTGTAGGTGCCCACCATCTCCGGGTCGCCGCTGGACACCTTCGTGCGGTCGTAGTGACACCGCATCTTCCACGGCCGCCGTACACCCATCGCCGCCACCCTTCGCTGTCGTCATCGGAGTCGATCACCGAGCATGCTACCTAGCATTTGTGATAGATGCTAGGTATCATTACGTGTGAAAGATGGTCGATGGCAGAATGGAGTGCGGGATGACCAGCACTGCGACAGAGGACCCGCTAGCGCCTCGCGACTACTCGACCAGCAGTTGGTCGAGTAGTCGCCAGCGGTTGGTCGCCCTCGACCAGCGGTTGGCGGCCCTCGCCAGCGGTTGGCGGCCATCGACCAGCGGTTGGCGACCCTCGGCCAGCGGTTGGTCGAGTAGTCGCCAGCGGTTGGCGGCCCTCGACCAGCGGTTGGTGGCCCGCCGACGCCCATAGTCGGTGGTCGAGTAGGCACCGAGCCCCTGGGCGAGGCGCCGTATCGAGACCAGTCCCGCCGGACCAACGACGAGAACTACCCCATCGGATCGGCGGACGGCTCGGTCACCAGCGGTTCGTCGATGCGCGGACCGAACGGGCCGGCCACCGCACCCCACCGGTGCAGGCGCCACAATCCGTCGACGAACTCGAGTTCGATGGAACCGGTGTTGCGCAGGTGTGTCTCTGCGGCGAAGCCGGGGTCGACACCGGCCAGGCGGGCCGCGATCAACCGGATCGCCGCGCCGTGACTGACCACCACGACATCGCGTTGATCAGCCCCCTCGAGATGCCCCGCGCGCAGGTCGTCGATGACCGGTAGGTAGCGGTCATAGACCATGGCCAGTGACTCGCCGCCGGGCAGCCGCGCTTCGAGATCCCCCCGATGCCACCGTTCGACGACGTCCTTGAACACGCCGTGGGCGTCGTCGTCGGAACGGTCCTCCAGGTCACCCACCTGGACTTCGTGGATGCCCTCGGCGACGTCGGGGTCCACCTCCCACACCGATCCGATCAGCTCTGCGGTCTGCTGCGCACGCCTGGCCACCGAACTCACCAACACCACGTCACTCGATCGCGGATTCTCCAGCGCATAGCGAACCCCTTGGCGCACACCGAAATCGGTCAGCGCGGCGCCGGGCAGGGCGGTGTCGAGGCGCCGCATGACGTTGGAGGTGGTCTCACCATGACGAACCAGATACAGCCGCGCCACTAGCGCACCTCCCCGCCGCGCAGACTCTCGAACCAGGCGACGCTGTCGGAGGTGTCGGGCGGCGGGGACCCCGTGGCGCGATCACAGGGCCACGAGCCCAGGAACACCACCCGCTCACAACGGCGGTACAACGCGCGCAACGCCTCCCCGACCGCGTCGTCGTCGATATGACCGACGGCGTCGAGGTAGAAGCGGTAGGAACCCGGCACGTCGCGCCGCGGACGGGATTCGATTCGCGTCAGATCGATTTCACGCGAGGCGAATTCGTCCATCGCAGTCATCAGGCTGCCCGGCACGTTCGGGAGGTCGAGGATCACCGACGTCCGGTCGGAGCCGGTCGCCGCGGGCGGCGCGGCCGGTGCGCCGATCAGCAGGAACCGGGTGTAGGCGTCGTCGGCGTCGGCCACCGCGTCGGCGAGGACCACCAGGCCCGACAACTCCGCCGCCAGCGAGGTGGTGACGGCCACGTCCGCCTTGCCGTCCGCAACGTCGGCGGCAGCACCCGAATTTGACGACGCGGTGACGAATTGCGCCTGCGGATAAAGCTTCTCGATGGATTCGCGCACCTGCGCCGCTGCCACCGGATAGGCCGCCACCGTGCGCACCTGTGACGGTTCCAATGGCGATCGCGCGCCGATCGTGAACGCGACGTCGAGCACGACCTCGGCGAACACTTGCACCCGCCCGGCGGTACCCGGCCCCGGCGGGACGAGCGCGTCGGCGGTGGCCGGGACCGCACCCTCCACGGAACTCTCGATCGGGACACAGCCGAAATCGGCCGCCCCGGCGCGCACCATCTCGATGGTGGCGGCCGGGCTCTTGGCGGCGATCTTCTCCACGTCACCTGTCGGGCGGGGGGCGCTTTGCCGCGGCAGCCGGGTGGTCAGCAGCCGGTCGAGGGCGATCTCGGTGAAGGTCCCCGAGGGACCGAAGTAGGCGAACACGGACACGACAAGAGCCTAGTCGAGCCGACGCAACCGCCGATCGACGTTCTCGGACCCGTCATCGAAAGGATTGACGAACACCGGATAGGTATTTAGGTTAGGGTTGCCTTAATAAGGACAAACCCGCCGATCGAAAGCGAGGAGCGCATGACTCGGGCACTCACCGACCGTCCGTCGGACGCCGAACTGATCCAGACCGCATGCCGCCAGGTCAGCGTCGCCACCCTCGCTGTCGAGGGCGCCGAGCCGACTCCGGTGAACGTGGTGCATCTGTTCGAGTCGCAGGCATTCGTCCTGGTCCCCACCGACGGCGACGCGGTGACATTGGCCGGTGACTGCCCCGACGGGATCGCCGCCATGGTCGAGGTCACCGATTGCGCCCCGATCGATCTGCGCGAACGGGTTCGGTCATTGGTCTGGCTCAACGGCACCCTGCATGCCGTCCCCACGAATCTGGAACGCGATCTGGCCGTGGAGATCGCCACCGAACACCCCGACGACGGGCTACTCGACCTGGGCCACGGCAGTTCGATGCTGCGGCTGCAGATCGACAGCGCCGTCATCGCCACCTCCGCGGGTGCGGCCTCGGTCCCGTCTGCCGAGCTCGCGGGTGACCCCGGACCCGTTCTGGGAGTACGAGGGCGACTGGATCGCACATCTGGATTCCGATCACGCCGACCTGGTCGGACAGCTTGTGCGGCGCCTGCCGCGAGACATGCGCGACGGCCGCGTTCGGCCACTCGGACTGGACCGGTTCGGTATCCGCTTCCGGATCGAGGGACGCGGCGGGGATTCCGACGTGCGACTGCCGTTCAAGCGACCGGTCTCCGATGTCCACGAACTCTCCCAGGCGTTGCGCACGCTCGCGGGTTGCCCCTTCCTGAACAGCCTGCCGGACTGAGACCGGAGGCGCCCGGCCCGTACGCTGGCCATCATGCGCGCCACGCTGAGATCGGTTGTGCACCCCGCGCGTCCGGCCGGGATCGCCGTCGTCACCGACCCCGTCGAACGCCGCGCACTCATCCTCGAGCTGGTCATCGTCGGCGCCCTCACCTTTGCGTTCTCCGCGATCTCGGCGGCCCTGTCGTTGGTGGAGGCACAGCTGGCCGGCGGCATCGGCAACACGACAGTCGCGCTGAATCCGTCACGTTCGGACCTGGGGTGGATCGACTTCGCCCGTCAGCTGATGAGCGCCCTGCGACTGTTCGCGATCGGCGGGCTGGGAGTGTACCTGCTGTGGCGCAGTGGATTTCTGCGGCTCGCCGGCCTCGACCGAGGGCCAACGCGACGCGACCTGCCCACCGGCGTCGGACTCGCCGCAGTGGTGGGGCTGCCGGGCCTGGCGCTCGTGGCCATCGCTCGTGCGCTGGGCGTCAACGCACACCTGGTCCCCAGCGAGGTCGACGGGGTGTGGTGGCGCTGGCCGATCCTGATCCTGCTCGCGGTGGGCAACGCCGCCGCCGAGGAGATCATCGTGGTGGCCTACTTCATCACCCGGCTACGGCAACTCGGTGCATCCGAGAATGCTTCTCTCGCCGCGAGTTCGGTGCTACGCGGCGGCTACCACCTGTACCAGGGTGTCGGCGCGGGACTCGGCAACGTGGTGATGGGACTGGTGTTCGGGCGGTTCTTCCAGGTCACCTCGCGGGTGTGGCCGCTCGTCGTGGCGCATGCGGTGATGGACATCGTCGCTTTCGTCGGTTATGCGCTGCTGCACGACCATCTGAGCTGGGTCGGCTGACCGATCGCTCTCACACCACCAGCGCGTCGAGAGCGTACGGCGGCGCGCCCACTCCCACGATCCGAACCGTACCGGCGGGGGTGACCTCGGCCAGCCGGGCACCCACCGGCTCGCCGCCGTCCATCGCGACGGCCACCGTGGTGACCCGGTTGTTCTTCCACCGTCGGACTTCGTCACCGAAAACCACGCCCGCCCAGTGGTATCGCCCGTCGAGTGGGTCGAGATGACCCGTCACCCGCACTCGCGCCGACAGCTCGTCGCCATCGACCGACAGCACCGCCATGCCGTCGACGACGTCGTCCTCGATGGATTCGACACCCACCCAGTCGTAGTCGTCGGGACGGAACCGACGCAGCCGCGACCTGCGACGCCGGGGCGTCCCGATGGCCGCCCACTCGTTCTCGATGGGCTTGCGCACGGTGAGCGAGTGCGCACCGACGACGGCGAGGTGCTCGAGCATCGACGCCACATAGTCAACAGCCCGTGGGTCATCGAGAAACACCTCACCGTCGCGATCCGCCGACATGAGATCGAGGTAGCTCCCCGCGGGCGCACTGCGCTCGTGCACCGCCACCCCGGCCCTCAGGGCATCGGAGACGATGTTGATCCGCACCGCCGAACGTCGGATGCGCGCTCGAAGGCGTTGCGCCGGCAGTCCGGTGCCGGTGACCGCCACCGTCGGATGGCTGCTCATGGCAGGAATCCGCCGCGCCGCCACCCGTATCGCGACAGCCGGCTCATCAGTCCGGCGTCCTCGAGAAACGCCGCGAGCGAGGCAAAGCCACGTATCTGCACCTCGTGAAAGTGCGGGTTGGCGCGCGCGACCCGCGCGGCGGCCCGGCCGTCGAGGCCGGCGCGGGTGTACATCGCCGGATTGGTGAACAGCCGCCGGAACAGCACCCCCGCCAGCGCATGTCCGTTGGCGGCCACGACCGTCTCCCACCGGCCGCGAGTGGGTGTGCGGCGCATGATGCCGTCCCGGGCGAAACCGATGTGCCTCGCTTCCTCGGCGACGTGGATCTGCATCAGCCGTGCCACGAGCGGCTGCAACTCTGGATCGTCGAGCATCTCGCGCTGCAGGGCGTCGAAGATCTCCTCCCCGACGAGGGCGGCCACCCACAGCAGGCTGCCGCGCAGCGCGGAGGGCAGCATCGTCATCACCGCCCGCTCCCACCACCGCATCCGGAACGGCCGGGCGCCCGACCATTCGATCGCCCGACCGAACATGACCATGTGCCGGCACTCGTCACCCATCTCGGTCAGCGCGTAATGCGTGGTGGCCGACGCCGGGTCCGCGGCCATCAGGCGATCGAGCAGCGTGCGGTTGAGCAGGTTCTCGAACCAGATGCCGACCGACAGGATGTTGGCCAGCTCCTGTCGGGACACCTCGATCCGCCGCTCCTCCGACAGTCCGGCCCACAGGTCGGTCCCGGCCAGCGTCAGCACCCGCGGCGGGAGGAAGTAGCGATCGGATTCGGGTTCGCGATCCCAGTCCAGTTCGACGACCGGCTCATACGACCGCTTCACCGACCCGTTGATCAGGCGTTGGGCAATTGCCACCCGCCCTGCGCCATCATGCCGCCTCACCTGCGATGTCGCTGGCATCGAACACCTCCTGGACCCCATCGTCTGTGATCTCCGACACTAGATCCGGGGTGGCTATGTGTCAATAGTGAATGTCACAGTGCTTGATGGATTGATTGTGTGTCCGCTCCACTCGGTCGCGCAGCGCGCCGGAACGCGAGGCGTCGATGCGTACATTGGATGAGATGAATGAGCCCGACCAGCCGATGATGCGACGGCGCGACGTCCCTGCAGGACCCGCCCCGCGCGCCGGCGACCGCGCTCGCAGACCCGTCCCATCTCCCCCGCGACATGCTTCCCCGCCGCCACCTTCCGCATCTCCCCCTCAGGGTTCGCCGCGTCGTCCACCGCCGCCCCATCCGGACGCCGGCCGGACCCGTCAGGCGCCCGGACCGCGTCGCAATCCGGTTCCCCCCAACCCGCCGGAGGCCACCGCGCACCTGCGCGACCGACGTGCCGACGATGCGCACTACCGACCCCCGCTGGCCTGGTCGGATGCGCCGGGTTCGGCGTCACCCGGCAACCGGCAGAGTTACGCGCCCACGCAGCGGCCCGAGCCCGTCCCCGCGGCAGAACGCATGCGACGACCGGTGCCCGCGCGTGCCGGGTCGTCGGCGCGCCACGGCGGTGATGGCGGCGGACCCCGACGACCCGGCGGCCGCTCCGGAACCGCCGCACCGAAGCCGCGCCGCCGTCGGCGACGACGACTGCGCGTCGGCCGACTGCTCCTGGTGGCGCTGTTGGTGCTGGTGGTCGCGTCGGTGGGTCTGGTCTTCTACTACGACAGCAAACTGCATCGCACCGATGCGCTGACGGCCTACGCCGGGCGCCCGGCCGACACCCCCGGCACCAATTGGTTGATCGTCGGCACCGATTCGCGAGCCGACCTCAGCGACGCCGAGCGCGCCGAGTTGTCCACCGGCGACAGCGACGGCTCCCGCACCGACACCATCATGATGGTGTACAAACCGCCGAGCGGTGATGCGATGCTGATCAGCATCCCGCGCGATCTGTACGTGCCGATCCCGGGACAGGGCTCGCACAAGATCAACGCAGCGTTCAACTTCGGCGGACCACAGTTGCTGGTGCAGACCGTCGAACAGCTGACCGGTGCGCGCATCGATCACTACGCCGAGATCGGTTTCGGCGGATTCGACCAGGTGGTCGACGCGGTCGGTGGGGTCAACATCTGCCTCGATCAGCCGCTCAACGACCCCAAGGCGGGTTTGAACCTGCCCGCCGGTTGCCAGGATCTCAATGGTCAACAGGCGCTCGGCCTGGTCCGGACCCGCGCCTTCCCCAACGCCGACCTCGAGCGCATCGAGAATCAACGCAAATTCCTCAGCGCCCTGATGGCGAAGGCCACCAGTCCCTCGGTCCTGCTGAATCCCTTCCGGCTCATCCCCTTCGTCAACTCCGCGGTCGATGCGGTGACCGTGGACGACGGCGATCATCTGTGGAATCTGGCCGGACTGGCCTGGTCGCTGCGCGGCGACCCGATCACCACCACCACTCCGACCGGTGGCAGTGAGTACACCTCCGACGGCGATTCGCTCGCCGTCGGAGACAACACCGAACAGTTCTTCACCTACATCCGCAAGGGCGCCGCGGTGCCCGCAGACCTGCTCTCCACCCAAGCCGGTGTCATCGGCGGCTGACGCCGGTCGGTGGTGAAATGTGCTGAGGCTCAACTCAGTTAGCCTGCGCTGAGCCGATCCCCGGATTTCGTGGCGCCTACTCTGGACGCCATGACATCGAGCACCGACGACACCGTCTTCCGGAAACTGCTGCACGAGCAGATCGGCAACGAGTTCGCCGCCGCACAGCAATACATCGCGGTCGCGGTCTACTACGACAGCAACGACATGCCGCAACTGGCCAAGCACTTCTACGCTCAGGCCGTGGAGGAACGCAACCACGCGATGATGATCGTGCAGTACTTCCTCGACCGCGACGTCGACGTGGAGATCCCCGGCGCACCGGCCCCACGGACCACCTTCGCCGACTACCGCGAACCCATCGAACTCGCACTGGCACAGGAGAAGTCGGTCACCGAACAGATCGTCGACCTGGCCCGTGCCGCGCGCGACTGCGGCGACTATCTCGGCGAGCAGTTCATGCAGTGGTTCCTGGCCGAGCAGGTCGAGGAGGTCGCCACGATGACGACCCTGCAGACCATCGCCGATCGTGCGCAGGGCAACCTATTCGATCTGGAGAACTTCGTGCAGCGCGAGATCAACGGGAACGCACCGTCGTCGGCGACACCGCCGCCGGCCGCCGGCGGGAACCTCTGATCCCCCGGAGATCTCAGCGCAGGGTGACCTGACGGCCGCGAATGCCGTCGCGCGAGCGCACCTCCGCGGTGGTCAGGTCGCCCTCGACCGCCAGTGCCTCGGTGAGCCATTCGTCGAACTGATCGAGCGCCGGCGCCCATTCCTCGTGATGGAGTTCGTTGTCGAGGTCGAATACCGGCACCAGTAGCCCGTGGGTGCGGAACGAACCGGCGAACCGCGACCCCTCGCCCAGGGTGAGCCGACCGGCCGCGTGCAACCGGGCGAGCGCGTTCATCACCTCGTCCTCCGGTTCGGGGCGCACCCAACGCAGGTGGGCGCGCTCGCCGGCGTCGACCCACCAGGGTGCGCCGATCCCACTCTTGGCGGACAGCCGCGCGCTAGGCATGATCGAATCCTTGGCCTGCTCGAGCATGTCGGCGAATTCGGCCGGGACGTCGGTACCCGGCGGGAACCACCACCCGAAGTCGTCGTGCACGACGATGTCGAGCTGGGTCTGCGGCGCGAGGACATCGGTCAGTGCCGGCGGCTCGTCGGATGGCCGGAAGTCGGTGTCCGGGGCGGCCTGCGTCGACCACACGAGCGCGTCGGCGATCTCCCGGTCGACGTCGTCGGGGTCCACCTCGGTCTGCAGCGCGACCACACCCTGCGGCCCATCGTCGGTGTTGCGGACGATCGCGCGCACCGCACCGGGCAGGATGCTGGCCAGCAGCACGCTGCGATCGGTTCCCTGGGTCAATGCTTCGGACCCGAGTTCCACTGTGGCCGAGGCGACGAAGGCGCGCATCGCCACCAGGTCGCATTCGGCGGCGAGTCCGGCGAATGGCCGCGGCGGCGGCGCCATCGCGGCCCGCTGACGCTCCTTGCGGGCGGCGACCCGCTCGGCGCGATTACTTCCCGGCCGCGGACCACTGCCGCGTTTGCTCTTCTTCGCCATGCGTCCACCCTCTCACGGTGTGGGCGCGCGGTGACCGCGGGCTGCGCGGTGGCGGGGCGGTCAGTCGACGGTGACGAGCCAGTCGCGCACCTTGGCCGGTTTGTTGGTGGCAACCCACCGCACACCGAGGTCGGCACACATCTGCACATCCGGCTGCTCGTCGACGGTCCAGCAGTAGGTGACCCGTCCGGCGGCCGCGGCACGATCGACGAGGTCCGGATTCATCCGCAACGTCTCCACCGAGGGGCCGATGCCGGTGGCACCCACCGCGGTCGCCGCGCTCCCACCGAGCATCCGAGCGGTGTCGCCGAGCAGGATCGTCGGCAGCATCGGCGCATGCCGACGGATTCGCCAGACCCCGGCTGATGAGAACGAGATGACCACGGCGCGACTGTGATCGGCCGACGGCGGAGTGGCGACACCGAACTCGTGCAACATCGCGAGGAGCTTTTGTTCGACGAGGCTGCCGTAGCGCACCGGATGTTTGGTCTCGATGAACAGCCGGACCGGCCGGCGCCAGTCGAGGGTGAGGGTGATCAGCTCCCGCAGCGTCAGCACGGACGCCGGTTCTGCGGCCGGGTGCCAACTGCCGAAGTCGAGTTCGCGCAGTTGGGCCAGCGACATCTCGCTGACCGCGCCCACCCCGTCGGAGGTCCGGTCGACGGTTCGGTCGTGCACGCAGACGAGTTCGTGGTCGCTGGTGAGCCGGACGTCGCACTCGAGGCCGTCGGCGCCCTCGGCAAGCGCGCGTTCATAGGCGGCCAGGGTGTGCTCGGGCAGGTCGGCCGAGGCCCCCCGATGGGCGACGACGGCGGGCTTCCCCGAACGGGAGACCTGCTCGGCGCCAGTCATGCGGCCATCACCCATCGGCGCGCCGGGACCGGATCCTGCTGCGAGGTCGCGAAAGTGCACTCGAGCCGGTCGGCCAGCCAGCGCGCGAACACCGCCGAACACGCGGCGGAGACGGTGACCGCCACCAAGCCGTTGGCACCGGTCTGGATCGATCCCGACCAGGTCGCGACCACCCGGGTCACGATCGCAGCCACCGCCAGCGCGTTCACGATCGCCCACGCGACCCACATGCGGGTCAGTCGGCGTCGGGTGCGGTCGCGGTCGAGGTCGGTCCGGACGTCGGCGGCCTCGTGCAGCAGCACGGCCACACCCAGCACGTTCACCAGCGGCACCACCGCCAAGAGCACGATCTGCCACCGCGGCCGTGGATCGCGACGATCAACGCAGCGGTAGGCCTCGGTACGCATGGCCATCACCCATCGCGCGAAGACGACGGTCGTGTACACGAAGCAGCCGAGTGCGAGCAGGCCACCGAAGATGACCAGGGTGGAGGTGACCAGATCCGTCCACGCCGGAACCGGCGTGGACCGGTTGATGATCAGCAAGACGTAACGCAGCAGGTGCGCGACTGCGGCCAGCCCGAGCGCGGCAGCCAGGACGTACAGCGCACGGGTCAGGGCATCGGACAGTGCGCCACCACGCGAGGCGGCAGCCCGCCCGCCGGTCGCGTTGCCCAGGCCCCCGTCTGTGAGTCCCCCGTCCTTGAGTCCCCCGTCCTTGAGTCCCCATTGCGGGATGTAGACGTAGCGCGGGATGTAGCGGGGCCGCGCGACGAATTCCGGTCGTCGAATCGTCGGAATCGCCTCGGGTGGACGTCGGGCCACCCACCGGACGTGTCGGCTCCGGTAGAGCCGGCCACTGCGCGGACCGCTCACCGGCGCCGGCCGTGACGGCGGTGCTGCCGGGGCTGGTGGTGCCGCCTGCCGCGGAGGCCCGAGCAGATCCGAGTCGAGCACACGGAGCGGACCACCACATCGGGGGCAGCACTCGCGTCCGGGGCGGTGGGGCGCCTGGATGCGGCACCGCGGGCAGAGGTCGATCATTGCGAGCCGGCACTCCCGGTCTCGACGGGCTTGCCGTTCTCGACCCACGCGAGCATGCCGCCGCGGACACAGCTGCCCTCGTAGCCCATCTGGCCCAGGTACTGCAGCACACGCATCGACCGCCCGCTGGAGTGACACACGACGAGCAACTCGGCGTCGAGGTCGATCTCACCCAGTCGCGCGGGAACGTCACCGAGGGGGATGTGCAGCGCTCCCCGGACATGCCCGGACGCCCACTCGTCGGGCTCGCGCACGTCGAGCAGCACGCGGTCGGTGTCGTCGGTGAAATCGTTCGGGAGCTCGGTCACCGCCACCTGTCGGATGTCGCCCATACTCACGGAACCATGGTGGCACAGCCGTCCGGTCGCGGGCGCGGATCATGCCCGGAACGCCTGTGCACAACTTCGACGCGCATGACTCGGATTGACACGGGCCGGACGCCGCACAACGGACTATGACGACCTGCATATATCTATCCACATGCCGCTTTGCCAAACCGATCGGAAGTGTGCATCGGCGACCATCAACCTGTGGATGAGACTGTGGAAATTGTGGAGAAACCCCGCCCGACCTCCGCCTCCGCTGTGACCGCTTTCACATGTGGTGTGATAGTCGTCACTGAAATGGTTGCTCAGTGTTACACACTCTTCACCAAAGTGCAGAGCTGGGTCACACCCGAAGAATCTTCCCCAACGTGCGCCATCCTGTGGATAACTTGGGGAGAACGGTGCACAACTGCTCAACGAGGCGGCCGAACCGGCCCTTCTGCGCAAGTCAGCGGAGTTCGGTTCTGATGGGCCGATCGAGCACTTCGAGGGCACCGGTCACCGCGTTCTGTACAACGTTCTGCACGCTCACCTGCCCGCCGAGGAGCCGCGCGAGCAGCGGCTTGGGTGCGTCGATCACAGTGATCTCCGCATCCGGGTAGCGCTCGGCGATCACCGACCGCATGACGCCGATCGCGTCGACCAAGCCCACTTCGACCGCGCGGCCACCCACCCACAGGTCACCACTGAACAACTCCGCGTCGGGCGCGTTCAGCTTCTTGCCCCTCCGCTGCCGCACCCAGCTGATGAACGCCTCGTGCAACTCGCCCTGCAGACCGCGCAGCCACTCGACGTCCTCGGGCCGCTCCGGCGAGAAGGTGTCGAGGCGGGCCTTGTTGTCACCCGCCGTGTAGAGCCGACGTTGGACACCGAACCGGGAGAGCACATCGGACAGGCCGAAACCCGAGGAGACCACCCCGATCGACCCGATCATGGAGGTGTGAGCGGCAAAGATCTCGTCGGCGGCGCAGGCGATCCAGTATCCGCCCGACGCCGCGACGTCCTCGCAGAAGGCGAGTACCGGCACGCCCTTCTCCGCCGACAGTTGCCGGATGCGTTCGGCGATGTACTCCGACTGCGCGGGCGATCCGCCGGGTGAGTTGATCACGATGACGACAGCCTTGACGTGCTCGGTGCCGAACGCCCGCTTGAGGATGGGCTCGACGCCGTCGGTGCTGATCCCGTGACGTCCCACGCCGGTCGGCCCGATCGGGCCGTCGAGCCGGACGACGGCAACCCGGTCCGCGCGAGAACGCGCCACACGCTTGGCGATCGATCTGAAGGGTCCACCGGTCATGCGGCCGAGTGTAATGCGCGGCCCCGCGCGCTCGACGGCCCTAGACTTTCGGCGTGCGAATCCGATGGCTCACGGCGTTCTTGGATTTCCCGTCCGACCAGTTCGGCGCCGAGGTGACGTTTTGGCGGGCGATCGCCGGCAGTACCGTGTCACCGCCTCGGGGCGAGCACCGCGAGTTCGCTTCGCTCGAACCGTTCAACGGGGATCCGCATCTGCGGGTCCAGCGCATCGACGAGGGGCCGGGCGGCATTCACCTCGACCTGCACGTCGACGATCTGGGCGCGGCAACCGATGAAGCGATCCGGCTGGGCGCCAACATCCTTCGCAGCAGCCTCGACACCGGGTGGGTGTCGCTGACGTCACCGGCCGGATTTGTCTTCTGCCTGGTCGCCTGGCAGGGGGAATCAGTACGTTCGCGACCCATCCGGTGGCCCGGCGACACGATCAGCATCATCGATCAGGTATGCATCGACGTGCCGCACGGCGCGTGGGACCGCGAAATCGAGTTCTGGTCTGCGATCACCGGCCGTCCGACGACGCCCACCAGCCGCCCCGAGCTGGTACGCCTGTCCCGCGACCCCGCCCTCGCGATCGGAATCCTGTTGCAACGCAACGGTCCCGACGATCCCTCCCAGACCGCGTCGGGCCATCTCGACCTGGCAGCCAATGCCGTCGAGGACGAGGTGGCGCGACATGAGGACTGGGGCGCCGAGGTCGTCGAACGCCTCGAGCAGTGGACAGTGATGCGCGACCCCGTGGGCCGCCGATACTGCATCACCAACCGCAACCCACGCACCGGGGACTGATCCGGCCTCAACCGTTTCCGTCGAGGAATTGCTGCAGCAGTTGAACTTCGGTTTCCAGATCGTCACGCTGCGATGACGACAGCTCGATCATCACCTCCAGGTGGACGCGCCCGTCGGCGATACGCCAGGACCCGGCCAGCCATCCGTCGACCAGCACGAACCCTGGCGATCGTCCGTTGGGAGTGCGCAGCCGGCCGAATCGCTCCTTCTCAGCGATCCGCCGCCGGTCGGCCTGCGCGACAAGCACATTGTCATACGGCGACAGCAGCCTGATCGGCGCCGGCCGATCGGCGTCGACGATGTCGAGACCCTCCAGGTCGAACAACCGCTCACCGTCGGGCCCGATGCGCTCCACGAGTTCCCAATCGGCCTCCATCTCCTCGACCAACGGCGTGAGCCTGGTCAACCCACACCAGCTCTGGATGCCCGCAACGGTGGCTGGGCCGAAACCGCGCAGATACAACCGGATCAGATCACGGCGCGCCTCATCGCCGGTAACCGCCGGCTCCCCCGAGCCGACCCAGTCGTCGAACAGCCGATACGTCGGTGCGGCCGACCCCCGCCACAACCCACGCGGTGGTACCTGGACCAGCGGAAGGGCGCACCGCGCCACCGCAACGAGAGTCGACGCCGGCGAGTCGGGATGACGTTCCTGCAGCGCACGGCCGAGTTCGGTACCCGACAACGACCCGCCCGCCAGCAACTCGGCGGCATCGGTCACGACATCCGCGGGCCGCACCCCGTTCAGCTTGCGTGCATGTATGGCCAGTTCCGCGTCGAGCGCCGGCTGCGCGAGCGGCCGTACCCAACGGGCGTCCTCGGCATCCATCAGGAAGACCGTGGACCGCAACATCGCCATCCGAACGACTTCGCGGTCGGTGAGCAGATCGTCGAGTTCGGACGGGTCGAAATCGGCGATGCGCGAGGCCAGTCCGAAGAACGGCACACGCGGGTCCTGCGCCTGCAGGCCCACGCACCGGTCGAGCACCTCGATGGCGTCCTCGGCGACTCGCTCCAGCAGGTGCTGGCGATGCAGCAGCGTCCGGTTCCACTGACCGGTGGTGATCTTCTCGGCCACCTGCTCAGGCGGCGGGATAACGCAGGCCGGTGGCGGCGTGGCAGCGGTAGCCGTGCGGGTTCTTCGCGAGGTACTGCTGGTGGTAGTCCTCGGCGTAGTAGAAGCGGCCGTCCCCGGCGTCGGCGAGCGGGCTGATCTCGGTGGCGATGGGCCCGAGCCCCGCCTGCCTCAGCACGGTCTCGAACTTCTCCGCGCTCTGCGCGGCGAGCCGAGCGTCGGCGTCGGTCAGGGTGTAGATCGCCGACCGGTACTGCGTCCCCACATCGTTGCCCTGCCGCATCTCCTGGGTGGGATCGTGGCTCTCCCAGAAGACCTTCAGGACGCCTTCGAGGTCGATCACCTCGGGATCGAACACCACGAGCACCGATTCGGTGTGTCCGGTGCGTGCGCTACATACCTCGTTGTAGGTCGGATTCGGCGTGTACCCGCCTGCGTAGCCGACGGCAGTGGTGTACACGCCGGGCAGCTGCCAATAGATCTCTTCGATCCCCCAGAAACACCCACCGGCCAGAATCACCGCCGACAGACCTCGGCCGAAGTCCCCGATGCCGAGATCGCCGTCGGGGAATTCCGGGTCGATCGCACCCCGGAGCGGGTGGTGCAGGAGCAGATGCTCATCGGCGACCGGGATTCCCTCGGCGCGACCCGGCAGCGCCCGTTCGGGCGAGATCATTTCCCGTTTGTGTGATCGCGAGGAAAGAAGCTGGTCAAGCCATGACATGAGTCCGATCCTACGCGTCGCCGGCGCCGCCACGGGTTGATGGATTTCGCAAGGTCTGCCTATCATGTCCCCCACGTCGGGGTTGTGATCATGGTCACTCCGGCTGGGATCAGCGACGACGAAGGGTGTTCATGGCAACGCACGCGAGTTCTGAACTCCGGCGGGCCCTCGGCTCTCGGCCGAGCACCCCGCGCGCCACCTATGACGTCCGGTCGGCGTGCGTCGGGACGGCCGCGAGCACCCTCGCACTGGTTGCCCTCCTCGTCCTGTTGATGCTGCTCTGAGCTACTTTTCCGGGCCGATTCTCGGCCCGCAGACTTCAACCACACTTGAAGTAGATTGTGCCGCAGTGTTTGCAATCGCCCATGTGGTGGGTAAGGGTGGAAGTACTCGCGCTACCCGACATCGGGCTCCGTTGTCCGATGCCTGTGATCCACGCGCGCAGTGACAAACGAGCAGCACCTCAGAGAGGATTATCGTGGCTGAATACACCTTGCCGGATCTCCCTTACGACTATGCGGCGCTCGAGCCGCATATCTCCGGCAGGATCATGGAGCTCCATCACGACAAGCACCACGCCACTTACGTCAAGGGCGCCAACACCACTCTGGAGAAGCTGGCCGCGGCCCGCGAGGACGGCACCATCGCCGACAAGGTGTACGGCCTGTCGTCGACGCTCGCTTTCCATCTCGGTGGCCACACCAACCACTCCATCTTCTGGAAGAACCTGTCGCCCAACGGAGGCGACAAGCCCGAGGGTGATCTGGCCGCCGCGATCGACGATCAGTTCGGCAGCTTCGACAAGTTCCAGGCACACTTCACCGCCGCCGCCACCACGCTGCAGGGCAGCGGCTGGGCGATCCTGGGTTACGACACCATCGGCGGCAAGCTGGTAATCCTGCAGCTCACCGACCAGAGCGGCAACATCCCCGCGGCCATCATCCCGGTCGTCATGCTCGACATGTGGGAGCACGCCTTCTACCTCGACTACCAGAACGTGAAGCCCGACTACGTCAAGGCCTGGTGGAACGTCGTCAACTGGGCCGACGCCGCGGAGCGCTACGCCACCGCGAGCAGCCAGGGCAAGGGACTCATCGTCCCGGCCTGACGCCCCGTCGGCAGCAGATGTGCAGCGCCGCCCGGTTCGGATCTCCGAGCCGGGCGGCGTTTATCTGTACGGGGGGCCTGCTCAGAGCAGGATCGTTACCGTGATCGCCGCGGCACACGCAACGCCGACCACCGCCAGCACCACCGCATCGGTGCGACCCGGCCGCGACGGGTAAGCCGCCAGCCGGCCGGTACCGCCGCGAGCGGTGATGGCCTCGGCCATCTCCGAACTGCGCCGCAACGCACTCGACATCGCGGCGGTGATCATGTCGAGCACGCCCATCTCCGCCGCCGGATGGCCGCTGCGCGGTGGCGCCGACGGCCGCAGCCGATGCGCCGCGCGCAGCATCCGCAGTTCGTCGATCAGCATCGGCATCCCCCGCAGACACAAAGCGATGGCGACAGCCCACTCGTCGACCGGTAGCCGGAAAATCCGCAATGGCCGCATCAGGGTCGCGATCGCCGGGGCGATGTCGGCCATCGGCGTC
Source organism: Gordonia sp. NPDC062954 (assembly GCF_044543825.1). Taxonomy (NCBI): domain Bacteria; kingdom Bacillati; phylum Actinomycetota; class Actinomycetes; order Mycobacteriales; family Gordoniaceae; genus Gordonia; species Gordonia sp. NPDC062954. The sequence goes on along the minus strand of NZ_JBITWL010000042.1, from coordinate 4,349 downwards.
GTCCAGATCACCAGGATCGAACTCGCCACCAACACCAACCCGAGAGTGACCGCCCGCAGATAGACGATCAGCGCCGCCGGGCCGAACATCACGTTGAGCAGGCCGCCGGCGATGATCAGACCCCAGAACCACCAGGGCGGCCGCGGGATGGCACCCAACGGGATGCCGGCCGCAACCGCGGTGATCACCACGAACGCCGCCACCATGCCCAGCGACGGCCACGACGGCAGCACCCACGTCATCACGCTGAGCAGCAGCACGACGATCAGTTTCGTGCCCGCCCACAGACGATGAACCATGGAGTCGCCGGGCACCTGGCGCAGCGGGATCGTACGCACACTCATTCCGCAGCCTCCCCGGTTGCACGCTGAAACGACTGCTGCCCGGAGATCCCCGGGGCATCGACCACCGTCAACGTGCCGTCGGTGAGCCGAACCCGCCGACTGACCACCGCGTCGAGATCGGACAGATCGTGCGAGATGATCACGATCGTCATCCCCTCGGCACGCAGCCGTCCGAGCATCTCGACGATCTCGGCACGGGCATACGGGTCCACCCCAGCGAGCGGTTCGTCGAGGATCAACACCTTGGGTCGCCGCGCGATGAGCCCGGCGAGCACCACCCGACGCATCTGGCCGCCGCTGAGGGAATCGGTTCGGCGCGCGGCCATCTCACGCGGCAAGCCCACCGCCTCGAGTACCCGGGCGACCTCCGCGCTGCCGACCTCGATTCCGCCGGCGGCCATGATCTCGTCGCCGACGGTCTGCTTCTGCAACTGCAGGCGGGCGTGCTGGAACGCCAGTGCGACCTCCCCGACCTTGTCGGTACTCGGCGCGCCGTCGAGGGTCGCGGTCCCCTCCGACGGCCCGATCAGTCCGGCCATCACCCACGCCAGGGTGGTCTTGCCCGAACCGTTTCCGCCGACGATGAGCAGCCCGTCGCCGCGATGCACGGTGATCGACACGTCGTGCAGCGCGCGCACCGCCCACGGCGAACCGGCGAGATAGGTGTGCCCGACCCCCTGCAGCATCAGCAGCGGCTGCGCCGGCCGCGGACCGAACCCGCCGGCCTGCGCCACCGGCGTCGGCCGGGCCGGTTCCTCGACCATGCCGGGGCGCGGCACCCAGTGCGGCGGATGCGGGATCACCCGACCGTTGTGCAAGTGGATGATGCGGTCGGCGGCGGCGGCCTCGGCCCCCCGATGGGTGATCAGCACGACGGTCATGCCGCGCCGGCGCGGCAGATCGGCGAGCAGCGCCAGCAGTTCGTCCCGACCTTCCGGGTCGACCATCGAGGTCACCTCGTCCGCCACCAGCAGAGCCGGGTCACGCGCCAGGGCGGCGGCGATGGCCAGCCGTTGCTGCTGACCGCCGGACAGATCCGACGTCTCGCGATCCCCCAAACCGGCCAGCCCGACCTCACCGAGCAGACCCTCCACGTCCACCTCGGCGCCGAAGGGCAGACCCCACACGACGTCGTCGGCCACCCGCGAGCCGAGCATCTGGGTCTCTGGTCGCTGCAGCACCATCGCCGTGCCGCCGTGGCGTCCGAGACCGGCGGCGCCGGGCCGTGTCACCGAGCCCGTCGTCGGCGCCCGGCCAGCGAGGATCTTGGCCAGGGTGGACTTGCCCGACCCGTTCGCCCCCACCACTGCGACGAACTCACCGCTGCCCACCGATACGTCGACGGCGTCGAGCACCACCGGACCGTCCGGCCGGTAGCGGAACCCGACATCGGTCAGGTGCAGGGGCAACGGGCCCACCTGCGCCGATTCGCGATCCACGGTGCCCGCGTCCAGGGTGTCCTCGCTCGGGATGTCGGCGAGCCGGGCGATGACCCCGCCGAGCAACCACCAGGCCACCGCCAGCGACACCACGGTCCCCAACGCGCCGGACACCCACATCCACACCCACCAGTGATCGACCATGCTGGTGCCGAGCGAGTCGACGGTGTCGGCCAGTCCGGACAGCCCCGGAACCTGGTTGAGCAGTTTCACCAGGCCGCCGACGGTATTGCCGAGGGCCTCCAGAGCCAACGTGCGCAACGGCACCAGGATGAGCAGCAGCAGCACCGAGATCCCGCCGATCACCGGGGCAGCGACAAGTCCCGCGACTGCGAGGGTGCCGATGCCTCGGCCACGCCGTTTGGTGTCGCCGACGATGCCGCCGACCAGCGCCGACCCAAGCACCGTGGCCGCCGCCCCGGTGCCTGCCATCGCGAAACTGACCCCGGTGGCGGCCACCGACGCCGCGATCAACGCCCGCGGCCGGGTGCGCGCAGCGACCAGGGCCAGCGGGACGGGCGCCAACAACCCGACCGCCGTCGCCAGCGGCACCACAGCGGCGACCACGATCGCCGCGACCGTCAGGCCACCGAAGATCGCGATTGACGCCATCTCCATCGGGCGCAGCGGAACAGACTTACTCACCTCATCCAGTGTGCCTGGTGGGTCCGACGGTCCCGCCGTGTGTCCGCCTCATCACACCCAGGACGCTCGGCCGACGGCGTCCGAGCGTCCACACCCGGGTTACGTCGTGTAAAAGAACCGTCACAACAACCGTGTTCGAGTTGTCAGCACCGGCGTCGAGGTGGATTCTTCTTCCACAGGATCCGATTTTCGATCCGGATCCTCGTCCGGGAGTAAGAACCCTGTGGCAGAGGGAGATCAGTGATGACGACTTCCATACCCATCGGCCTGACGCCGTTCCACTTCGAAGGGGAACTCAACGGCATCCTGATCTCGGGTCGGTGGCCCGAGTCGACGCTCGAGTGGACGCAGACGCTGGTGGCCTCCGTCCGAATCGCGTGCCGGCCCGGCTTCCTGCCCACCACCACCATCTTCGGGGTCGTCGAAGAGCGTCCCGACGATGCCGACGCCGACGCGGTCGGGATGATGGTCGCGGTGGGCAATGTCGTCGACGACAGCTTCGTGGAGGCGGGCCGCTTCCTCACCAATCCGCCGGCGCTGGTGATGCTGCACCCGCCGTCGCAGACCCGACCGTCGTTGCCCGAGTGCGCCGACGTCGCCTCCGGATGCGTGCTGCTGCCCGGCCTGCCCGAACTCGGTCTCGAACACCGCGCCGGCTGGGCCGAGGCCGAGGCCGACGGCACGGTGGTGAATCTGCGCAACCAGGTCGGGATCGACCCCAACGCCGACCCGGACACCGCAGTGCTGGCGATGTTGCTGGCGGCCTGACGAGATCGTCGTGATCTGGCGTCGTGCGTCGCGAGTTCGTTTCCTGAGTTCGGCACGAGAACTCGACGTCTGCGTACACATGGGGTCATCGCCCGGCCCGGTCCCGCCGGCCGGCTACGTCCCCCCGTACAAAACGAACAGCTGGGTGCGCGCCGAGGCAAGGTTCAGAATGAGAGGACTCGGGCCGTGTCAGGATCGGCAGATGGCCTACCCCTACCGAGACTTCGGATGGCTCGCAATCGACTACCGGTGGACTAGTAGATGCTGAAAGGGCTCTGTTGCGCGGCGTTGTCGTTCAGCGCTCACAACACTTGGACCGTCATACCGGCATACCTCTATATAGCCAGTCTTTTAGCCGATAATCATCGTTTGTCAGCGGACATGAAAAACTGCCCATGGGCGGTCACGAAAGTGCCCGCTGACGGCCAATAAGGACTGCCCACTCGCGGTCACGAAGCTGCCCGTCGGCGGACACGATTTTGCCCACACCTGTCTCATCCGACGGCGCGTCTGCGCTGAGCGGGTCTCTCCCGTGGCTTCGATAGCGATGCCTAGTCGTATCGAACTCACTCACGGGAGAGGCCCAACTTGGGCGTCTGACGGAGAACTCACGGACATACTCAATGCCTACGACCTGACGGGGTCGTATCGGGCTGCCGCGCAGTTGTGCGGGTGCAGCCACCACACGGTCAAACGGGCGGTCGACGATCGTGCTGCCGGGTTGGCGCCAGCGGTGCGTCGCGCCCGGTTGATCGACAATTTCCTGCCGCATATCGAGCAGTGGATGCAGGACACGAAAGGAAAGATCCGCGCCGACAAGGCACACGAAAAGCTCGTCGCACTGGGCTATAGCGGCACTGAACGTACCACACGACGTGCGGTGGCGAAAGTGAAAGACCAATGGCGCCTGGGCAATACGCGGGTTCACCGTCCGTGAATCACCGAACCCGGGTTGTGGTTGCAGTACGACTTCGGTGACGGGCCGGTTGTGGATGGCCGCAAGGTCGTGTTGTTGGTGGCGTGGCTGGCGTGGTGCCGCTACCGGGTGGTCATCGCGCTGCGAGACCGCACCGCGCCCAGTGTGTTCGCCGGCCTGGACCGGACGTTCCGCATCATCGGTGGCGCACCGACCTATGTGTTGACCGACAACGAG
>NZ_JBITWL010000041.1:0-26822 GCF_044543825.1 Gordonia sp. NPDC062954 | reverse complement strand
TAGGGAGACCATGACAATGTCCGAGTCATTGCTCGACACCTATCCACACCGAATGGGCGGCCATTGCGGCTCCAGCGCGATGCGCGACTTGATGGAGTGGTCGGGACTAGGCTTCGACGGGCCACCGAACGAGGGTCTGGTGTTCGCTCTGGGCGGAGCACTCTCGCTCACGTATGTTCGCACCGACGCCCTCGTGCCGCCGTTGTATCTGGTAGGACGTGGTCCTGACTTCGAGATGGACCTCCCCCGCCGTCTCGGCGCTACGGTGGAGGTCCGGTCCACCGACGATCCCCAGCTAGGGTGGGATCTCGTCCGCGACGAACTCGACCGCGGCCGGCCCGCGCTCGTGTGGGCCGAAATTGCTGAATTGCCCTACCTGCGCGTTCAGTTGCGCATGAGTCGCCACGATATCGTCATAGTGGGCTACGACAGCGACGCAGAAATCGCTTACGTCGCAGACAACGATCGCGTCGAAATTCAACAGGTTCCCTTCGACGCGCTGGCGCGAGCCCGACGCTCGATGACCTTCCCCGAGCCGACCCGACATACGCTCTTCCGCATTGACTGGCCCGAGGCGCTACCGTCAATCGCCGTCGTGGCTGCGGAGGCGTTCGCGCAATCTGCGGCATGCATGCGCGCGCCCGCAGGATCCACGATCGCCGGCCCTGTCGAACACTCGGGGACACACGGAATAGACGCAGCCCTAGCACTATCCTCTGACGTGGTGCTCTGGCATGAGCTGCCCTCCGACGTGCTCGAAGTCCACCTATTCAGTCTTGGTGCATTCATCGAGAAGGCAGGTACGGGTGGTGGCCTGTTCCGACGACTACTCGCGTGTGGCTGCGACGAGATCGCCCGACTGACCGGCGATGCTGCAACCAGCGACCTTGCCAGAGATGCTCACCGAGCGGCTGCAGCATGGACATCAGTCGCTCAGGCGGCCGTACACAAGGGCTCGACCGCTGCTACCCGGCTCGACCACGTCATCGAGGCCGCGGCGGTTCTAACTGACACTGAGTCGAGCCTTGCCACCTCACTGGACTCCGCCGCCAGATCCCTAAGGTCCGCCGTTTAGAAGAACTGCCAGCACCGCATCGGTGAGTGGCTGGCCCTAGCCCGGCCCTTTCGCATCTGGATCGACTGAGGTGGGTCGCTACCGGAGTCCGACGGGGTGAACCACGAGATCGTGGGCATCAGTTCCTACGAGTTGATTCGGTCCTACTGGTCGCGCCAGACCTGGGGCCTGACTGGCTCGCCGGCTTCATCACCGGGGGCGACGTGATGACACTAGATCAGGTGGTAGACGACGAGTCGTTCGACCCGCCCATCCGACACTTGGACAAGTGCTCCTCGCGATAAGGAACACAGTTGTGATCAAATACTGAGGGCGGAGACTGGGGCGGCACCGTCTCTCGCGAGCGGGATCAGTCTAGTCCGAGGCGAGTGGCGAACGCGGGGTCGCCGAAGGGTCTGTCTCTGCGGAAGCGAACGCCCACTGTGGCCGCAGCGCCGTCAATGATCCCCCACGACGTCTGATAAAGGTGCGCGGAGAACAGGTCCTTGCTCATTCCATTGAGCCGACCGTGATCGATCCACCATTGGGTAGCTGATAGGCCCGCCCCCAAGATGGAGGCCACTACGACGGCGACGAGGGACTCGTCGGCACCGACCGATTGGAGGCTACGGGCGAACTCGTCGGAAATAATATCCATTGCCGATCTCAGCTGATCCGCGGCCCCTCCCTCGCCGGACTCAGAATACTGAAACATGTGGTTCGTCATGAGGAAGCGGACGACCGCCGGATGCTCGTCGACCAATGACACGTATGCGGAGATCGCTGACCGGAAGAGCTCGTCGACGGAGTCCTGCTGTCCGGAGAGCAGAGTTGACTGTGCGGACTCCCACATCATCGAACCCAAACGTGCTGCCACAGCGGAATAGAGCCCAGCTCGGTCACCGAAATGGCGATAAAGCTTCGGCTTCGACGCCCCTGCCTCTTCCGCGAAGTCGTCCATGCTCACAGCGTCGCCAAACTTCTCGATCGCGCGTATTGCCGCGTCGACGAGTTCAGCCTTCACGATAGCGCGGTGGTCGTCCCAACGCGTGCTTCGTGCATCGCGCACACGACGTTGCACTTTCACCGGGGCTGCGGAGATTCGACGGACTACAGACATGACCCACCACGCTACCAGGATGGTTGACCGTCGCCCCAATAAGCACGTGGCGCACGCATGCAGTCGGCAGAGACATGGGTCGAAACGAGCTTCAAGCGGATCTGTCTAACCTGGCCACAGCTGAATTGAAGTCTTCAACGGCCTCTAGGTTGGACATGTGACCGACCTTGTCGAGAAGAGTGAATTCAAATAGAACGCCCTGCCGACCCAGTCGCGCTGCGAGATCCACCGAATGGGCCGCCGGGGTCAGTCTGTCGGCATCGCCCACGATGACCGCCGCCGGCACTGTCAGCGAGTCAACACCCCTGCTGACGTCGATTGTCGCCAAAACCGCACCCCACATCCCCCGCACCTGTGGTGGGCATCGCAACACGATGTCGGCGCACTCATCGATTACCTCGACAGTCGCGCCCGGGCCCAGGGTTCCGTAACGAATCAGGCGGCGAGACAAACGCGTGTCCTGCATCTCGGGTCCCGCGACCGCAAGACTAGCCGCGAAGGCCCGTTCAAGTCTCGGTCGTAGCTGGCGGGGAACTTTGAGTAACGTTGACCGATCCACCAACTGTGATGGCCCGGTGCTTGCCAGTACTACTCCGCGGGCCAGCTCCGACACCGAGGCTGGGTACTCAGCTGCCCAGCTCATGATGGACATACCTCCCATGCTGTGTCCGACCACGACAGCCTTGTCGGTGGGAGTGGCTACCGCCCGAACTACGGACTCCAAGTCATCGGCCAGAAGTCTCGCCGAGAACGGTACCCGGCCCCGGTCGCTCCACCCGTGTCCGCGTTGGTCGTAGACCACTACCCTATGCGTCGCCGCGAACTGTTCGATCTGTGGCCGCCAGAAACGCCCCTGACAGGCCCAGCCGTGACTAAAGACTAGAAGTGGAGCATCCCGGCCCGAGCCGAATTCCTGGGCGAACAACCTGGTTCCGTCGGAGGAGAGGACCTCGAGGTGCCGCGATCCTCGCGACTCGCTCGCTATCTCAGAGGTCATCAAAGCTCACCGTGACTGCATCCGTCAGCGGAAGTGCCTGACACGCAAGCCGTTCACCGTCGGCAATGTCATCTTCAACGAGGATGTGGTTTTGTGCCATTTCTACATCACCCTCAACCAGCTTGCATACGCACGCGCTGCAGGCCCCTTCTCGGCAGGAGTACGGGGCATTGTGACCTTGGGCCAATAGCACGTCGAGCAACGGAGTGTTGCGCGGCCACTCAGTCGTGATGGACTGCCCATTCAGATAGACCGTGGCGGTCGCCACACCATCGTCGTCACTGAGCTGACGCATCGTGGCTGTCTCGAATGGATCTCCGGTCAGTGACTGAAAGACTTCTCGATGTACCGAGGCGTGCTCAACACCGCAGGCCTCCGCCGACTTCTGAACCAGATCCATGAACGGCGCCGGACCACAGGTGTAGATCTGTGCACCGCGGTGCTCACGTATGGCGGATTCGACATCCTCAGGTGCCGGAATCCCCATAGCCGACTCCAACCAGTGGAAGACCGTGAAACGCTCGGGGAACTCGGAGGCGATCTGCGCCAGTTGGCCCTCGTACATGATCGACTCGGCATCGCGATTCGCGTAGAACAGTGTGACTTCGCCCCCGCCGCACACAAGCGCCGACTTAATCAGCGACAAGACCGGAGTGATCCCACTTCCTCCTGCAAAGAATAGAAAATCGACGTCGAGATTCTTAGCCGTGAAGTGCCCCGACGGCGGGAGGACGGTCAACTCCATTCCCGTCATCGCGTTGTCGCACAGCCAGTTCGATGCGTAACCGTTCTCCGTCCGCTTGATCCCGATCTCGAGACGGAAGTCCTCGACGTGAGGCGAGCTGCTCAACGAGTAGCATCGTGCGACATGACCGGTCCGATCAGATGGGATCTTCACGGTGATGAATTGCCCTGGGACATGCTTGAACTCCTCGACCATGGCATCGGGGATCTCGAACGAAATGGTGACGGAGTCTTTCGTTTCCTGGGTCACTTCTGAGACGCGCAAGGTGCGTGAGCGGGCTGCGGCAGCCGGACGTGCATCGGGTTCGACGGTCACTTGAGGATCCCCTGTCTACGTGCGACCGCGTAACCCGCCCGTGTCAGTGGCGCCGCGATGTCCTGGTAGCGGGGACCGATCACCCGTGCCACGAAGTCGAAACCGCGGGCGTCCGCACCGATCAACACTCGTGCCTTCTTCTTGTCCATACCTTTGAGGATTGTCGCCGCTGCTTTATCCGGGGTGCTTCGTGCGATCCTGTCGAACAGCGAGGCGACAGTCGCGGTGTCTGCCCCCATGGCGGAAACGCCTCGGGCATTGTTGACGATGTTGGTTTTTACACCCCCCGGGTGCACACATGTCACTGTGACCGGGTATCGACTGATTTTCATCTCCTGTCGGAGCGCCTCGGTGAAGCCTCTGACGCCGAATTTCGCGGCATTGTATGCGCTCTGGCTGGGGATTCCGATCAAGCCGAAGACGCTCGACGTGTTAATGAGATGTCCGTCCCCGGACGCGATCAGGTGAGGCAGAAACGCCTTCGACCCGTTAACGACTCCGCCAAAGTTGATGCCCATGAGCCAGTCGAAGTCTTCCCAGGTCATGTCGACCACGTCGACGCCCAAGGCCACGCCGGCGTTATTGAACACCATGTCGACGTGGCCCGACTCTGACCGCACTCCGTCGGCATAGTCCTGAAACGCACTGCGGTCCGCAACGTCTAGTACGGCGGCGGTTACCGTCGCCGCATACGTGGTGCGGCAAAGTTCTGCAGTCTCCTTCAAGTGCATCTCATCAATGTCGGACAGTGCCAGTGCGGCACCTCGCTCCGCCAACTGGAGTGCCAGAGACCGACCGATCCCTGACGCGGCACCGGTGATCACTGCCACCTTGCCTGTGTAATCATGCCGGTCAGAATTGCTCACTGTCGTCTCACCATTTCTACGAATCGTGTCTCTCCGTGCGTTCGGGCTCAGGCGATGTCGTACTCAGCGGGGTCGAAATCTTTTGTGGCGCGCCAGTACTGCCATGTGAAGCCCGGCCACACGGTCCGGTTGACGCCCTGCGAGTCGAGATACCAACTCGTGCAGCCGCCGTTGGTCCACACTCCCTTGGCCAGCTTCCGCTGGATGTCGGTGTTGAACTGTTCTTGCACGGACGGGCGTACGTCAACCTTCTCAGCGCCTCGGCTTTCTACTGTGTCGATGGCCTTCATGATGTATTTGATCTGTTGCTCGATCATGAACACCACTGAGTTGTGGCCGAGGCCCGTGTTGGGTCCGAGGAGGAAAAACAGGTTGGGAAAACCCTTGGTCGTGATGCCCAGGTGCGTGTTAATCCCCGTCTGATGCCAGTGGGACGGGAGATCCTCGCCAGTGGCACCTTTCAGGGCGAGCTGATCGAAACCATCAGTCACGTGAAAACCGGTCGCATAAATAATTACGTCGATGAGGTGCTCGACGCCGTCTGAGGTGATGATGGAATCAGCGGTGACCCTCTCAATCCGATCGCTGATGACGGTGGTGTTGGGCGCCGCAAGTGCAGGGTAATAGTCGTTTGACCCCAGAATTCGCTTACAGCCGATGCGATATGACGGGGTCAGTTTCTTGCGTAGTGCCGGATCAGAGATGGAGCGTTCAATGTTCCACCGAGCGACCCGTTCGATTGGCCGCATAAGGTTGGAGTGACCGTTGAGGCCGAAGGCTAGGCTCTCCGCACCCCAGTACACCGACCACCTGGCGATACGACGTGCAATCGGGAGTCTGCTCAGAAGAGTCCGCAGGGCCGGCGGAACGGTGAAATTCTTGCGGGGTAGGACCCAGGCAGGGGTTCGCTGGAAGACCTTGAGGGACATGGCCTCCTTCTGTACGAACGGCACAAACTGGATAGCGCTGGCACCAGTGCCGATCACGGCGACACGCTTGCCCTCCAGATCCACCGAATGATCCCACTGTGCGGAGTGAAACGCTTCGCCTTTAAAGTCCTCAATCCCCGAAATTTCGGGAAAATTGGGGATATGCAGCGCACCGACTCCTGAAACTACGAACTGAGCAATGTACTCACGTCCGGACTCAGTACGCAGGTGCCACCGCGACTCTGACTCGCTCCAGTATCCGGAAACCAACTTCTGACCGAAATGAATCTTTTGTGTCACGCCGCGCTTGTCCGCGACGTCTTGTAGATACCGCTCAATTTCTGGTTGTGACGACCACACCTTCGACCAGCTACCTCGACTTTCGAATGAGTACGAGTACATCAGCGACGGGACGTCACATGCACAGCCCGGATAGGTATTGTCGCGCCAGGTTCCACCGACGGAGCTTGCCTTCTCCAGGATTAGAAAGTCGCTGTACCCGCGACGTCTTAGCTGTGCGGCCATCCCGAGACCAGAGAACCCGCTTCCGATGATCAGAATCTTGGTCGAAATCGGGTCGTCGGTTGAGTCGGTTTTGGCGGCGGCGCGCGAGGCGCGCCGGGTAGTTGAAGATGCCATGTTTATGCTTTCTCCCTCGTGGGTTCGTTGGCACAACACATCACCTGCGCACAGTGGCAGCGGGTGATCTGTTGAGGCGGAAGTGATCGCGAAGCCATCGAGAATGCTCCGCACAGGTCTAACTGATGTCGACCGTGACGGCTCGGCCGCGTGAACGGAGATCAGCGGAGATCGTCGGGAAGGCTCCGCGTCGCGCGCCACATGGCCATTGTGAACTTGCCTTCCAGCATTCCCGCCTCATGGAAGAACCGAATCATGGGCTCCGACATGAACTGCAGGTTGGTCCGATAGTTTGGGCTGGTTTGTTGTGCCCATACGCCACGCCAGCGGCTAATTCCCACTGCGGGGTACACTTTCGGATTAATGAGCAGCGGGTACGCCAGGTTCGCGATGACGGCAAGCACCCCTCGGTGCCAAGCGCGCGTCGCCTTACGTCGACGCTGCATGCCTTCGATCATCTCCAGTCGCGCAAAGGTAATGTGACGGGCTTCCTCGAGGACATGGATCTTCATGAGCTGGCGAAGCTGAGGCTGCATACTTGGGTCGTTCATCGCCTCGCGCTGGGCGCGGTCCAGGATTTCCTCGATCAGCAGCGTGGCTCCGGACACCGACGGTCCGAGCGGGACGAAATGCAGGATCTTTGCGAAGCTCAAGAAGCCCTTAGGGAGCTTGTAAGGGGGCACGCCTGTTTTGTTAATGAGGCGCGCGAACATAGTGGAATGGCGGGACTCATCGCCGATTTCTGTTAGCGCGTATAGGGACTTCTGATCGGTTAGGGCCCCCTTTGCCGACATGCGCAGGAGCGCCGAACTCAAGAGGTTCTCTGCGTAGATGCCGAAACTGAGGATGCTCACGATCTCGTGGCGTCCCAGCTCGCGACGCTGCTCCTCGGTCATCTTGTTCCATAGTTTGGTGCCGTATAGCGACACCCGGTGCTCTGGCAGAAAGTACTTGCCTTCCTCCCAGGGCGACTCCCAGTCGATGTCGATCTCCGCGTCGTAGAACTTCTCCGCGGAAGACCGCAACAGACGACCTGCAGATCGTTCCATGTCGACGGGCTTGCGCCCGTTCACCCGGGCCATGCCCTCCTGTGAAAAGTCGGGCTTGATATGGGCATCCTGCACGGTCATGTCTTCTCCTCGGTCGTTCAAGGCTGGGAGTCGGGGCCTGGCGCCCAGTACCCATTACTCGCAGTATCTGGTACTGCTAGTATCCACGAACCGCGTTATTTGTCAACGCTCAATGCGAAGAAGGTAGGGCTGCATGTCTGACGACCATGACCTCGACTACTCCGGCGAAGGAACCCTGGTGTGCCGTGGGACGGAGATCCATGTCGAAGCGAAAATAAGAGGTTATTTCCAGCCGCTGAACGGCTTATACACCTGGTATGGCCGGATTCAGAAGAATGATGAGCTCGACGGGCTCCTGAAAGGCGCCCGCGCGATCGCTGTATTTACGACCGCTGAGGGGCGGGCGGAGTGTGTCGTCGGGGATCCCGACTTCTGGGGCCGATACCGCATCTCAGGTAAGAGCACCCCCCCATACCACCTGCCCACCACTCTCGAGGAGGTCGAAGACATGGCCGAGCACCACCACAAGTGACAATCATCCACCGCACGGACGTTCGCCAGACGGATCCGAACGATTGGGTCGCCCACTTCAGGTCGAGAGGATATTGCACATGGTGAGTTCGTCTCCCATTCGAACCCGCTCGTCGAGAGGGGGCGAGAAACTCGGCGAATACAGTCCGACCCTTGAGCGGGTTGCATGGTTTACCCTCCGCCGCAAAGGGATTGTGACGCTGGTTTGGCTCGGTGCCGCTATCGGCTTAGGCCTTCTCTTTCCTCAACTGGAGTCAGTGGTACGGGAACAATCTGTGGATCCGATCCCGGCCGGAGTCCCGTCTTTTCAGACCTTGGACCGTATGGGCGCCTCTTTCGACGAGCGCGGCGCCAAGACCACCGTATTCGTTGTGATGGAGAACAGTGCAGGCCTGTCCGACAACACCCGCGATCGATACCACGTGCTTGTCGACACCGTGCGGGCGGACGACAAGCACGTCATCGCCGTCCGAGACCTGCTGAGCGATCCCCTCACTGCGAGTCAGGCTCTCAGCAAAGACAAGCAAGCCTGGTATCTGCCCGTGGGAGTGACCGGCACACTCGGGGGACCCGATACCGCGGAGGCGGTCGCAGCGGTACGCGACACCGCGGAGAGAATCTTTCGCGACACTGAGACGAGAGTCCGTGTGACAGGCCCACCCGCGACCTTTAGCGACCAACTCGCCGTGGGCGAGTCGGATCTGGTCCTGATCACTGTCGCCACCGTGCTGCTGATCGCCGTGATCCTCCTCGTCGTCTACCGTTCGGTGTTCACCGCGCTGATGCCGCTGCTTGTCGTGGGCATGAGTTTGGCCGTGGGTCGCGGAGTTCTATCTGGACTAGGCGAGCTGGGCATGCCGGTATCCCAGTTCACCTCGATGTTCATGACCGTCATCATCTTCGGTGCCGGAGTTGACTATTCGGTGTTCCTCATCAGCCGCTATCATGAGGGTATTCGAGCAGGCAACTCTCCTGATGCCGCTATTGCCCACGCGAATGCAACTATCGGCCGCGTGGTTCTCGCATCGGCGGGCACTGTGGCCCTAGCCTTCCTGGCTATGGCCTTCGCCAAGCTCAGTGTGTTCAACACTTTGGGGCCGGCCTGCGCAATCGCCATAGCATTCGCATTCTTGGCGACGGTGACATTGTTGCCCCCCGTGCTCTCCTTCGCTGCCAAGAGAGGGGCCGGCCTTCCCCGCCGTGACCTGACGCGGGATTACTGGAGAAGAGTCGGAGTCATGGTTATCCGGCGGCCGGTCCCTCTGCTCGCGATCAGTGTAGTCGCGTTGATTGGCCTCGCCCTGGTCGCCGCAACAATCCAGATCACCTACGACGATCGAGAGGGGCAGCCAACTGACACAGGGAGCAACGAAGGCTACGCGCTGCTCAACCGCCACTTTCCGAAAGACATCATTATCTCGGAATTCTTGGTGGTGGAGTCCGAGAACGACATGCGCACGGCTCAAGGCCTTGCCGACCTCGACCAGTTGGCATCCCGCGTCGCGCAGATTCCCGGCGTGACCAGGGTCATTGGCGTGACGCGGCCAACCGGTGAGAAGCTGCAGCAGGCGCAATTGTCTTGGCAGAACGATCAGATCGGTACCAAGATCACCGAGGAGACCGGAGATGTACAGGCCCGCAAGGGTGATCTGGCCGTCCTGAAGACCGGATCAGAGCAGCTCGCCGGAGGCCTGGCACTGCTAGAAGACCAGATCTCATCCAATCTCGCTCCGCTGTCGGGGTTGCTAGACGAGGTGTCGTCATTTGGCCCACAACTCGATGAGTACCGGCCGTTGGTGAACCAACTCGCGAGCGCCGCCCCAACGCTTCGACAGTTCTCCCAGCGAGCGCCTGAGCTGTCTCAACTCGCACGTCGGGCCCAGTCTGCGGCAGACGCGGTCGCGCCAGCGTTGTCCGCATTGGAAGCTCCGTGGTGTCAGCAGATCGCGCAGTGCTCGGCACTGCGCGCGCAAACGGCCGACATCCGGGCACTCGCGGATGATCAGTCGCTCGCGAGGGTGGCTAACTTTGCCGCGCAACTCGGCCGCGTGAGTGCGCCAGGCTCTACCGACATGGCACAGCTGCAGCGTTCTCTTCAAACGCTGAATTCTGCACTACAGACCATCGGTGGACAGGACCTCGGGAACAGGGTCTCGCAACTCGAGTCCGGCGTCGGCGCACTCGCCGACGGCGCACGTCAGTTGTCGAACGGAGTCGGGGCTTTGGTGGACAGCAACGTTCAGCTACTCGGTGGACTAGCACAGGTCGCCGCACAGCTTCGGGCTCCCGCCCGCGAGATCGGCGATTCTGATTCGGCAACCGGCTTCTATCTCCCCGCGGATGCGTTCAAGGACCAGCAGTTCAGTCAGGTCGCTCGACAGTTCATCTCGCCCGACGGGAAAACCGTGCGCTATGCGGTACAGACCTCCTACGACCCATACTCTGCCGATGCAATGACGCTGGCGAACGAGCTGTCTAGCGTCGCCGAGAACGCGATGCCGAACACCACTCTGGAGGGCGGACGTGCTTCGGTCGCGGGCTTTCCTGCGATCAATGCCGACGTCCAGCGGTTGTTGTCGTACGATTTCAAACTGCTTGGCATAGCCACACTTCTCATCGTGGGTCTGATCCTGATGCTGTTGTTGCGGGCCGTCGTTGCACCGGTCTATCTCCTTGCAACCGTCGTCTTGAACTATATGGCGGCTCTTGGTATCGGTGTGCTCGTACTTCAACACATCCTCGGTGCCGGGATCGCCTGGCCAGCTCCACTGGTGTCGTTCATCGTCTTGGTGGCGGTGGGCGCTGACTACAACATGCTGCTGGTCTCACGCCTGAGAGAGGAGACGAGAGCGAGCGTGCGGGTCGGAGTAATGCGTACCGTCGCCTACACCGGTTCGGTGATCACCTCGGCCGGGTTGATCTTCGCAGCCAGCATGTTCGGGCTGATGGTCGGCTCCATCGATGTGATGGTGCAAATCGGGTTCATCATCGGTGTCGGTTTGCTGCTCGACACGTTCCTGGTGCGGACCTTAGTAGTCCCGGCACTAGCGGTGCTGCTGGGCACTGCAAGCTGGTGGCCGGGTGACATCGACCGCTTCCGGCGCGCCCTGGGACCATCGCAAAAGACACGCGGACGGACCCATGGGGATCTGACAAGCGTCGGTCCCTGAACTTCCCGACCATCCCGTCAACAGGTAAGGATCGGCATAGGGCATGACGCGGCACGGTCGCTCGTGATAGACGAATTGCGTCCGTACAACGCTAGACGGTATGGGTGACTCCACGGCGATGTGTTGGGGGTTGCGGGCCGGAGCCTCACGCACAGGGACTGAACGACCCGAGGTTTTGTGCCGCCTCCATTGTGGGCTGGTCCTCGGGCCGAGGCCAGAGTAGTGGAGCGTTTCGAACTCGGTCGGGGGGATCTGGCCGATACTCGAGTGCAGCCTGCTGTTGTTGTACCAGTCGACCCAACCAGCGGCCGCGAACTCGACGTCGGAGACGGTCTTGTACGGGCTGGAGTGGAAGATCGTGGTCCCGCTGTACGCCGGCGGCATGACGTTGCGCGATATCCAACACCATTTGGCCGCCACGATCGGCACCGATCTCTCGCACGAGACGATCTCCAAGATCTGCGACGAGGTCCTCGACGCGGTCGACGAATGGCAGAACCGGCCGCTGGAGCCGTTGTATCCCGTCATCTACCTTGATGCCCTGGTGGTGAACGTCAAAGACAGTTCTCATGTTCGAAACAAGCACGCCCACATCGCTATTGGCGTCGACATGGCCGGCGTCAAGCATGTGCTGGGAATCTGGATACAGGCCGAAGAAGGCGCCAAGTTCTGGGCCGGGGTGTGTGCGAATCTGGCCAACCGCGGCGTCAAGGACGTGCTGATCGTGTGCTGTGACGGGCTCACCGGATTCCCCGAAGCGATCGAGGCGACCTGGCCGCTGGCCACCGTGCAAACCTGTGTGGTGCATCTGATCCGCAACTCGATGCGGTTCGTGAACCACAAAGACCGCAAAGACGTGGCCCGGGCGATCAAACCGATCTACACCGCCCCCGACGCCGAGACCGCCCGCCGCGAGTGGGAAGCCTTCCGCGACTCGGAACTAGGCGCCAAATATCCGAGTGCGGCAATGGCTTTCGACCGAGCCTGGGATCGGTTCATCCCCTTCCTGGCATTCCCGCCCGAGCTGCGCAAAGTCATCTACACCACCAACTCGATCGAGTCATTGAACTACCAGCTCCGCAAGGTCATCAAGAACCGCGGACATTTCCCCAACGACATCGCGGTCCGCAAACTCTTGTGGCTGGCCATCTGCGACATCGAAGACAAACGAGCCGCTCAACGCCTCAAAGAACGCGGGACCAGGCGGTCACAGCCCCGTAAGGCCCTCGGACGACTGGTCGAGGGACAGGTCGTCACCAACTGGAAACAGGCCCTCGGACAACTCGCACTGGCCTACCCCGACCGGATCGAACCCCACCTCAGCTAGACCCCACAGACCACAAGAAAATCAGGAGTCACGTTCTTACACAGACATCTTGACAAGCTCTCGAGCCCCCGCGCACCAAGAGACCGCCCCGCGGCAGAAGCCACGGGGCGGTGTGTTCTTCTGTGAAGCGCTCAAGCGGTAGCTTCGTCTGATCCGGACTCGATCGATCCGGTGACCAGTTCGCCGACGATGTCGGTAATGATTGCGCCCACGATAGCCTCGGCCATGATGGTGGCCCCTTCGATGTTGTGTGCTGATGACTGCGAATGTGGAGCGCTGGCTGCGATGTCCACCTCGCAAACTCTACGACGCTCGATAAAACGGCGCCCAACGAACGATGAGTGAGAGATGAATGGCCGCGCAATTCCCAGTGACGGTTCTGTCTTTCCCACCGGGGCCATCGGGCAGACGGATCGCTCCAATAAATACGTGCCCACCGAACGCTGAGGACGTTCGGTGGGCACATCTGTGCCTTACCTCGGCGGTGTCCTATCTCGGCCAGTGCGGACGCGAAGCCGACCCCGTGCGGCGCTAGTTCGATACAACCGGCAGCTCGCCCTGCTCATGCTTCGCGCGCAACACCTTCTTGTCGAACTTGCCCACGCTCGTCCGTGGTATCTGCTCCATGAACGTCCAGTTGTTCGGGATCCACCAGTGCGGGATCTCCTCCGGGCAATTTCTTAGGCACCACTCGTGGAGCGTGTCAGCCGACACTTCGCGACCCGGTGCCGGAACCACAACAGCGAGAGCTGTCTCCTGCCATCGGGGGTCGGGCATCGCGACAACCGCGGCCTCGGCGACATCCGGGTGCGACATGATCCAGTTCTCGAGCTCCACTGACGAGATCCATTCGCCCCCGGACTTGATGACGTCCTTGGACCGGTCGGTCAGCGTCAGATACCCGTCCGGACTGATGTGTCCCACGTCGCCGGTCCGCAACCAGCCATCCCGAAACCTCTCGGTGTCCTCGAGTCGGTAGTAGCTGCCTGTGACCCACGGACCCCGCACTTCGAGTTCACCGACGGACTTGTCGTCACGGGGAACAGGCAGGCCGCCCTCGTCGATGAGGCGCATCTCCACCCCGCAAATTGCCCGTCCCTGTCGCTTGCGGTAAGATATTTCCTTTGCGGGGCTGATCCCGGCGGGAGGCCGACCTACCGCTGCAAGCGGGGACGTCTCAGTCATACCCCACGCCTGAATAATCTGTACGCCGAAGCGGTCCGCAAACCCCTCGATCAACGACTGCGGGACGGGAGCTCCACCACAGGCGACAAGGTCGATCGATGACAAGTCGACACCCGGATTCGCGATACCGTACTGAAGAAGATCGTTCCAGATTGTCGGTACTGCTCCTGCCTTCGTGGGGCGATGTTGTTGGATCATGTCAGCGAGCGGCGCTGCTTGAAGGTATCGATCAGGCATCAGCAAGTCCGCGCCGGCCATCAGCGACGCGTAGGGCAGACCCCAGGCGCTGGCATGAAACATCGGCACGACGGGAAGTACACGATCGGCTTCTGCGATCGCCAGAGCGTTACCGGTACACGCTGCCATGGAGTGCAGAAACACCGAGCGATGACTGTAGACGACCCCCTTGGGATCGCCTGTAGTGCCGCTCGTATAACACATACCCGCAGCCGACCGCTCGTCGGGATCGACCCAAGAGAACACTGGGGATTCCGCTGCGAGCGCGTCATGATATCGCATCACGGTCACGCCGTGCCCGTCGAGCGGGGAGGTGTCGCCGTCGCCGGTAACGAACACAACCCGAACCGTCGCCAAGCCCGGTAGGACCGCCGCCAACAACGGAACCAGCGACCCGTCCACGATAATGACCTTGTCTTCGGCGTGGTTCGCGATGAACTGCAGCTGAGCCGGTGACAACCGGATGTTCAGCGTATGCAGCACCGCGCCCATCGCGGGTACCGCAGCGTACGCTTCGAGGTGCTCCTGGTTGTTCCACAGCATCGTTGCCACGCGGTCGTCGCCGACCACGCCGACCCGACGCAGAGCATTCGCCAGACGTGCGCATCGCTCTTCAAGATCGCCGTAGGTCGCATACCGGGCAGAGCCGTTCACGGAATAGGTAATCACCTGCCTAACAGTGTGATTGGTTGCGACGTGGCGCAGTATCGATGACACTGTCATCGGCACCTCCTGCATGGTGCTTTTCATCTAACTCTCCTTTCGCGGCGGACGCTGGATCATTCGGCAGGTCCGTAATCCTGGATCTGCCAGCCGTTATCGGTCTTCAGCACGACGACTTTCAACAGTGTGGGGAGTTCGCTCGGCTGAGGGTTCTGAACATTCTGGGTCTTCTGGGTGGCGAAGACCAGCACCGTGTATTCCCCCCGGTTCTCGCTGGCGCTGCCGGTGACGCTGGTCGCCAGTACGCGTCCCGCCGCTTGGACCTTGGCCTGTTTCATGATTTGGGTCAGGGTGGGTTCGACATCGTCGTATCGCTTGACCAACGCATCGCTGGCATTCTCTTTCACTTCGGTAAAGAATGCGTCGGTGTTTTGGTAGCTGTACGTGAGCGACTTTGTGGTGTAGTCCGATGCTGCCTGCGCTGCCTGCGCTCGTTGTGTGGCGGCGTCCTCCAGGGACGTCTTTGCTTGCCGCATGTCAATGTAGAGGTAAGCAAAGAGCCCGGCCAGCACCGCGAGTACTACCACGAGAGCACCGACGGCCACCACCTGGAGGCGTGCTGATCCCCAGCGCTGCTCGGCCTCGGACGTCGGGGGGCTTGCCTCGTCCGAGGCGGAAACGTCCTGTGACGTCGCAGGTTCTGTGGCACTAGTGGCGTCGCCGCGGTCTGCCTTATCGGAAGCCGTAGTCAGCTCATTTTCGGTGCCGCTGTCCTCGGATTCTGATCCGTTGTCGTGTGCGGTCATTTGCTGCCTTCTGTAAATGCTGGGGTAGGGGGGGAGACATCGGGCGTCAGCGGGGTGATGGTGTGACGGCGATCGGGATTTGCGCCTGTCCCCGATGGGACGCGGGGACTGTTCGCGCCAGGAGATCACCGATCGATCCGAAGTCGACGTATGTGTCTGCGACTTTCGCCGTCGCCGGTTTGACCGCGCGGGTGATGGCGACAATGTCGGGCTGAAGTATCTGGATGTAACCGCTGAGCTTTTCCACTAGCTTCAGGATTGGTGGCCATTTGTCGTAGGACGTAGAGGTGAAAACGATGAACGCACGTTGGATTCTCGCCAAACCGTCGACGGCATCCGGGGTCCGGACCGACGCGGTACTGAGCACACCGCCCACGTTCGACATGAGGCCCAGGAGGAACTCGGCATTGTCCGCGGTGGTACGGACCGCACCGTCGTCACCGACGAAGTCCACGAGGCGGTGCATCATGTCTCCGATCGTGTCGAGGTCCTTTTGCCGGCCGTCGACTGCAGCCGAGATCGTTTCGTTGATGGTCTGAATCGATGCTGGATCGAGCGCGTCGGCCACTGCCGACATTTTCGGGAGCACCTGGGGAACGGATTGGGACACGTGGATGGCGCTGGCGGGCACTAGGTCCCCACTACGCAAGTACTCACTGGTGGTGGTATCCGGTGGGATGAAGTTGATGTATTGCTCTCCCGCGACCGAGAGGTTCTGGATCGTCATGACACTGCCGCGAGGGATCTTGTAGCCGGAGTCGATGGACATGTCGACGGCGAGCTGATTATCTGTGACGCGAATAGATGTCACTTTTCCCACCGGCACCCCCTCTAACATTACCGGTGATGTGTCTAGAAGGCCGCCCGAGCTCTTGAGTATGGCCGAGATCGTGTAGTCGGTGCGGAACGGGTTTATTCGTGCCACGTCGATGATCAAGTATGTCGCTCCGACGAGGAGAACGAGGACAAGGGCAACCAGGGATACGAGGGTGCTGCGGATCATGGCATCATTCCGATCGCTCGCAAGACGGTTATGAACGACTCGGCATCACGTCGGGCTAGATCTTGGCCGTCGATAGACACGTCGGAGACGTTGATATCTGGCGAGCTGACGAATGGGATGAGCTTCTCGCGTATTACACGCGTCGCCTTGTCGGAAACATCCTTGGAGTAGATGTCCGAGTACGCGATGGACGCGACCACTGGCGCGATCGCTCCTACCGTTTCCTTGATGCGGGAATACTCAGGGTCGACGATACGGCCGGCAGATACTGCGAAGTCGCGCAGGTTGGCGATAAGTAGCGCGACGTCAATTAGCGAATAGCCCAGACCATAGAAGTTCACTCCCCCCTTGGTCAACATTCGGTCTGTACCTGACGGGTCGGCCAGGATCACTTTGAGTGTGCGATCGGCTGACTGCAGGATTACGTCGAGTTTGTCGGTGTTGGCAGACACCTCAGACACGGTGCGCAAGGTCGTGCGGTAGAGCGCATCGAACTGGGCGGGGTCACTCGGAAAAGTCGAGTTCAGCGTCGATATCGCGGTATGGATTTTATCGAGTTCACCCCCGCCCAATACGTTAGCCATACCCCGCATCACGTCCTCGACGTTGGCAGCCGGTTCGGTGCGTGAGAGAGGTATTACCGATCCCGCGCGCAGCAAGCCTTGGGTGGACTGCTGTGCAGGGGGAAGGATGGCCACATAAATCTCGCCCAGGAGAGTGTCTTGGCGGAGTTCCGCGCGCGAATCTTCCGGCAGCTGGGCGTCTTTATCAATTCGGGCAGCAACCAGCGCGTGGCCTCCGTCGTAAGCGACGCTGGTGACGGCACCGACGTCAATCCCTCGAGAGAGGACTTTGGCACGGGCAGGCAAGTTCAGAGCACTCGTGAACTCGATCTCGATGTCGTAGCCGTCTCGGGCGGATGATCCACCGATGGTCGGCGGGTTGTCAGCACTGATGCTGCAGGCGGCGAGGGCGATAGTCGCTACGAACAGCGTCACGATCGCGGCCGTGACACGACGAAGGTAGCCGTAGATCATCATCGAGGTTGCCCTCCGATCAAGTTGGCGATCGTCGCCGCTTCGTTACCCGTCGCGCAAACGTCCTTGACGGAAGGAGGAGCGCACGCGTTCTTGAGGGCCTGCAGTGGTACAGATATTGCGAATGCCCGCAGGATCGACTTCGCATCTGGATGCTCAACGATGAGGTCAGCTGTTCGAGCGGCGACGGACGCAAGTATGTTTTCTTGCTTGCCCGCTTGCGAGAGGAGGGGAACCGCAGCATCTCCAAGTGAGAAAATAGGTGGCCCGAAGTCAGACGATAGGCGCGACAGGATAGGGACGAAGGTGCCTGCGTACTCTGTTGCGGCGCCGAATGTTTGACCGAAAGCAACAATCACCTCAATTGCGCCTACGAAGTTGTCGAATAGCTGGGTCACCTCAGTACTGTTTTCGGTGGCAACACCGGTTAAGGTGGCGAGATTGGCTACAATCCTGCGTATCTGGCTATCACGCCGGGTCGGATCGTTGATTAGCGTGGCCGAGTCCTGGAGAATGCCGGATATATCACCCTGGGTCCCTTCCATGTTTTTCGAGACGAGTGTAAGTGCCTGAAGAATCGCATCCGTGTTACGTCCGTCGTCCTTGACGAGTTCGTCTGAAAGAGTGCTGATCGCGTCGAGCGTTTGACTAATCCCCAGTGGAGTCCTGGTCTTTTCCAGTGGGATACACTCAGCCGACTTGTAATATTCTCCGCCACGATAGGGATGGGTGAACTCGATTTGTCTTTCGGTGACAATCGAGGTGGACACCAGGGTCGCACCCACATCTGCGGGAAGCGGCACGGTCTTGTCGATCCGCATATCGACACGCACACCTTTCTGTCCCTCCTCGTGAATGCCTACGACCCTGCCCACCTTCTTGCCGAGCATCGCGACGGAATTGCCTTCGTACAGACCTGATGCGTCAGAAAACTCCGCACATAGTGATCGCGTGTCGTCGTCGGCTGTCGCATAGTCGATTCCGACGCCGCCGATCACTACTGCCAGTGTGACAATGGTGGCGATCGGGATCAGATGCCGACGCATCCGCTCCGTCAACATTTGTTATCACCAATCGGGATACAGACGCGGACGGTCGGTTCAGGACTCGCAGGTCCGACCTGCGGAGCATTGAGGAGAATGCTCAGTCTTCTGGTGATCTGATCGACCTGGGCCAGCGCGTCTTGGTAGGCGGGCATCTGGGCCGACACCTTGTTTAGAAGGATCTTAAACTGCTGTACCGATGGTTCTATACCGTCGCGGTACGCGACAAGCGGCCGGGTCAGCAACTTAAAAAGACGACGTAGATAATCGAACCCGCTCTGGACGTTGGCGATGTCTGGTCCAAGGGTGCGGGCAAGGAAGCTGAGCTGGCGTAGGAAGTCCACGAGTACCTGCTTGCGGTTTGCGAGGGCAGCGACATACTCGTCGGACAAAGCCACCGTCTTGTCGAGTTGTGCGTACTGACGCTCCAGCAAGTCCATCAGGCTGCTCGCGTTTTGCAGGGCATCAGGGATATTGGTGTTTCCGTCGGAAAAGGCATCCTGTAGCAACGCCGCCGTGCGCCGTAGATCAACACCACGCACGTCACGGAACACCGGTGTAGATGTCTCCAGGGTGCTGGAAATATCATAGGTGCTGCCTGTCTGCACCAGTGGGATCGCGCCGTCAATGGCCGACGGGCCTGAACCTGGGTCGAGGTCCAATACACGTCCACCGATAGGGGTGAGGAGACGGACGTTCGCCGTCGCGTCCGACCGAACGGCAATCGAGTCATCCAGCCGGAACCGCACGGTGATGAACGTTCCGGTCAGGTCGACCGACGCTACCTTGCCTTTCCTGATCCCGGCGATACGTACCTGGTCGCCAGCTTCCAATCCGCCGGTATTGACTAACTCCGCGCTGTAGATAGTTTGTCCGGGCGGCGAGATATACACAGCTCCGGCGGCGACGAGACCGGCCACCGTGACCATCGTTACGACCCCCGCCAGGATGAGGTCCCGCCGACGCTGCGGGCGGTGATGCGGACGCTTGCCGAAGAAACGGGTCACTGGCACACCACCAGTCGTTGACCCATCAGGGCGATCTGCACTGTTCTCGGTAGGTCGAGCACCCCTCGGGCACACCCTGCCGCCGAGGGCGGGGGAGTCGCGTTGGATGTTGCGGCCAGGGCGTCCAGGAGCGGCTTCAGGAGAACGGCACCATTCAGTAGGCCTTCTGTATCCCCTGGCTCCCGCACTAATCTCTGAAAGATAGCCGCGAAGCTGGTGTCGTAGGTCGACTCGATCTGCTCACCGGCGAGTACAGTCTTTGCCATCGAACGGTTGACCTCTCGCAGCGAGGCCCGCAGTCGATCGCTCACGCGGCTGAACGCATCGACGATTGACCCCAATTTGTCTATCAACTCAACCAGTTCAGCGGAGCGCCCCATCAACTGGTCGGACACCTGCCCCAGGCTCGTCACAATATTGGTGATGATCTCTGAACGCTGGTTCCCGTAATCAGTGATGTTCGCGACTTGCTTCATGACTGGTGCGATACCTCGACCGTCTCCCTGGGCAACCCGTAGAAGGTTCGACTGAAGCTCGTTGATTTCCGCAGTATTCAATGTATCGAATACTGGTTTGAAACTGTTGAATAGTGTCGATACGTCGAAGGACGGGACGGTCTTCTCGAGTGCCACCTGTGTGATCGAGTCCTGGTCGGCGCCTTGTCCGGCATTGATGAGTTCCACATACCGCTGCCCCAGCAGATTTTGGTAACGCACAGCGGCAGTCGTCGCGGGGGTAATCGCGACACCGTCATCCAGTTGGAAACGGACGATCGCTGTTGAGCCCTCGAGATCGACAGCCGTTACATATCCCACTTTCACTCCAGCGAGTCGTACCCCGTCGCGGGGCTTGAGTCCGGAAGCGTCGGCAAACACCGCGGAACGCTGCGAACTGGGTGACCCTTCGTTGGTCGGCTGCAGAATCGCGATGATGACATATGAAAGGACTCCGATGAGAGCGATGAAAGCGACGATTTTAATGATTGTGGGTGTTAGCGACCTCAGAGTCATCGCGTGGCACCCCCCATTCTCAATGCGCCTTGTAGGGCAGGCGACGTCTGGACCACCAGTGCTAGCTGGAGCTGGACCCGTTCGTTGAATTTCGGCAAGGCTTTGTCGATGCCATCGAGGATCTGCGGGATCGTGTACACCGTGCGAACTAGCCCCGAGGCGGATCTGGCGACGGGCCGCGCTAGGTCAAGGCCGACGTCTAACAGCGAACTCAGGGCTGGGTAATTCTTATCGAGCAGGCCGCCGAGCCCACCGAAAAGAACCTTTCCCGTGTCGCCGAGATTACTCTTCGTGCGGTCGATGTTTTGTTGGGTGGCGAAAAAGTCAGCGATATCGACGTTCTTCAAGACGCCAGGGACAAACGGCGTCATGAAGTCGGCGACTCCGGTGGACAGGTTAGCCGCAATTCCTAGGTCCTCCCCGACCGGCCGTTTCTGGACATCTCGCGTGAGTTGCGCAATCTGGAGAACGAGTCTTCCGCTATCAGCCATTGCCTGCGAGTCCTCAACGATGAACCTCACTACCGCTTCAAATGAGGGCTGGTCCAGTGCCTCGACCAGCGTGGAGATCTTGCGAACAAGCGTTGACACCGAGGTCTGTTCAGATTGCAACCTGCTCACGTAGACACTCCCGCCGGAACCGATGGGTGGTCCTTGTCCAGGATCTACGATCTCCAGTGCAGTTGGTCCCAATGCGTTTGACGAGGTGTAGTTCACCGTCATGCCCTGCCGGAGAACTAGGTCGTTACCGGAACCGGTGAGGTTGATTTTGACCGCCGCGCCACGGTCTCGAACCGCGATGCTCGAGACCTCCCCCACGGTGAACCCAAGGTACTTCACATCCGATCCCCCCTTCAATCCGTCGCCTATCGCGTCGGTGTTGATGGTCAACGACGTGTGATCGCTGAAGTCGCCGTTAGCGTCACTTATCAGTAAGTAGGCAGCTATCGCGCCGAGGATCAATAGGGCGACCCCCCGAAGGGCCAGGTTCCCGTGCGACGGCTCGCGTCCGGACGGATCATGAAAGACAGCCACTGAACCCCCTACCCTGAAATCCGTACGCCGGAATCGAATCCCCACATCAGAAGGGTCAAGATCATGTCCTCCACGACGATGACTATGAGGCTCGTGCGGATCGCTCGACCGGACGCTCGACCCACCCCCTCAGCTCCGCCTGTGGCGAAGTAGCCCTGATAGCTATGGATAATCACTACAGAAATGACAAATACAAGAACTTTGATAAGCGAGAAGGCAAGATCCTGAGGTTTGAGGAACTGGTCGAAATAGAAATCGTAAGTGCCGCCGGATTGGCCGTGAACTTGTGTGACGACGAGTTTGGCGGCCCCGAATCCGAGAATAAGCGCGACGATGTACAAAGGAATCACGGTCGTGATCGACGCAACTACGCGAGTGCTGACGACGAATGGAATAGGACGTACCGCCATAGCCTCGAGAGCGTCGATCTCCTCGGAAATGCGCATCGAGCCGATCTCAGCTGTCAACCGGCAGCCGGCTTGTGCTGCGAACCCGATCGCCGCGATCATTGGCGCAAGCTCTCGGGTGTTGGCATAGGAAGAGATGAACCCCGTCAGTGAACCCATCCCTACGAGGTCCAGAGAGGCGTAACCCTGGATACCGATTGAGGCGCCGACGGCGATGCCGAGGATGGCGAGGACGATGGCCGTTCCACCACCGACCAAGACTGCACCTCTACCCCAGGCGAATTCTTGTATGTAGAGCAGGGTTTGGCGTCGGTAGGTGGTGATCACATGGCGGATGCCGAGGACCGCGGCGATCACAAAGGTCGCGACGTGCCCCAAGCGTTCAGGTACGTGTACAACTGGCGCGATCACGGCTTCGACAGGGCGGGTGGCGGCGGAGAACCTCCGGGAGGGAACGGTGGTCACGAGGCGTTTCTCATCCAATAGTTTGGGGGACGAACATGGTTGTTAATTGCGTGATAAAGACATTGATCACGAAGCATGCGACGACGCCCAGTACTACGGTGGCATTTACTGAGGTTGCGACGCCTTTAGGGCCGCCTTTCGTCGACAGGCCGCGGTGACAAGCAATCGTCACCACTACAAGTCCGAACACAAGCGATTTGCATAGAGCGACAACGATGTCTGTTATCGATGCGAACGAAGCGAACGAGGCGACGTAGCTGCCTGGTGTGATGCCTTGGACGTCGACGCTGATGGCGTAGCCCGCCAGCAGCCCGGTGAAGACGATTAGCATGCAGAGCAGCGGCGCGGTGATCAACACAGATACGAACCGGGGCGCTACGACTCGCCTGATCGGATTGAGTCCGAGTGTCTCCATGGCAGCAATTTCTTCGCGAATCGTTCGAGCACCCAAATCAGAGGCAATCGCTGATCCGGCCGCGCCCCCGAGTAGGAGGGCGGTAACGATGGGCGCTCCCTGTTGAATAATCCCGAGGCCACCAGCGGCGCCAGCTATTGACGTGGCCCCAACTTGCTGAGTGAGGCTACCCACCTGTACTGACACGATGACACCGAATGGCACAGCTACGAGAATCGCCGGCAGAGTTGTCACGACGATGACGAACCAGGTCTGCGATACGGCTTCGCGAAACGGAAATCGTCCTGTAGCAATGTCTACTGCTACCCACCGCAGGGCCTGACCAGCCAAGCCGACGGTGTTACCAAAAGTGGCAGCGCCGTCTAGCAGACGGTTGACGCCTGTGCCGGTGGTGATGGCCATCTCCCCCCCTAGTGCGCGTGGTGTGCGCCACTCCATTCGCGTGTGCGTAATGGACAGTATCAGGTACTGGCAGTATTACCTATAGTGGTGAGCACAGACCGTGTTCGGGACCGGTTCCCACACCTCATCGATCCCCCCGCACCCTGTTGCGTAGGTGGCGGGCTGAGTTAAGGACAACGATCAGAGATGACCCCCGAAGCAAGACTGCCGGCACACTCGTCCCAGTGCATGGGCTGCGGAAGCAGCAACCCCCACGGACTTCAACTTGAGGTCTACCGGAGTGGCGAGCGGGTGTACGCCGATCACACCTTCGACGAGAGGCACCTTGGCGCGCCCGGGTTGGCGCACGGCGGAGCGATCTCGGCCGCTTGCGACGACATCATGGGTTTCACCCTGTGGATCGCGCGGACCCCCGCGGTGACCCGCACCCTGACCGTCGAATACCGTCAGCCGGTCCCTCTGCACACTCCCATTCGCCTCTCTGCTTGGATTGACCACGAGTCGGATCGCCTACTGCACATCGCGGCCGTTGGATCGTTCGATGATCGAACGTATTTCACCTCTAGCGGTGTCTTCGTCAAGGTCGACGTCGCTCATTTTCGACGGTATGCCGACCTATCAACAATCGATGACTTCTTCGCCAACTTCACGCGTACAGACTGACGCCGCAGGGGGGACTGTCGCTGATTCGGTGTAAGTGGTTTGATCGCCCCCGGCGTGGGGCAGGAGGAATCACGACGATGACCGACACAGTCGAGGGCGTGGATGCCCTGGTGGCAGGGCCAGTTGAGACTGGTCAAGAACACGATGTCACCACCGCGGATGAGGTGCGTGAGTGAGTAGCCGGCCGATCTACGCCGCGATCGGGGTTGATCTCGATGGGCACAAAGACATCCTCGGCATGTGGGCTGGCGACGGCGGCAGCGAGTCGGCCACGTTCCGGCGGGCGGTGCTCACCGACCTCAAGAACCGGGGTGCCAGGGGCATCTTCTCCCTTGTCTGTGACGGCTTGAAAGGGTCGCCCGACAGTGTGTCCGCCGCGTTTCCGTTGGCCACGGTACAGACGTGCATCATCCATTTGATCCGGAACACCTTCAAGTACGCCTCCCGCAAGTATAGGGACAAGATCAGCGCCGATCTCAGACCGATCTACACCGCGCTGACCGCCGCTGAGGCCCGGCTGCGATGGGAGGAATTCGCTGAGAAGTGGGGCACGCCGTACCCGGCGATCGTGACCCTGTGGGAGAGTGCGTGGGAGGAGTTCATCCCGTTCCTTGACAACGACGTCGAAATTCGACGAGTGTTGTGCTCCACCAACGCTATCGAAAGTCTCAACGCCCCGCTAGCGGCGTGCGGTGCGCGCTCGAGGGCACTTCCCGAACGAGCAGTCCGCACTCAAAACGCTCTACCTGGTGACGCGGTCGTTGGATCGATCCCGAAGGGTATGTTGACGGCGCCTGAAAACTGACCCCCTGACGACGGGTGAATTTTGACCCCCGTCTTGTTAGGAGGGTGATTTCAGTGGAGCAGTGGGCGGAGATCCGCCGTTTGCATCGCAGTGAGGGTGTGCCGATCAAGGAGATCGCGCCGGTTGGGGGTGGCCCGTAACACGGTGCGGGCGGCGTTGGCCTCAGACACCGCGCCGAAGTACTCGCGACCGGCGAAGGGCTCGGTGGTCGATGCGTTCGAACCGCAGATCCGGGCGTTGTTGCGGGAGTATCCGACGATGCCGGCGACGGTGATCGCGGAGCGGATCGGGTGGACGAGATCGTTGACTGTCCTCAAAGACCGGGTCCGGGTGATTCGCCCGGAGTTTCGTGGGGTAGATCCGGCCGATCGGGTGATCTATGAGCCCGGCGGCTGTTCGCAGTGGGATCTGTGGTTCCCGGACTACCGAATCCCAGTGGGCCACAATCAATTCGCCATGTTACCGGTATTGGTGATGACATTGGCGTTCTCCCGATACCGGTCGGCGGTGATGATCCCGTCGCGCCAGGGCGGAGACATCCTGACGGGGATGTGGCTGCTGCTGTCGCAACTGGGCGCGGTGACCCGCAAGCTGGTGTGGGACCGCGAAGCCGCGATCGGCCCCAAGGGCACACCCACCGCGCTGGCCGCAGGATTCGTGGGCACCTTGGGCACTCGGCTGGAGCTGGCGCCACCGCGAGACCCCGAGTACAAGGGCATGGTCGAACGCAACAACCGATTCTTCGAGACCTCGTTCCTGCCGGGCCGCCAGTTCGCCTCACCGGACGATTTCACCGCCCAGTTCGATCGGTGGCTGGCCGATCATGCCAACACCCGAGTGGTGCGCGCGATCGGTGATCGACGCCCGTGTGATGCGCTCGCCGAGGACCTCGAGCAGATGGCCGGGCTTCCCCCGACC
Organism: Gordonia sp. NPDC062954; assembly: GCF_044543825.1. Classification (NCBI taxonomy): domain Bacteria; kingdom Bacillati; phylum Actinomycetota; class Actinomycetes; order Mycobacteriales; family Gordoniaceae; genus Gordonia; species Gordonia sp. NPDC062954. Next base: position 959 of record NZ_JBITWL010000041.1, on the reverse strand, counting down.
GCACCTCATATCGGGTTGAGTAGCCGGGTGCGACTCGGTCGCGACTACTACGTACGTGTGGCCGGCAATGACTATTCGGTGCACCCGTCGGTGATCGGTCGCTTCGTCGACATCACCGCCGACCTGCAGCAGGTGCGCATCCAGTGCGGCGAGGTCACCGTCGCCGACCACGCTCGCAGCTGGGCCAACCACGTCACCATCGCCGACCCTCAGCACGTGCGGGCAGCCAAAGAACTGCGCCGCGACTACCGCCGCCAAGACCTCGCCAACCGGGCCCGAAACGCCGCCCGCATCCGCGCCCACCCCGACGGCCACGAGGTACCGATCCGGGCGCTACCAGACTACGACGACCTGTTCGGGGTGCACTTTGCTACCCCGTCAGGTGCTCAACCACCCACCCCGTCCACTATCACTGAAAGGTGAAATACCATGTCCGACAATCACACAGGTAAGCAGATCGAGTTCGCGGCGCGGGCGTTGAAGATGCCAGCGATCCGCCGCTGCTGGGCCGAGTTGGCCGAGCGGGCCCGCACCGACAACTGGACCCACGAGGAGTACCTCGCAGCGATCCTTGACCGCCAGGTCAGTGAACGCGAAGCCAACGGCACCGTGCTGCGGATCAGTGGCGCTCGCTTCCCCGCGGTCAAGACACTCGAGGACTTCAACTTCGACCGCCTTCCAGGATTGCGTCGCGATGTTATCGCCCATCTGGCCACCAGCACCTGGATCGCCAAGAGCGACAACGTGATCCTTCTCGGACCACCTGGAGTGGGTAAGACCCACCTCGCGATCGCGCTCGGGATCAAAGCCGCGCACAACGCCTACCCTGTGCTCTTCGACACCACCACCGGATGGGTCACCCGCCTTGAGGTTCCCCCCGAACCGTAGAGGCATCGATAATGAGGAGCACGATGCCAGAGAAGCGGAAGAAGTACGACCGGGAGTTTCGTGATGGGGCG
>NZ_JBITWL010000040.1:0-27076 GCF_044543825.1 Gordonia sp. NPDC062954 | reverse complement strand
GCCACCGCGCCAACCCGACGGACGCTACAGTAGGAGCCGCCCACAGGTGGGGAATTTCAGCGAGCACACCTGGGGAAGTTTCTTGAGCCTCGTCACAGTGAGATGCCTCGGGTCGGATCGCGGAAGATCACGCGTTCCTGCTTGAGTGCTCGGAAGAGACTGTGCAGTGCCGAGAGCAGATTGCGTGCGGTCACCGGCGGTCGATCGTCGAGTGCGGCCTGGATGTCGTCGGGGGTGATCTCACGCAGGCTACTCACCTGTTGAGTCCAGGTCATCAGTACCGGCCGCAGGCAGTTCAGGTACGAACGAATGGTGGCATAGGGAAACTGGGGATGCGGTAGGCGTCCCTGTCCGCGCATAACCTTTACCCAGCAACGTATTTCGTTGGAAATGCTCGTGGGAAGGGAGGTGATGCGCGCCTCAACGGCGCGTTGGGCGGCTTCACCGTGGTGTTCCGGATCGGTGACGAGCATGTTGTGAGCGCCGAGGAATTGCAGAACTCTGCGGATACCCGCGTTGCGGCGGTTCTCGGTGAGGGCGCGGATGTCCTCCTCTCGAATGGGGGCATCGGCACCGAGCCAGCCCAGCACGATTCGCAACGAGCGGGCGGCGCTGTTGCGTGGAGACGCATGCCATCCGTGCTCGCGGGCATGTTGATGAAACAGTTCGAGCAATGCTTCGGCGCCGGGCGTGAGCGCGGGCAGCGGCGCCGATGTCCCGGCTGCGAATCGTTGCCAGTCCCGGCGCACGTGAAACAACTCCGGCTGCGCGGGATCAACAAGGTGCAGTGACACTTTCGGTTTCGGCTCGCGGGGCGTGAGCCCACGCTGGTGCTGTACGTCCGGCCTACCGTCAACGGCGGTCGTGGCGGGGTTGGGGTTGGCGCGCTTCGCGTGCAGCGTGAGCGGAGCCGCCTTGGGCACCCGCAGTCCCGGCACGATCAGCGCCAGCTGTAGGGACCGGTGCGGTGCGGGCTCACACAGCCAGTCCGGGTCGTCGGTGCGTAGGATTTGCAGGCAGCCGCGGCAGAGTCCGTCGTTGTTGACATGGTTGTCGTGGCCGCACCGCCGGCAGCGCTGTTGCCGAGGGAAGGCTCGTCGCCATTTCGCGCAGGCCCCGCAGGTCGTATATTGCCGTTTCTCGCCCCAGCCCAAGCAGATTGGGCATTGCCCGATCGGCCAGTTCTTCCGAGGCGAGGCCACCGGTCCACTCAGTTCGGTGGTAGCGAGCCGCGGGCCCTGCCGCGCCGCGGCGTCGGCCGCACGGGCTCGTCGTCGCCACCGGCGACGCGACGCGCATCGTGCTCGAGTTCACCGTCGGCGGCCAGCGGCTCGGCCTCCAGCAGATCGGCAACCGTGCAGTTCAGCGCGGCGCAGATCTTGTCCAGGTCATCCAGGCGCACGGTGGTCGGTTTACCACTCCACAGTGCGGCGACTTTACTCAGCGAGGGTGTGAAGCCAACCTCGGTGAAGGCGGCGAGCAGGTCACTCGGCCGCCAGATGTCGCGTTTGGCGGCTGCCCACCGCAGGTTCCATTTCATCGCAGGTTCCCCTTGTCCATGACCAGGCGCTGCACCGCACGTCCGGCCGCGGCCAGGCTGGCCGTTTCCGGGTCGGCGTGGACGGTGGCCAGATACGACACCGTGGTGGTCGGGCGGTCGTGTCCCAGCAGTTTCTGCACCTCCCACAACGACATTCCACGTTCGTAGTTATGGGTGGCGCAGGCATGCCGCAACAGATGTGGATGCAATTCGGTCACCGGCCCGGCGAGGAACCGGTGCCCGGCGTCTTTGAGGGCGCGCCGAAACGTCGACGGCGTCACCGCAATTGCCGGTGTCGTGACGTTCAATGCCACCACGGCCTGCGGAATCCGTTCAGACGGGAATAGCGGTGCGTCCGGGTTGTCGGGGTCATCGCAGAACTCGGCCCGGACTTCTTCGATGTACCACCACAGCAGCGCGCGGCCTTCCTCGAACAAATAAGCCTCGCGGTGACGCGGCCCGGATCCGCGAGCACCCTTGCCGTGCACCAAGAACCGTCCCCACTGCCCGGATTCCCAATGCAGGTCGCCGATCCGCACTCCGCACAACTCGGCAGCGCGGACTCCCGACAGGTACGTGATCTTGCCCATCACGTAGTCACGCCGAGCGATCATCGGCTTACGAGCCTCCACCAACGATTCCCGCCAACGGCCGAAGAACTCGCGCACGGCGCGTTGCGACGGGGGTATGCGAAGACCGAAGTCGCCGCGGTGGCGCGGACGGTTGAACACGTCGATCGGTGACTCGACCGCAGCACCGTAGCGGCGCGCGATCTCCCCGGCGTAGCGCTGTTCCAAGAACGCGAAGTAGTGATCGATCAGAGTCATCTTGCGGCGTACCGTCGCTTGCGCCCGCTTCCCGACTCCGGCGAAATACTTGTCGACCTGGCGGGAAGTCAGCCGCCACGGCACCAACTCGTAGTGCCGGCAGACCTCGATGACCGGCTTGGTCAATCCATCCAATGTGGCAGGCGCCAAACCCGCCGCATCCCTCGCCCACTGGTACTCCGCGACCGTGTCGAGAAAGAAGCTCTGCTCGTCGCCACTCGACATCGCCGCAGCGTTGCGCCGCTCCAGCGTGAGCACATCGGCCAGTCCCGACTCCAGCAGCGGCGGCACAGGTGCATCGTCGTTCTCACTCGCCGCGGTCTCGGCGAGTGAAAGCATCCGTGTCCCGGAATCCGCCATGATCACGAAGATTACAACGATAACTCCTGAATTTCGGGAACGACTCGCCAAATCCAGCAGACATCCACTCAGACTGCTACGTAGTCTCTGTGCTGCTGAAATGCGATGAAGCGAGTCGATGCGGGCGTCAGGAACCCGTCTCTGCTCCGGTTGTCCACTGTTGCGGTGGCCAGGGTTTTGGGCATCAGCTCGTCGAAACCCGACGGGTGCAGGTTGGAGGACACCGCGACGGATTTACGTTCGTAGGCGGCTTCGACGACTCGGTAGAGGCCCTCGGCAGCATCGGTCCCGACGGGGAGCAGGCCGACGTCGTCGATGACGACGAGTTCGGCGCGCACGATCTTGGCGATGGCTTTGCCCAGGGTGTCGTCGGCGCGGTGGGCGCGCACGAGGGTGCCGAGTTGTTCGAGGCTGAACCAGGCTACGGGCATGCCGGCTTCGATCACTTTCTGCCCGAGCGCTTCGAGGAAGAATGTTTTGCCGGTGCCGGCGGGCCCGCAGACGACGAGGTTCTCCCGTCGCTGGACCCATTCGAGGGTTTGCAGGGCGTGCTGGGTGGGTACCGGGATCGATGAGGCGGTCTCGTCCCACACGTCGAAGGTTTTGCCGGTGGGGAAGTTCGCCGATTTGCGCCGTGAGGCGAGCATGGAGCGGGCCCGGCCGGCCGATTCCTCGGCGAGCAATGCTTTGACGACTTCGGCGGGGTCCCAGCGCTGAGAGCGGGCGGTGGCGAGCACATCGCCGGCGATGGCGCGGGCGTGCGGGAGCCGCAGTTGCCGCATCAATGCCTCGACCTCTGGGGGCAGCACGGTGTGGGGTGCGGTTGTGGCGGCGGTCATCGTGTTTCCTCCTCGGTGGCCTCATTCTCATCGATAGTGTTGGTGCCCAACATGTTCCATCCCTTCGTTCCCTGGGCCAGGGACGTGGTTTCTGAGGCGTGATGCCGCGTCTGGTCGAGCCCTTTGGCGGCGAGGACCGAGTCGAGGTCACCGGTGGCGAAGCGGCCATGCACCGCGGCATTGCCCAGTGCCCAGTCCACATCTGCCGCCCCGTGCAGCGCGGCCAGGGAGACGGCGTGGCGCATCTTCTCCCGCATCCGTTCGGTACCGACGGAGGCGGCTTCTTTCAGCCACAACCCGGCGCCCTCGCCGATCGCCAGGAATGCCTGTTCTTCGGCGGTGCGGGCCCGAATCCGATAGTCGCCTGGTGTTTTCGGCTGATGTCCGGGGAAATGTGCGTCGTCGATCGCGGGGGTCCCGCGAGTGGCGCGGGCATGCCGGGCGACCTCGACCGGGCCGCCGGCATCGAGAGCACACACGATCACCTCGTCGGTGGTCGGATGATGACGCACCCACACCGATTGACCCAACAGTGTTGCCGGAACAGAGTATTGGCAATGTTCGAAGGCGATTATCGGCGTGTTCTTGGGAACCTGACGGGTCACCCCCAACCCGGCGGTATGCGGCAGCTGCGGAATCGGATGCAACCGCATCCGTTCGGCGGCGAGCATCTCCACCGGCCGCCGACCGGTGGTGCGGTGCTCGCGGTCGTTGACCTCGACCATGAACTGCTCACACGCCGCCACGACCTGCGCGAACGAGTCGTAGGCCTCGAGCAGATTGGTGTCGGTCGGCACGATATCGGCCTTGGCCAGCTTGACCGCGTTTTCCACCCCGCCCTTGGTCGCCGGGTCCGCCGGCTCGCAGGTGAGCACGGTGGTGCCGTAGTAGCGGCTGAACGACACCGCGTCGCGGTTGCGGACCGGGACCCCGGCGATATGGCCGGTGGTGACGGTCTTCTCGTTGTCGGTCAACACATAGGTCGGTGCGCCACCGATGATGCGGAACGCCCGGTCCAGGCCGGCGAACACACTCGGCGCGGTGCGGTCTCGCAGCGCGATGACCACCCGGTAGCGGCACCACGCCAGCCACGCCACCAACAACACGACCTTGCGGCCATCAACAACCGGCCCGTCACCGAAGTCGTACTGCAGCCACAACCCGGGTTCGGTGATCCACGGACGGTGTACCCGCGTATTACCCAGTCGCCATGAAGCTTTCACTTCTGCCACCGCACGACGTGTGGTACGTTCAGTGCCGCTATAGCCCAGAGTGACAAGCTTTTCGTGCGCCTTGTCGGCGCGGATCTTTCCGTTCGTGTCCTGCACCCACCCCTCGATATGCGGCAGGAAATCGTCGATCAACCGGGCGCGACGCACCGCCGGCGCCAGCCCAGCAGCACGATCGTCCACCGCCCGCTTGACCGTGTGATGGCTGCACCCGCACAACTGCGCAGCAGCCCGATACGACCCCGTCAGGTCGTAGGCATTGAGTATGTCCATGAGTTCTCCGTCAGACTTCAAGAAGGGTCTTCTCCCGTGCGTGAGTTCGATACGACTAGGCATCGCCATCGAAACCAACGGGAGAGGCCCGCACAGCGCAGACGCGCCGTCGGATGAGACAGGTGCAGGCAAAATCGTGTCCGCCAACGGGCAGTTTCCTGACCGCCAGTGGGCAGTCCTTATTGGCCGTCAGCGGGCACTTTCGTGACCGCCCATGGGCAGTTTTTCATGTCCGCTGACATTGCGTCGGTGTCGGCGATCCGAGGATTCCTTATCGACGTGCACGACGACGAACCCCGTCAGGGGCGCGGAGAGTGGCGACGTCGTCTTCGTCGCAGAGTGCTGCGGACATCAGGTACGCGCCGGGGTCCATGTCCGGTCGCGACCCGCTCTCGTCTGCCCACGCCGTCAACATGATGGAACACCCTATGGGTCTGGTACGACTCGACAGGGCTCAGGGGACACGCATGCGCGGCTTTCTGAGCCCCACCCCCCTCGCTCAAACGTCACGACTCCGCTCATGTGGCAACCGACCTCGGGGAGGGCGGCAGCGCAGCGCAGCGGAGACGCTGTTTAGTGACTATGGGAGCCGGTCGACCTGCCCCCCGGTCTGATCGGCGTACGCCTGGGCCTCGTCGAGCTCGTCGGCGATGTAGGTGCGGATGCCGGCGGGTTACCAGATGTTCTGCATATTGGGTTGCTACCCAACGGTTTTCGCATCACGCATTGGCAGCAGGTATGCCGCGTTTTGTAGCTTCCGCGGCCAGTGCGTGGTCGAAGGTGGCGAGGTTTGCGTGGTGTCGTACCGCGACGTCAAGAACGCAGCAGTCGCGCAACTTCAGCCCACTGCTGGCACGCAGTTCGGCTAGTCGTAGTGGTTCCCCTTTATCGTGAGGCGCGACCGTGATTCCGGCGGCATGGATGTCATCGCGCATCGTCGCACCCTGTCCTATCCGGACGCCGCTGACCAGTACTTCCGCCATTGTGATCATGTGCACCAGCATCTCCCCGGGCGTGCCGGCCAGGAGAACTTCGGTGGCCGCTCGATGATGCGGATCGGCTGGATTCAAATGAGCGATGAGCACACTCGCGTCCACTGCAATCACGCCGGCCAGTCCGCTCTCAGCTCGGTGAGATAGTCCGGACCGAATGCCTCGGCGTAACGCCCTGCGCTGGCCAGCACCGCAGATCGATGGGCGTGGTTGTCGGCGGACTCGTCATTCGCGAGCATTTCGCCCCCCGCCTCGACAAGTCGCACGAGCAGGCGTGATCGGGGCTCTCCGGGCCATCGTTTCGCTGCCCTGTCTAAGGCGAGAGCAACCGTCGGTGTCTCTGTTACCTGATATCGGGGGCGTGTCGTCGGCATGCCGCAAGTGTACCACCCTGCGGGCAAGTGGTACACCGAGCTGATCGGCTACGGCTGGGAATAGGCAGGAATCGAATATGCAGTACAGAGGGATTCAAGTTCCGGACCACCACCACTCCCGGCGTTGCGCTGCCACGTCGCGCATCGCATCAATCGCGGACCAGAAACGCCATCGGCGAGCCTCTACCCCGTGCCATACCGTGCTATCCTGTAGCACATGAGTGCGCCGCGCGAAGTAAGCCAACGCGACCTCCGCATGCGTTCCAAAGAGATCATGGACGCGGTGGAGTCCGGCGATTCCTTTACGGTTACCCGCGACGGCCGTGGGATAGCGGAACTCGTCCCCCTACGTCGACGACGCAGCTTTGTTTCCCGCACAGAGTTCGCCCGCGGCTCGGTGTCGGCTCCATTGATTGATGTAGAGAAGTTCCGATCTGATCAGGACCGCGTATACGACGGAACGTTGAGCGACCCGTATGCCTGACGAAGTACGGCGGGGGTTGCTCGACACCAACATCTTGATTCTTCGCCACGCAATCGACCCTGCCAAACTGCCGGACGAGATGGCAATCAGTGCGATCACCTTGGCTGAGCTCTCCGCCGGCATACACCTGGTAATTGGCGACGACCCACAGGCCTCCGACGAACGCGCACGCCGCGCCGATGTTCTCCAGCGCGTCGAGAACGAGTTCGACCCCATACCGTTCGGCGCCGACGCTGCTCGCGCATTCGGCCGCATCAGCGCCGCGGTCCAAGCTCGTGGAAGAACGCCACGGAGACGAGTAGCGGACCTCATGATCGCATCTGTGTCGACCGCAGCCGGGCTCCCCCTCTACACCACCAACCCCAACGACTTCGAAGGCTTGGACGGCATCGTTCGCGTCATACCCGTGAGTCGCCCCTGAAACTGGCCTCAGCTCGAGTCTCTATTCGACACGGTCCAGCGAACATGCAGCAACCGAATATGCAGGGTTACCGTTAACCGCTGTCTATTGCGTTGCGGTGCACCGGGATTAAGTCGGACCCCCTTCCGCCGACATTGAGCTGCCACTTCGGATCGCGTCATCGCGCGAGTCCCAGAAACGCCATCAGCGAGCGTTCGACTTCCACGAGCTGTTCGGACGTCAGCCGGCCAACGCGCGTCAGCACATTCGTCCGCCGCACGGCGGTGAGCTTGTCGACCATCACGTCGGTGTCCCGTTCGAGACCTGAGATCGCGTCACGTTCGCCTGGGATACGAATCCGCAGCAACGGCGCCTCGATGAGCCGGCTCGGCAAGTGGCGATGACGCCCGGCCGTCCTACGAACGTGCGCGTCGCGCCGAACTCGATGAGCCGGTCCTGACGAATCCGTCGACGTCAGGGAATCTTCACCTCACACCGCAGACCCGTCGCCCTGCCAATGCGCCGGTCAAGAGTGACGAGCGGGGCACCTGCCAGTTCGGCGACGGCGACATAGCTGGCGTCGCACCCGGACAGATTGCTGCGCAATTCCCACACCCGCGAACCGAGAAGTTCGTACGGCCACTGCTCTATCGAGAGGTCGAGCAGATCCCCGTGGGCCTGCACCGCCTGGTCGGCGCTGACGAATCCGGCCGCTTCTTGTCTCCGAATGATGTTGCTCGCTTCAAACATCACCAGCTGCGGTGCGAGCAAGCGTGTGCCGGACAACTGCTCGACCGCCCAGCGACCGTCCGGACCGTCGTCGAGCAACAGCGCCACGAGGGCCGAGGCGTCACACACGGCGTCGATGGTCACCGTCGGTCCGCATCTCGCGCGTCGAGGATCGCGGCGGCGTCCACCCGCACGCCGGTTGCGCCGACCCGCGCCCGCGCCCGCGCAATGACATCATCGACCGGCGGACGTGACGCAGACTCGATCAGCATGCCGCGCAAGTATTCCTGCAACGATTTGCCGGCCCGCGCAGCCCGCGCTGCGAGTTCATCTCGTACCGCGTCTGGCACGTCGCGAACGGTGATGACCACACCCATGCAGCTATAATAGCTGCATCGCTTGCAATATGCAGCTAGCTGCACAATCCGCGCCTCGGAGTCCGTCCGGAAGACGAGCAGTTCCTGGCGGGCAACGACCGGCGAACAGGGCTCACTCGCGCGGCGGTCTACCTCAGGCCCGCCGGCACGACCTTTCCGTTGACGGTCACGGTGACCTCTCCGGTCGCGGTGTTCTCGGTGACCTTGCCGTGCTCAAAAGTCACCTCTTGTACGTCACCGTCAGCGGTCAGATCGGTGACGGGAACACCGAGAGGTCCAGGCGAACCGTTCTTCCCGGTGAGGGACGGAGTGCCATCCGGGGCACGCTCGGTGTTCCACGCGTCCCGGATCCCGCCCGACGTGACGACGTACGCCGGAGTCCCTGGGCTGTCGTTCTTCGCGATGATCACGCCGCCGTGGAACTGTTGAAACACGACGCCACTCTCGCGCGTGCCCGCGTTGTGATCACCGGTCAGCGGCATTCCGAGCGCCTCCTTCTGAGCGTCTGTCGCCGACGCGTACTTGATTGCGATCGGGCCGGTCAGTGTCACCTCGATGTCCTGGTCCCCCATCATCGTCACATCGGTGGGCTCAGCCTGGGCAGCCGACTCCACGACCGCGGCCGACGAGGCCGGTGACACCGCATCGTCCGTCGTATCGTCGCCACCGCACGCAGCGGCGATCAGCGTGACCGCACAAAGTCCGGCGACGAATGTGGTCCGGCGATAAACGAACTGCCTCATGCATTCCTCTCGAGCGCTGACATGAAACCGATCCGGCACGCACGCAGACCGGGCATCCTGTTCGACTGTATTGGTGTGCGCGACGACCCGCAGGTGTACCGATTGCGTCCCAACAACAGACGGGTCCTCGCTCAGAAGCTGCCGGAGACTGCTGCACACGTCTCGTACCGATCACCTCCGTACCTCAAGGACCGACGACGCATTCCTGCCGTGGCGATCACCCCGGTCGGGGACAATCGAGATGTGAGTGAGCCTCGTTCACCGCTCGACGCGATGATCGCACCGGCCGACATCGCGAATCTGGTGTTCGACTCCGCGGACCGCGTCAACGCCTTCGCGCTGGCCGGTCGATTGGGTCCGGGCGGATTCGTTCAGTCAGACGGCAGCATCGATCTCGACCGCGCCCGCGACATCTTCATTCACCGAGCACTGCGCGTGCCGCAGCTGCGGCAGGTCGCCGACACCGCGGGGCGGGTGTGGCGTTGGCGGGACGCGACTCTCGACCCCGCCCAGCACATCCGCGCAGTCGACGCATCGAACCTCGAAGACCTGTGCGCGGACCGTATGTCGATTCGGCTCGACCGCGCACATCCGCTCTGGGAGATACTGCTGGTGCCGCACCTCGAGATCGGATGTGCCGGCATTCTCATCCGTATCCATCACGCGGTGGCCGACGGGCTGGCCGCAGCACTGATGCTCGCCGCACTTGCCGACACCGATGGCCCCGTCATCGAAACCGCCCGCGCGGGTGTGCGTCCGACGCCGGGCGCCGAAGACACCGACGCTCGGCAACGTCTGGGGCAACTCTGGCGCGTGATCTCCGGGTCACGCGTGCCCGGTCGCAGCGCATTGCTCGGCGACACCGATGGTCCGCGCGCGATCCGTTTCGCCGGTATCGATCTGGCCGCATTTCACGCCGGCACGCAGGCTGCGCACGGCTCGGTCAACGACGGCGTGCTGGCCGCGGTCGCCGGCGCGCTGTCGACCACCCTGCATGCACTCGGTGAAAACCCGCCGTCGTCTGTCACCGTCTCGGTTCCGGTGGCACTCGCGGCGCGGGCCGGCCAGGGCAACGCGATCGGGTCCGCCATGGTGCCCCTTCCCCTGAGCATCGACGACCCAGCAGAGCGAATTCGCGCCATCCACCCCGGCGCGGTGACGGCCATCGCCGACGCTCGACTGGCGGGCGAGTTCCCGCCGGTCCAGAGCAGATGGATGATGCGTCAGTTCGTCCGCTACAGCCGCCACCAACGGAAAGTCGGTCTGGTCACCAGCAACGTCCATGGCCCGGCGAGCCCCTTGTGCTTCGACGGCGCACCGCTTGTCGACATGCACGCCGTCGGAACACTCGGCGGCAACGTCCGCATCAGCATCGTCGCGGCCTCGTATGCGGGCACATTGTCCTTCGCCGTCCACACCGCAGCCGCCATACCAGCGGACATCCTGCATGCGTCGCTCACCGACGAACTCGATGCCATCGCAAGGCTTGCCCGATGACCGATCGGCGTCCGGGCCGAGCTCAACCGTCGGCTGCCACCAGCCGGAAGATCGGCGGCACCCGCCCGAGCCGACGCTCGTAGCGGTCGTAATCGGGTGCGAGCGTCAGTATCCAGCGCCACCGCTGTTCGGCGTCGTCCGCCGAGAGCAGCTCGGCGCGCAAACGCAGTCGGCGGCCGTACAATTCGCCGACGAGGGCCGGATCGGCACACAGATTGTGGTACCAGCCCGGCGGACTCCCCAACCCACTGTTCGCCGCGACGACGAACAACTCGGTTCCGTCCTCGAAGACCTGAACCAGCACAGTGCGGGCACGGCCCGACCGGCGGCCGGTGGTGGTCAACACGATGGCGCGTCGGCGCCACAACGAGGTGATCCGGCCGCCGGTACGCCGGTACAGCCACACCCCGAAGCCCACCGACCTCGTGTCGAGCGCGTGTTCGAACCGCGTTGCGCGCTTCTCGGACCACACATGAAGTGACATGACTCCATCACAGTCCGCTCACCGACACCGGACCAGAGGCGTTGGTCACTGCTGGTGCACGCGGCGATATACCTTCGACGCGTACGGTTGACATATACCCCCTTGGGTATGCAGGGTGGGTCCGCACACCTGCGGTACACATCGAGAACGAAAGGAAGCCGGGCAATGATGGGAAGTTCAGGCGGAATGGGTTTCGGAATGGGGTGGATCTGGATGATCCTGATTCTCGCCGGTTTCGGCGTACTCGTGTATCTCGCGTTCCGACTCCTACGGCGCGACAACCGGCCGCCGACCGACCACACCACCGGTCCGGCCGAGGTTCCACCGACCGGCGCGAACTCCGAGAAATCCGCGGAGAAGATCCTCGAGGAGCGCTATGCCCGCGGTGAGATCGACACCGACGAGTTCAACGCCCGCCTGCGCGTCATCCGGGACCGATGAGCGAACCGATCACTCGCCGCAAAGCTCTCACGCTGGGCGCACTCGGGATCGGCGCGATCGCCGCGGGAGCCACCGGCCTCGTCGTCACGCAATCCTCGGACGACACGACAGTGGGCGACCCGGGCGAGGCATGGATCGAGCCACCGGTACTCACCTCCGAGAACGGTGTCCTCGAGATGGACCTCGACGTCGCCGAGACCGACGTGACCGTCGGTGGGGCCACGGTGCGAATGCTGACCTACAACGGGTCGGTACCCGGACCTACGCTCCACCTTCGGCCGGGTGATCGCCTGCGAGTGCACCTACGCAACTCACTCGACCGCCCCACGAATCTGCACACCCACGGGCTGTCGGTGTCGGCAACCGGCAACAGCGACAACCCGTTTCTGCGGATCGGTCCCGGCGGCACCTTCGACTACGAGATCGACCTGCCCGACGACCATCCTAGTGGTGTCTGCTGGTATCACCCGCATCACCACGGCACGGTGGCAGCTCAGTTGTTCGGCGGTCTGTACGGCGCGATCATCGTCGACACCGAGGACTGGGCCACCGCTGCGCCGCGTGTCGTGATCGTCTCCGACACGACCATCACCGATGGCCGGGTCGCCGACGTCTCGCAAATGGACCGGATGGCTGGTCGTACCGGCGAGTCCCTGCTGACGAACGGTCGGATCGGCCCGGTACTCCGCGCACCCGCCGGCAGCAGCGAACGACTCCTGCTGATCAACGCATGCTCCAGCCGATACCTAGACCTTCAGCTCGGCGGTTTCGACGCCCAGGTACGCGGTCGGGACTCGACTCGGCTGCCGTCACCGGCGGCCACCGATCGCCTACTTCTCGCCCCCGGTAATCGCGCCGATGTCGTCGTCACCGTCGGATCGTCGTCGGCCGACCTGATCGCCGCCGCCTTCGACCGCGGCCAGATGGGAATGGGCATGATGGGCGGCCAGTCCACAACCGCTCCCGAGGCCACGGTGTTGTCGGTGGTACCGGATGCCCAGGCGCCGGCACCCGTCGTCGCCGAGGTGGCGCCCACTCCCCTGCCCGACCTCCGCAGCCGCGCAACCGTTGCCACCCGCACCCTGACGATGAGCATGGGCGGCTTGGCCGGCGGTGGCGGGGGCATGGGAGGTGGCGGCATGGGGATGCGGTTCGTCATCGACGGGCAGGCGTTCGACCCTGATCGCATCGACCAGTCCGTGCGCATCGGCACCGTCGAAGAATGGACGATCGTCAACCAATCCCCCATGAATCATCCTTTCCATCTGCATATCTGGCCGATGCAGCTGATTCGTGCGGCTGGTGCGGACATTTCTGGCGTGGAGTTCCGCGACGTCATCGACGTTCCGGCCCGGCAGTCGGTCACCGTACGGATCGCCTTCGACCGCTTTCCGGGCAACACGGTGTACCACTGCCACATCCTCGATCACGAAGACCTGGGGATGATGGGCGTGGTTCAGGCCCGGTGAGACCCGGTCCGACGCACCCGCTGCTGTCAGTCAGGGCGAGGCCGCTCCGCCGCTCGCCGGCACATAGGTCAACGCCGTTGCCCCGCAGGCATATTCGGTTCGCCCGACGAGTTCCAAGTCGACTGCTGCCGGCAAACCCTCGAACAGCCTCCGCCCCGTCCCGACCACGCGTGGATGCACCACGAACTCGTACTCGTCGATCAGGCCGAGTTCCGCCAAGGCCTGCGGCAGGGCGACACCGCCGGTCAGGATGCCCTCCCCCGGTTCGTCCTTGAGCCGTCGGATCTCGTCGGCCAGATTCCCGCGCAGCAGCTCGGCATTCCAGTCGACATGCTCCAATGTGGCCGACACCACGTATTTCTTCGCCGAGCTGATCGTCTCGGCAAACGCGTCCATCCATTCCGGCCGAGTGCCCGGCGGGACGGGGTATCGCCACCCGTCCTCCATCAGCTGGTAGGTCACCCGCCCGAACAAGAGTGCGTCGGCACGCGCCAGGTTGTCGGCCGCGCGACGGTGCAGCTCGTCGTCCGGGAGGATCTCTCGGTGATCACAACAGCCGTCGAGTGTGATGTTGATGGAATACCGCAGGGGTCGCACGATCAGTCCTCCCGGTCGACGAGTGTCGTTACATCAGAATGACCGAGTCGGCAGGCGAAACTCATCGCACATCCCACGACTCGTGGTGATCGAACACCGACCAGCAGATGTCATTACGCAGCCGCTGGTCGTCGAGCACCAGGTCGCGGACGGCCTCGGGCAGGCGGGCCCGCTGCCAACCGCACTCCGCGTGGCCGGCATCTTCCTGACTGCCGTGAGGTGCCGCAGCCTGCGCCGCTTTGATTGCGTAAGCGGCCGCACCCAATTCGTGGGCGGCCACATGCGCCACCACCCCGGCCTGCCCGGCGGCGAACGCCGCATGCCGCGCCGGCCCACGCAGCACCCGCGCCGCGGCCATCGCATGCCCTCCGGCCGCACGCGCATCCGACATCCGGATCTTCCCGCGCGCCCACGCCCGGATCCCGGCAATCGCCGTTCGTGGCCGCGGATCGTCCGGCTGCACCGCCTCGAACAGATCGAGAACATGCTCGGCGCAGTCCGCGGCCCACAGAGCCAGGAGGTGATGATAGTCGTCGGTCAGAACGCCGCCACGCCGGATGGTGATCAACCGGGGATCGCGCTCTGACGACAGGATCATGCGCTCATTGTCGCCCCATCATGGACCACCGGACACCGATGAATTGTGCACGCTGCTCATGTCATACCCAACGATGTCCACGATCGAGCCCAACGGAGGACCGATGACCATCGAACTGCACCACGAGACCTTCGGCACGCAGACCGGGCATACGGCCGTCCTCCTGGTTCACGGAGGAGCGGGCACGATTCAATCGCACTGGGGTGCGGCGATTCCTCTGCTCGCCGCAGATCGCCTCGTGGTCGGCGTCGAACTGCAAGGCCACGGCCACACACCACATTCGTCGCGCGCCTACACCTTCGAGAACTCGGCAGACGACATAGCCGCACTGGTGCATGCCCTCGAGCTTCCCCGCGTCGACATCATGGGCTTCAGCAATGGAGGCCCCACCGCGCTGCGCTTCGCCATGCGGCACGCCGACCTCGCCAACCGCACCGTGGTGGCCTCCGGGTTTTACCGCCGCGACGGGTTCATCGACGGGTTCTGGGACGGGTTCGCCGATCAGACGATCGACTCCGTCCCCGGCGCGTTGGTCGACGCCTACCGGGCCCTCAACCCCGACCCCGACGATCTGCAGCGAATGTTCGATCTCGATGTCGCGCTCATGTGCGGTTTCCGGGACTGGGACGACGCCGAGCTGGCCGGCCTGCGGGGACCAGTGCTCTACGTCAGCGGTGACCAGGACGTCGTCGTGCCCCAGCACACCCTCCGCATGGCGCAGGCAACGCCCGGCGGTCGAGCGCTGATCGTGCCCGGCGGACATGGCGACTATCTCGGCAGCACCGACTCCGGACCCGCAGACCAGGACCTCACCCGGGCGTGTCTCACGCTGATGCGCCGATTCCTCGACGAGCCGGCCAATCCCACACTCGTGTGAGCCTCGGTCACCGGAAGTTCTCAGCGATTCCACCTAGGCTTGTTCGATGGCTCTAGTTCTCGGACCGGTCCTCCGCCACGTCTCGGCGACCTCAGCGTTGGTGTGGGTTCAGACCGAACATGCCGCCGACGTGGAGATACTCGGCTGCCGAGCCCGAACGTTCGAGGTCCACGGCTGCCACTTCGCGCTCGTCGTCGTCGACGGCCTCACCCCGGACTCGATCACGCCCTACGAGGTGGCGGTCGACGGCACCGTGCAGTGGCCCGAACCCGACACAGGTTTCCCACCGAGCGTCATCCGTACCCGCGGTCCACGATCGGCGGACCGCAACCGCATCGTCTTCGGTTCCTGCCGCTTCCCCCGGACCGACGACCCGAAGCTCGACGCCGAGCTGGGTGTTGACGCACTCGACTCGTACGCGGCGCGACTGGCCGGTCTCCCCCACGACCAGTGGCCCGACGCACTGCTCCTGCTGGGCGACCAGGTGTACGCCGACGAACTCACACCGCATGCGCGGCGCAATCTCACCGGCCGACGGAGCACCGGGAGCACCACGACAGGAAGCACCGGCGACCGCCCCGAGGACGAGGTGGTCAGCTTCGACGAGTACGCCGGCCTGTACCGCCATACGTGGGGCGATCCCGAGATCCGCTGGATCCTCTCCACGGTGCCGACCGCGATGATCTTCGATGACCACGACATTCGCGACGACTGGAACACGTCTGCGGCATGGCGAGAGCAGATCAACCGTGAGCCATGGTGGCGAGAGCGGATCCGTGCGGGTCTCGTCTCGTACTGGGTCTATCAACACATCGGCAACCTCACTCCTGCCACCCTTGCCGCGGATCCGGAGTACCAGGCAGTCATCGCCGCCGACGGCGATTGCTGGGACCAGCTCGTAGACCTCGCCGACCGCGCCGACACCGAGGTCGACGGACGTAAGGGCCTGCGGTTCAGCTTCCGCTGGGACCTCGGGCGCGGACGTCTCATCATGGTCGATTCGCGCAACGGCCGGGTGTTTGCCGACGGGAAGCGGAAAATGCTCAGCGACAACGAGTTCGACTGGCTCGATGAGCAGATGCACGAGCGCCCCGAAGACGTCGATCATCTGATGATCGGCTCGTCACTGCCATGGTTGCTGCCACCCGTCCTGGGCGACGCCGAGACGGTGAACGAGATCGCCGCAGAACGCCCCGGTATTCGGGGCCGGATCGCCGAGAACATCCGGCAGGCAGCCGATCTCGAGCACTGGCAGGCGTTCGGTCACTCGTTCGAACGGCTCACCTCGCTGATTCGTGACCTGGCCGACCGCTCGTCGCCTGCGCCGGCGACGATCACGGTGTTGTCCGGCGACGTCCATCACAGCTACGCCGCCCGCGTGGACTTTCCCGCCCCGGTGCAGTCCGCTGTGTATCAGCTCGTCTGCTCGCCGGTGCACAACAAGGTGCCCGCCTACGTCAAACCGATGTTCATCGCCGGATGGTCGTCATGGGTTGCGCGCATGACCCGACGGTGGGCGCGATACCGTGGCGCAGCGGCACTGCCGATGACCTGGACGAAGGTGAACGGACCGATCTTCGGCAACACGATCGCCACCCTCGACTTGTCCGGCCCTTCGGCACGGGCGATCTTCGAGCAACCCGACGACGACGGCGAACTGACCACGGCGTCGGACATCGCACTGACCAAATCGACGATGCCCGCCCCGACCACCGAGGCGGCCACCGGCTGACACCCGACCAGGTTCCTGGTCGCGATCAGAAATACACCACCATCATCTGGGCGATGAACACCTTGATGATCATGCTGACCGGGAAGAGCACCGCGTAGCCCAGCGCCACCCGTTGATCGGGCACCTTGCCCATCGCGTACGCGTAGGGCGCCGGGTTGAGTTGCGAACCGGTCAGACCGCCGAGCGCGCGGGCGGTGCCGTACTGCAGCAACGACCGCAGCGCGAATACACAGATCAGTGCGTGCGCCGCCGAAATGGCGACGCCGAGCAGGACCAACTGCAGTCCATCGTCGGCGAGTGCGTCCACCAGCCCTGACCCGGCACCGGTGCCGACCGCCACCAAGAACACCATCAGGGTGAACTGGTTGAGCGTGTTCGACACGTTGCCCGGCAACGTCCAGACGATGGGACCCGTCCGGCCCAACGCCCCGAGCACCACACCGGCGATCAGCGGCGCCGTCGCCGTTCCGAGCACCAATGTCCCGCCGCCGGGCATCGGGATCTCCACGAACGCCAGAACGAGACCGATCGTCAGACCGAGCCCGAGCCCAATCGGATTGATGTCACCGGCGGTCCGTTCGGAGTCCCCGAGATCGGCGGCCACGTCGGCCAGACGGTCGCGTGGCGCGGTCACCCGCAACCGATCCCCGGTCTGCAACACCAGATCGGGAGTCGCGATCAGATCGACGTCGCCGCGGCGCACCCGACTGACGACGGCGTCGAACCGCTCCTCGAGACGCAATTCGTGTAGCTGCCGGCCCGCGTGGGTGCGGTTGGACATAATGATTCGACGGAAATCGATGTCGGACCGGTCCCGCCAGAACTCGTCACCGGTCTGGCGTCCGAGATCGGTCACCAACGCGTCGACGACGTCCTCGCGGGCGGTGACCGTGAGCAGATCTCCGGCCTTGAGTTGTTCGGCGTCATGAGCGACGACCGTGCTCCCGTCGCGGGTCAATCGCGACACCACCGCGTCGTAGCGTTCGCCGAACCCGTGCACGGTCAGATCCGGCTCCCCCACGATCTCCAGGGTGCGGATCACGATGGGCGCGATTTTCTCCCGGTCTTCGGCGGTGGGCCGGCGTCGGCCCGCGCCGATCAGATAGGCACACGCCAGGATCGTCAGCAGCACCGTGATCGGATAGGCCACCGCGTACCCGATTGCGGGTTCCGGCGGGATCTCGCCGCCGTCGGCGAGTTGCTGCTGAACCGCACCGAGCGCGGCCGTCGCGGTGCCCGCCCCCGCGAACGCACCGGCGATGGTCCCGATGTCGAAACCGAGTGCCTTGCCCAGACCGAGAGCGGTGCCCGCCATGGCGATGATCGCCACGACCGACACCAACACGGGTTTCCAACCGGTGCGCAACGCGCGGACGAATGATGGTCCCGCGGCGATGCCGACCATGTAGCAGAAGACGCACAGCGACAGGTTCGTGACGATCTGCGGTAGGGCGACGTCTTCATCGATCGCCGATAGCGCGAGCGCCACGAACAGAGCACCGGCCGGACCGAAGGACACCGGCCCGAACGGGATCCGGCCGATCAGCGCCCCGACGCCGACACAGAAGAAGAGAGTGAGTAACGGACTGTCCACGAACCACTGCATCGGATCTCCTGGGTAAGGCAGGTCGCGTGCTGTCGTGAGTCACTCTAATGTGCCGATCGGTATGGTCACGGGGATTCGTCGCGGCTGATCATCACCGCAGTTTGGCTCCGTAGACGTGCGAGACCTTCAACACCATCAGCACGCGACGGTCGGCGACCATCACCTCGCGGTACTCGTCCCAGTCGGGATGTTCCCCGGCTCCGAGACGGTAGTACTCGACGAGCGCGTCGACCTCCGCGGAGTCGGGGGCATCAGCGGGTCCGAGCAACGTCACCTGCCCCTCCGCCGTCGCCCAGGTGTATCCGTCGGGTCCGGTGAACTCGACCGCGGCCCGCGGGTCTCGGCGCAGATTGGCGGTCTTGGCCCGACCCTCGGTCATCGAGACATAGATGGTGTCGTCGTCGCGGTCATAGACGCACGTCACCGGAGACAGTTGCGGGAGACCACTGCCCTTGATGGTTGCCAGGATGCCGATCCGGGTCTCGGCGATCAGGTCACGGGGATCGAAGTCGTGTTCGGTCATGTCATGGGCAACCAGTGTTCGGGGCGGGCCATTCCGGTCGGGCGGCACGCTCGCCGGCAACTCGTTGCGTCGGGGTGACGCGCCCGGTCCGGTTGCCGAGTTAGGTTTAGGGACAGAGTGTCGGACGGAAGAGTTTCAGCGTGGGGGAACCGCACGACTTCGTGCTGATCGCAGGCATCCTGGCCATCGCGGCGGTTGCCGGCCTGCTGGCGACCAAGTTGCGTCAACCGATGATCGTGGCGTTCATCGGCGTCGGCATCCTGGTGGGGCCCACCGGTACCGGTTGGGTCACCACCAACGAGACCATCGATCTGTTGGCCCGCCTCGGCATCGCGATCCTGCTGTTCCTGGTCGGTCTGCGCCTGGACATGAACCTCATCCGGACCACGGGGCCGGTGGCGCTGATCACCGGCATCGGACAGGTGGTGATCAGCGGCGTCGTGGGTTATCTGCTGGGCCTCGCGTTCGGGATGTCCGCTGTCGCCTCCTTCTATGTCGCGATGGCCCTGACGTTCTCGTCGACGATCATCATCGTCAAACTCCTCTCCGACAACCGCGAGATCGAGCAGTTGCACGGCCGAATCGCCGTAGGCCTGCTGATCGTGCAGGATCTCGTCGTCGTGGTCGTGATGATCGCCATCAACGCGTTCGGCCACGACACCGACGACCCCATGGTGGTGAGTGTGGCGCTGGTGCTGGCCAAGGGCATCGGGCTACTGGTCGGGATCGCACTGCTGATGCGATTCGTCTTGCCCTGGCTGCTCCATCAGGTGGCGAGGTCCCAGGAACTGCTGGTGCTGTTCGGCGTCGCCTACGCCATCGCACTCGCCGCCGGAACCGAGGCGCTCGGCTTCAGCTCCGAGGTCGGTGCCTTCCTGGCCGGGGTGTCGCTGGCCGCCACGCCCTACCGCGATGCGCTCGGCGCCCGACTGGTGAGTCTGCGCGACTTCATGCTGCTGTTCTTCTTCCTCGACCTCGGCGCCGGGCTGAATTTCGCCGATGCTTCGGGTCGCATCGCAGAGATCGTGGTCCTGTCGCTGTTCGTGCTGATCGGCAAACCGTTGATCATCATGATCCTGATGGCTGTGCAGCGATATCCGCCGGAAGTCGGCTTCATGACCGGGCTACCGCTGGGGCAGATCTCCGAGTTCTCCCTCATCCTCGCCGCGCTCGGCCTCGGACTGGGACACATCACCGACACCACGTCGAGCGTGATCACCGTCGTCGCCCTCGTCACGATCGGCGGATCGACGTATCTGATCCTGTTCTCCCACCGGCTCTACCGGTATCTCGAACGGTGGCTGGGAATTCTGGACCGCTCCCCGAAGCGACATCAACCACCCGATGGCACCGAACTCGACGTCGACGCCATCCTGTACGGGCTCGGCCGATTCGGCCGTCACATCGCCGACGAGTTCAGCGCCGCCGGACACCGGGTGCTCGCCGTCGATTTCGACCCCCACCGGCTCGCCGCCAACTCGCGCCCGGGCGTGACATCGGTGTACGGCAGTGCCTCAGATCTGCATTTCCTGGAAACACTGCCGCTCACGCGGGCCCGCTTCATCATCAGCACGATCCCGACGATGGACGCCAATCATGCGCTGCTGCACGCCCTTCGCCATCACGGCTACACCGGTCACGTGGTGATGACCGCACACCATCCGCACGACGCCGAGCAATTGCGCGCTGCCGGCGCCGACATCGTGCTGGAACCCTTCTCGCTGGCCGCCGAGGCGACCACCGACATCCTCGATCACCTCATCACCGGTGACCGGGGCCGGGACTTGGACGACGATCCCCGCGACGAGCGGTGATCAGACGCGGGCAACCGGACGTCGGACCTGATTAGGCTGGCGGCGCGACACCAGCCCAACCGAGAGGAGCGTCATGCCCGGTCTTCGTGCCGTACTCATCGCTGGAACCGCCGGAGCCTTCGCCACCAACGCGATACCGCACCTCGCCCATGCGGTCACCGGCAAACCGTTCCCGACACCGTTCGCCGACCCGCCGGGGGTGGGCGATTCCTCTCCGGCGCTCAACCTGGTGTGGGCGTCGATGAATGCGGCCGCGGCGACCGGCCTGCTGTATACGGGACGTGCGCGTCTGTCGGATCCGACATTCATCGGGGTGGCCGGCACCAGTGCTGTCATTTCGGCGGTGGCACTGCGGCGCTACTTCGCACAGGCTCGCACCACCGGAAACGCAGGAGGCAACAACCGACCATGAGCGGCACGATCACTGTCTCGCTGGGTCGTGCGGAACTGGACATCCGCCAGCGCCGGGAAGTGGCGAGCATCCACGGGGCGGGTGGGACCGACAATTGAGCCGCGAGCCCGCTCAGCGCCCCTCCGGCGTCCCACCCAGCTGAGCCAGATTCTCGATGGATTCACGTACGTCGGACTCCATCATGCGAGCTACCAACCGGCCCACCGGACCATTGAGCAGTCCGCCCCGCAACGCCGCGTTCAGACTGAAGCGGGATCCGGCGTCGACCTCGTCGACCCGCATCGTGAGATCGATGTGGACACCGCCCCGACCCGTACCGGACAGCGCGATCGCGGTGGGTTCCTCGTAGCAGGTGACCTGCCAGTGGATGACATTGCGAAAGCCCTTGACCTTGATCAGCGAAGAGACCTCGGTTCCCTCGTCGATCTCGTCGGGGACCTCACTCTTCCAACCTCCGAAAATCGTCATCCACTCCGAGAACCGGTGCAGATCGGAGGCCAACTGCCACGCTTCCTCCGGGGTCATCTCCGATCGGATGCCGACGTCAACTGCTGCCACGCGTACCTCCCCTTCGTCGTATCCGTGCTTGTCGGCGTGCAGAATCCGCCCGGTCACCTCGACCGTAGGATTGTGTGATGGGTCCCGCCGACGCCTCGACCACCGACGGTACCGACTCCACCGCGGTGCCGACGATCGGTGTGGAGGAGGAGTTCATCCTGGTCGACAGGTCCACCGGTCATCCGGTGGGGCGTAACCGCGAGGTGGCCGAGGCAGCTGCACGTCGCGGCGTGCGGCTGGATCTGGAGCTGACGACCTGCCAGGTGGAGATCGCGACGTCGGCGTGTTCGACGAGTCGACAGGTACTCGCCGAACTGCGACAGCTGCGGTCGGTCGTGTCGGCCGCCGCACATGAAGTGGGCGTTGGCGTCATCGCGACCGGCGTGCCACCGACGGTGCCCGATGCCTTCCCGATCACCGACACCGAGCGATACCGGCGCATCGGCGAACACTTCGGCATGCTCGCCCACGAGCAGGGCATCTCCGGCTGTCACATCCACGTCGGGGTCGTCGACCGCGACGTCGCCGTCGGCGTCAGCAACCATCTGCGACGGCGACTTCCGGTGCTACTCGCGCTGTCGGCCAATTCGGCGATCTACCGCGATGCCGACACCGGGCACGCCAGTTGGCGGTCGGTGCTGTGGAACCGGTGGCCGGCGTCGGGTCCGCCCCCGCACCTGCGTTCCCGGCAACATTTCGAACAGCTCGTCGACATGTTCGTGTCCTCGGGAGCCATCCTCGACGACCACATGGTCTATTGGGACATCCGGCCGTCGGATCATCTGCCGACGGTCGAGGTCAGAATCGGCGACGTCCAGCAGTCCGCGGCCGACGCCGCAGCCCTCGCCACGATCGTGCGGGCACTGGTGATGACGGCGACCGTCGACCTTGCCGCCGGTCGGGCCGCACCTGAGATCGACGCCGCGGTCCTCTCCGCAGCACTCTGGAAGGCGGCCCACGACGGTATCGACGGTGACGGGATCGATGTATTGACGCAGCGGCCCGCAGCCGCACGCGACATGGCCGCCGGGCTCATCGACGACATCGACCCGAGTCTGGGAACCCTCGGGGACCGCGATCAGATCACACAGTATGTGGCCCGCCTGGCTCGGCACGGTAACGGCGCCACCCGGCAGCGTGCTCAGTTTTCCGCACACACCCGCGGATCAGCGGTCGTGGAGGCCGCCATGCGCGCTTTCACCGAGTGACGCCACCGATCACCCGACCACAGCACTAGGGTTGCGGTCATGACCAAGCCAACTCAGCCCGACACCGACATCGACATCAAGCCACGTAGTCGCGACGTCACCGACGGGCTCGAGAAGACCGCAGCGCGTGGCATGCTGCGCGCCGTCGGGATGGGCGATGACGACTGGGTCAAACCGCAGATCGGCGTCGGCTCGTCGTGGAACGAGATCACCCCGTGCAATCTCTCCCTCGACCGCCTCGCGAAGGCCGTCAAGGAAGGGGTGCACGCCGCCGGCGGGTATCCGCTGGAGTTCGGGACGATCTCGGTGTCCGACGGCATCTCCATGGGCCACGAGGGTATGCATTTCTCGCTGGTGTCACGCGAGGTGATCGCCGACAGCGTGGAGACCGTGATGAACGCCGAACGTCTCGACGGCTCGGTGCTGCTCGCCGGCTGCGACAAGTCGCTGCCCGGCATGTTGATGGCGGCGGCCCGGCTCGATCTGGCGAACGTGTTTCTCTACGCCGGTTCCACGATGCCGGGTTACGCCACCCTGTCCGACGGGGCCGAACGGCAGGTGACGATCATCGATGCCTTCGAAGCGGTCGGCGCGTGCGCACGCGGATTGATGAGCCGGGAGGACGTCGACACCATCGAGCGCGCGATCTGTCCGGGTGAGGGCGCCTGCGGCGGAATGTACACGGCGAACACGATGGCAAGTGCCGCAGAGGCATTGGGAATGTCGCTACCGGGCAGTGCCGCTCCCCCGGCCCCAGATCGACGTCGCGACCGCTACGCACGCGAGAGCGGCGAGGCGGTGGTGCGGATGCTTCGCCGCGGGATCACCGCGCGCGACATCATGACCCGCGAGGCGTTCGAGAACGCCATCGCGGTGGTCATGGCGTTCGGCGGGTCCACCAACGCGGTGCTGCATCTGCTCGCCATCGCCAATGAGGCCGAGGTTCCGCTCTCGCTCGACGACTTCGCCCGCATCGGCGCCAAGGTGCCGCACCTGGCCGACGTCAAACCGTTCGGCCGTCATGTGATGACCGATGTCGACCGGATCGGCGGTGTACCCGTCGTGATGAAGGCGCTGCTCGACGCCGACCTCCTGCACGGCGACTGTCTCACGGTGACCGGCGAGACCGTCGCCGCGAACCTCGCCGACATCGCTCCTCCCGACCCCGATGGTTTGGTGTTGCGCGCCACCAGCGAGCCCATTCATCCCACCGGCGGGATCACCATCCTCAAGGGGTCACTCGCGCCGGAGGGCGCCGTGGTGAAGTCGGCCGGTTTCGACTCCGACGTCTTCGAGGGGGTCGCGCGGGTCTTCGACCGTGAACGGGCCGCGATGAACGCCCTCGAGGACGGCACGATCACCGCCGGCGACGTCGTCGTGATCCGCTACGAGGGCCCCAAGGGCGGACCCGGTATGCGCGAGATGCTTGCCATCACCGGGGCGATCAAGGGCGCCGGCCTGGGCAAGGATGTGCTGCTGATGACCGACGGCCGATTCTCCGGCGGCACCACCGGCCTGTGTGTCGGGCATGTGGCTCCCGAGGCCGTCGACGGTGGACCCATAGCGCTGGTGCGCGACGGCGACCGGATCCGCCTCGACGTGGGCACGGGCACGCTCGATCTGCTGGTCGACGCGGACGAATTGGCGCAGCGAGCCGACGACTTCGCGCCGCTACCTCCGCGCTACACCCGCGGAGTGCTGGCGAAGTACTCGAAGCTGGTGACCTCGGCATCGGAGGGCGCTGTCTGCCGGTGACCCACCGCCGTCCGACCGAGCCCACATGACGTTGACACACGATGGTGAACCTGTGCCTTGGTGCGTACGATCGGCACATGCACCTGACCGAGCTGATGGACACCGTTCCGTCCAACACGGCCGACGCACTCGACCTCTTCGACGCATCCCCCGCCGTCGAGACCGATTTCATGATCGGCACGTGGCGTGGCGCGGAACTGCCGACAGATCACCTGATGGACGGTTTGCTGGCCGCGAGCGGGTGGTGGGGCAAACAGTTCGTCGACGCCGAGACCGTGCATCCGCTGCTGTTTCCCACCCCCGACGGCCAGGCGCTCTGGCCGATGAATCCGGCCCTCGCGTTCAGCGGGGTGCCGCTGGCAGCGCAGGCGCCGTCGATCAAGACGCTGTCGTTCGCGAAACCCATTGCCGCCACGCGACTGCTGTGGCGAGCCCGTTCCGCCAAGGCGCGTCTGCGCACCACGCGGTACCGCGGTGTGGACACCGCAACGATGCTCTACGACCAACTGCCGATCAATGACGTGTTCCGGCGACTCTCGGATGAGGCGGTGCTGGGAGCAATGGATCTGAAGGGAGCTGATCGCCCCTACTTCTTCGTCCTACGTCGCGACGGGTCCCTGCCCGTCCGCTGACGCGCAAACCGATGAGCGGGCCCGAGTTCAGTCGAGGCAGAACTCGTTGCCTTCGGGGTCGGCCATCACGATGTGGCCACCCTGCAATGGTGGCGCCGGTTCGTGCCGCGCGATGCGCGCGGCCCCCAACTCCAGCAACCGGGCACACTCGGCTTCCAGCGCCGCCATCCGCTCGGCGCCCACGAGGCCGGGTGCCGCACGCACATCGAGGTGCAGCCTGTTCTTGACGACCTTGGCCTCGGGGACACGCTGGAAGAACATCCGCGGCCCATCGCCATCGGGGTCCACGATGCCCGACGCGTCGTTGCGTCGATCCGGCGCAACCCCGAGGGCGTCGAGGGCCGCATCCCACGAATCGAACCCGGGCGGCGGGCTCTGCACCTGGTAGCCCAACACCGCACTCCAGAACTCCGCCAGCCGACCCGGGTCGGCGCAGTCGATCGTCACCTGGATATCCCGGGACATGTCTGCCTCACTTCCCACGAGTGTTCATCCGCGGACCGCTGCATCGCACGTCCGCGCGCCTGACCGCCACCGGCCGGCGAGTCGGGCCAGTGTCTCCATCCTGCCCGGTCACCCGGACAGCCGGTGTCCGTTATTGCCGACTCGGTCGGTAGCGTTGCGGACATGTTCACGGTGCGCCGAGCGGCGCTGGCCTCTACCCTGCTGCTGACCCTGGCGCTGAGCGCCTGCAACTCCACCGACGACACCGCAGCCGAGTCGTCCGGGCAGGCGGCGGCGAGCACCGTCGCGGTGACGACCTGTCCCTCCAGCACTCCCGACGCGTCCGCGACGCCGGCGTGGGAGTTCGACGGTGCGACCGGCGCCATCGCGGTGACCGCTCCGACCGAAGATGCCGCCCCCGCCGTCGAGGTCACCACACCGTTCTCGGTCGACGAGACCACCGTGCAGACACTGGTGCCCGCGTCCGGCGCCATCGTGGAGGACACCGCCACCGTCTCGGTGTGCTACCTCGGCGTCAACGGTCGCGACGGCTCGGTGTTCGACAGCAGCTACGAACGCGGTACACCCGCGGAGTTCCCGCTGGACGGGGTGGTGACCGGCTTCCAGAAGGCCATCGCCGGCCAGAACGTGGGCGCCGCCGTTGCGGTCGCGATGACCTCGGCGGACGGCTACCCGGAGGGCAACCCGCAGGCCGGTATCGAACAGGGCGACACCCTGGTGTTCGTCATCCAGATCCTCGGCGCCGAAGGCTGATCGGCCACCGAGCACCGAGATGATGGTCTAACCGAAGCGCTAGCCGAGCGTCACCACTCGGTCCCTGCGGAGCGAGGCGCTAGCCGAGCGTCACCACTCGGCCCCTGAGGAGCGAGGCGCTAGCCGAGCGTCACCACTCGGCCCCTGAGGAGCGAGGCGCTAGCCGAGCGTCACGAAGGGCCCTTCGTGACGGCCTCCGCAAGCTCCGGGCCTCCTCAGGGAACGGTCGCGGGTTCCCGTGCGTCTGTGGCGCCGAGCCCAACTTGGTCCCTGAGGAGCGAGGCGCTAGCCGAGCGTCACCACTTGCTCCCTGAGGAGCGAGGCGCTAGCCGAGCGTCACCACTTGCTCCCTGAGGAGCGAGGCGCTAGCCGAGCGTCACCACTTGCTCCCTGAGCCTGGATCCGTGGATGAATCCGGGGTGTCGATAACGTGAAAATGCCCTCTGAGCTGGAATGATTGGTGGTGTTGAGACACAAAACATTCCAGC